>JAJZLP010000144.1 GCA_021803325.1 Actinomycetes bacterium
CGACGGACGCGAGGGGCACGGGATCTCGGAGTACCACGATCTCATCGTCGACGGCGTCCCTGCAGGGATGTCCGAAGCATGACCGGCGCCGCACCACTGCCGCCGAGCGGCACTGCGGCCCCGGCTGTCATGCGGGGCTTGCGGTTCCACCGCCACGGCGGTCCCGAGGTGCTGGTGTGGGACGAGGTGCCGGTACCGGTCCCGGGACCCGGGCAGGTCCTGGTGCGCAGCCGTGGCTTCGCGGTGAACTGGGCCGACTTGATGGAGCGTGCCGGGGTGTACCCCGGGGCGCCGGACCCGCCGTATGTGATGGGCCATGATCTCGCCGGCGATGTCGTGGCGCTGGGCTCGGGTGTCGAGACGCCGGCAGTCGGCACGCGGGTGTTCGGTCTGCTTCCCCAGGCTGGGACTTCCGCCGAGTGGCTCGTCGCCGCTGCGGACCAGGTGTACCCGGTGCCCCAGGCGTTGACCGACGCTGAGGCGGCGGGGTTGGGCTCCCCGTTCCTGACCGCCGACGCGGCGCTCGTCACCATGGGTCGCCTCCAGGCGGGGGAGACCGTCCTCGTCCACGCTGCTGCCGGTGGTTTCGGGTCGGCTGCGGTGCAGCTGTGCAAGGCGTATGGGGCGGCCACGGTGATCGCGACGGCCGGGTCGCCAGCCAAGGTCGAGCGGGTGGCGGAGCTCGGAGCCGACGTGGCTGTCGACTACACCGCGGACGACTTCGTCGACGTGGTGCGTCGGGTCACCGGCGGGCGTGGTGTGGACCTGGTCGTGGAGTCTGTCGGCGGCGACGTGCTGGCCCGGAGCTTCGACTGTGTGCGTCCGGCTGGCCGGTTGGTGAGCGTCGGCGCCAGCTCCGGTCGCAGCACGTCGCGTTTCCGGTTGCAGACCCTGTTCGAGACCGGTATCACCGTCGGGGGCTTCACCTTGGGTCTGTGGATCCAGCACAACCCGGAGCTGGTCGCTCCGAGCGCCGCCCGGGTCCTGCGCGTGCTCGATGCAGGAACGGTCCGCCCCATGGTGGCCCGGGTGTTCGCACCCGAGGAGATCGCCGAAGCGCATGCCTTCTTGGCCAGCCGCCAGTCGATCGGGCGGACCATCGTCCTGTTCCCCCAGCCATGAGCACCACGGCTCGTAGCAGTGACCGTGGACCGGGACCAGCACCCGCCGGCCGGCCGAGCAAAGAGGATGCGGTGATCGATCTGCCGAACAGGCAGTTCCACGTCGGTGCCCGGGTGCAGGACATCGACGCTGCCATGGCCGGGCTGGTGGAGGGCGTTCGTCGACCGGCCTGCTGGTCGAGCTGGTCAGCCGGAGCGTGGAACCCGCCTTCGAGCGGTGGTGGGAGGGTGGTGAGCTGCAGTGACCGATGACAGGCAGTCCTCGTCGGGCAGCGACGTCGATCTGCTCATGGCCGAGCGGGCCGTCAGTCGGGTGCTCCACGCCTACTCCCGCGGCGTCGACCGGCTCGACCTCGAAGCGGTGCGAGGGTGCTACTGGCCTGAGGGCACCGACGACCACGGCGACTACCGGGGCGGTGTCGACGGGTTCATCGAGTTCCTCGGGCACACCCTCGCCCGGTTCGACGCCACCAACCATTTCCTGGCGAACATCCTGATCGACGTCGATCTCGAGGCGGGTGTGGCCCGCTCCGAGACCTACACCGTCGCCTACCATCGCTACACCCGACGCGACGGCCGTCCCGGCGACATGGTCGCCGGCCTGCGGTATGTCGACCGCTTTGAGCGGCGCTCCGGCGAATGGCGCATCGCGGCCCGGGTCTGTGCGTTCGACTGGTGGCGCAGCGACCCGGTCGCGGGCGACGTCTCGTGGGGAGCCGGGTTCGTCCGCGGCGTGCGCTCGCAAGCGGACATCGTCTACCACATCCTCGAAGCGGGGTGATCGGATGACGACGAGCACAGTGCTGTCCATGTCCGGACTGCCGGGTCCTCTGCGGCCCGAGGAGGTGATCGGCCGATGAGACCGACTGCGGAGGAGCTGCTGGCGAGCCTGCGGCTGTCGTTGAACGACACCGTGGCGCCGAAGGTCGAGGATCGGTGGGCGCGGTACGTCGTCAGCGCGATGGACCTGGTGTTGGCGCATCTGCAGCTGCGCATGGCCGGTGAGCTCGACGCGATGGATGCCGACAACGTCGACATGTCGGCGACCCTGGTGTCGCTGGCCGGCTTGGCCGTGCGCCACGGAGAGCACGGCGGTGAGGCACGCGACCGGTGGGCTGCCGTGCTCGAGCGGATCGGGTCACCGGAGCCCGGTGGTCCGGGCCAACGGCTCGACGATGCGGTCGCCCGCAACGAGGAGCTGCGCGGGCGGATCGTCGCCGTGCTGCAGTGGCTCGACGAGACCGACCCCGGCGACGAGGACCCGCAGCTGCGCGGCGTCCGCGACGAGTTGCACCGACTGGTCCGGCGCCAGGTGGACCGGCTCGTCCCGTTGGTGGAGCCGCTCTACATGAGCTTCCGGCCGGTTGGTGCGTGATGACCGACGACGACCGTGATCTCGACGAGGCTCGGGTCGCCGCGTACCTGACCGAGCGGTTCGGCACGGGGCCGGTCGAGGTGGCCAGCCTCCGGCGCAACGTGGGCGGCATGTCGCGCGAGACCTGGTTCGCGGAGGTGCTGCGGGTGCAGGCCGGCGAGCAGCACCGCGAGTCCCTGACCTTCCGCTTGGACCACCCGGAGGGGTCGGTCGTGCCGGTCAGCCTGGAGCGCGAGTACAAGACGTTTCGCGCTCTCGGGGCCTCGCCGGTGCCGGTCGCCGAGACCCTCTGGTATGAAGACGATCCGCAGCTGCTGGGCCGGGCGCCGTTCTACGTTCGGCGCACCGTGCCCGGCTCCGCGTCGGCGGGGCAGCTGTTCGCCTCCGGCAACGAGGAGCGTCGGCGGAAGATCGGTGTCGACCTGGCCGAAAAGCTCGCCGCCGTCCACACCATGGACTGGCGGGCAGCCGGCCTGGCCGAGTTCATGCAGGTCCCCGAGCGGGCGGAGGACCATGCGCTGCTCGAGCTCGAGCACTACGAGCGGTCGTACCGCGCCGCGCAACCCGAGCCGATGCCCGTGGTCGAGGTGCTGTTCTCGTGGCTGAAGCGCAACGTGCCGCACGACGTGCAGCGCACGTCGCTGGTGTGGGGCGACGTCGGCGTCGGCAACTTCATCTATGCCGGTGAGGAGGTGGTCGCGCTTACCGACTGGGAGCAGGCGCACCTCGGTGACCCGATGAAGGACTGGGCCTCGGCGCTTTGGCGGGGCGTCGACGCGTTGGCGCCACGCGACATGCTGTTCGAGGCGTACGAGCGCGCCAGCGGGTTGCGGATCGACGAGGACCGGATCCGCTACTACTCGGTGTTCATCGACGCCGAGTACGTGGGCACATCCTTTCCGCTGCTCAGCGAGCTCGGTCCGGACCACACCCGCGACGCGACCTTTGTGCGCCTCGGGATCGGGGTCCCCTACATGTGCATGGAGCACGGGCTGCGCACCATCGGCTACTGACCCGGCGTTCGTGAGCGTTGCATCCCGTCGCTCGGCCGCCGCCGCTCCTCGAATGCAGCGGTTCTCGTCGTGGCACCATGCTTACGTTTGACGTAAGACAGCAGTAAGATTACCGTGACACGCCAGCGCGGCTTCGTCACGAGCCAGGCGACAGCTAGGTCGCAGGAGCGGGCCGTGCTCTGACGTGCCATGGTCCGGTCTGCCGGGCTCGGTAATGGTGTTCCTCATTGGGGTGGGAGCGAATCGATGGGCATCGTCAGTCGTGGTTGTCTGGGCCAAGGCTGCAGCCGCCACTGCGCGGGTGACGCGTCGTCGGCGTTCGGACGGTGGGTCCCGGCGCTCGACCACTGGCCGGGGACACCTGCGATCAGCGCTCAGCACCGGGTGACCGGGGAAGGTGCCAAGCGTTGACCGACCTCATCGTCTTCGCACTGCTGGGTCTGGCGACCGGCGCCATTGCCGCCCTGATCGGCCTCGGCGTCCTCGTCGGGTACCGCGGGTCGGGCGTCATCAACTTCGCACAAGGCGCCGTGGCGATGTACATCGCCTACGTCTTCTACTCCCTGCGAGTCCTGGGCACGTACCCGCTTCCCATACCGGGTCTGCCCGGGTTCATCCATCTGGGGGCTCCGAACGGGCTGTCGGCACCCATCGCGGTCGTCCTCTCCCTGGCGACGGCGGTGGTCCTGGGCGTCCTCATGCACCTGCTGGTGTTCCGGCCGCTGCGCCATGCACCGGCACTGGCGAAGGTGGCGGCGAGCGTCGGGATCATGATCCTGCTCCAGGCCGCCATGGCATTCCGGTTCGGGACGAACACCCAGACCGTGCCTTCGCTGATCCCCTCCTCGGGCGCCTTCTCCGTGGGCCATGCCATCATCCCTTGGGACCGCGTGATCCTGACCGTCGTCGTCATCGTGCTGTCTGTCGGGTTGTGGGCCCTGTTCCGCTACAGCCGCTTCGGGCTGTCGGTGCGTGGCGCCGCTGAGAACGAGAAGGCCGCGATCCTGCTGGGGTTCTCCCCCGATCGACAGGCCAGCCTCAACTGGGTCCTGGCGTCGCTGCTGGCCGGCCTGGGCGGGATCCTGGTGGCGCCGATCATCAATCTGACCCCCACGGGCCTGACGCTCGAGATCATCCCGGCACTGGCGGCCACGCTGGTGGCGCGGTTCTCGTCCTTCGGCGTCATGTCGGCGACCGCCCTGGTCCTCGGGATGGCTCAGGGGGAGTTGCAGAACCTGCCATCGAAGCTGAGCTGGTGGCCGTCGACGGGCAGCGACCAGCTTTTGCCGTTCCTGGTGATCGTGGTGGCGCTGTTCCTGGTCGGCAACTCGCTGCCCAGCCGGGGCGCCGCCTCCGAAGGCCGCCTGCCCGCCGCGCACGCCACCAGGCCGCAGTTCGTCCTGCCGGCCGTCGCCACCGCCATCGCCGTCGTCATGTTCTTCACCCTGTCCGCCGGGTACCGACTGGCGCTCGTCAACTCGGTCATCGGCGCCTTCGTCTGCCTGTCCCTGGTGGTGATGACCGGGTTCCTCGGCACGATCGCCCTCTGTCAGATGACCATCGCGGGGGTGGCCGCGTACGTGCTGGCCGCCCTGGCCCAGAGAGCCGGCATACCCTTCCCCCTGTCGCCGCTGCTGGCGTGCCTGGGAGCGACCGTCGTCGGCCTCGCCATCGCCATTCCGGCGTTGCGGGTCCGCGGCATCAGCCTTGCGGTCATCACCCTCGGAGCGGGTTGGGCCATCGAGGAGTTCTTCTTCAACAACCCCACCTACACCGGCGGGGTCAACGGCACGAACGTCCCCGCCATCCACATCCTGGGGCTGAACGTGGCATTCTCCAAGGGCTCGGAGATCGCCCAGCCGGCCTTCGGCGTGCTCGCCGTGATCATCCTGGCCCTCATCGCCCTCGGAGTGATGAACCTGCGCCGCAGCCCCACCGGCCGTCGCTTCCTGGCGGTCCGAGGCAACGAGAGAGCCGCTGCAGCGGCCGGCGTCGACGTCAAGAGGATGAAGTTCCTCGGGTTCGGACTGGCGTCCTTCATCGCCGGCATCGCCGGGTGCTTCGTGGCCTACCAGCAGACCCTGGTCTCCCAGTCGTCATTCGACATCCTGGTCTCGGTCTCCGTCCTGGCCATCGCCTACATCGGCGGGATCACCAGCGTGAGCGGCGCCATGATCGGCGGGGCCCTCAGCACGGGAGGCATCGTCTTCTACTTCCTGCTGGTCGTCGTGCTGGGCAATCGCAGCAACGGCCTGGAGATCGAGGACCTGATCAGTGGCCTCGGGCTCATTCTCACGGCGATCCTCAACCCCGAGGGGATCGCTGGTGCCATGCGGATCACGAAGCAGACGCTCATGCGACGCCTCCGCTTCGGGCCACCGTCGGCCAGAGGCGGTGTGCCGGTACTGGCCAAGGCGCCGGTGCAAGACCGCGAGAGGGAACTGGCGTGAGCCCGCTCCTCGCCACCATGGCGCTCACCGTCCGCTACGGCGGGGTGGTGGCGGTCAGCGGCGTCGACTTGTCCGTCGAAGAAGGCCACATCGTCGGCCTGATCGGCCCGAACGGAGCCGGCAAGACGTCGTTCATCGACGCGCTGAGCGGCATGGCCCCGTCGTCGGGGACGATCCGGTTCGACGGCCAGGACCTGGGAAAGCGCCCGCCGCACCGCCGGGCGAAGGCCGGCCTGGTCCGGACGTGGCAGTCGATCGAGCTCTTCGAGGACCTGAGCGTGCGCGAGAACCTGCAGGTGGCTCTGGAGCGAGAGTCCGCCTTCGACCTGCTCGTCGACATGGTCCTCCCCCGGCTTCGCCGCGGAGCCGGCCACGAGGAGGCGATCGCCTCCGCGCTCGACCTGGTCGGTGCCCGTGACCTGGCCGACCGGTACCCGAGCGAGCTGTCGCAGGGGCAGCGCAAGATGATCGGCGTGGCGAGAGCGCTGGCACAGCGCCCGCGCCTGGTGTGCATGGACGAGCCGGCGGCCGGCCTGGACAGCGAGGAGAGCCGGCGGTTCGGCTCTCGCCTGCGGCAGATCGTCCAGCAGGGGATCAGCATCCTGTTGGTCGACCACGACATGGGGCTGGTGTTCGACGTCTGCGACGAGCTCTACGTGTTGAACTTCGGCGTGCTGCTGGCGCACGGCCCCACCTCGGCGGTCCGTGACGACCCGGCCGTGATCGAGGCGTACCTCGGACGGTCCGGTGACGACGAGGCCTCGCTCGCAGAGAGCCCTTCGGATGGGCTCTCTGCGACCGGAGGACCGGAATGAAGGTCCTGGAGGTCTCCGAGCTGACCACTGGGTACAGCGGCGCGCCCGTGGTCCGGCACCTGTCGCTCGAGGTCGACGAAGGGGAGATCGTGGCCCTCCTGGGCCCGAACGGGGCCGGGAAGACCACCACGCTGCTCACCGTGTCCGGGCTGGTCCCGATCATGGGCGGGGACATCACGGTGCTCGGCGTGCCGGTGCGGGGACACGCTCCGCACGGCCTCGCTCGGCTCGGCATGGCCCACGTGCCCGAGGAACGGGCGCTGTTCTCACAGCTCAGTGTTCGCGAGAACCTCCGGCTCGGGGTGCAGCGCGGCGTCAAGGCTGCGCAGGCCATCGACGACGTCCTCGGGCACTTCAGCGCCCTCCAGCCGCTGGTGGGCCGCAAGGCCGGGCTGCTCTCGGGGGGCGAGCAGCAGATGCTGGCGCTGGCTCGCGCGCTCGTGAGCAGGCCACGGCTGCTCATGGTCGACGAGATGAGCCTCGGGCTCGCTCCGATCATCGTGGAGCAATTCCTGCCGGTGCTCAGCCACATCGCCGCCGAGACGGGGTGCGGGGTCCTGCTGGTGGAGCAGCACGTGCGCCTGGCCCTGCAGATCGCGTCGCGGGCGTACGTCCTCGCCCATGGCGAGCTGGTCCTGGAGGGACCAGCCGACCACCTCATGAAGAACGAGGACCTGCTCGAGACCAGCTACCTGGGCCAAGGTGCGGTGGACGGGTGACCCGCGGCTTGGGCGCCGGTGTCCTCCGGGTCGCATGGTCGGTCAGGCGGCCGGTATGCGAGCGGTCACGAGCGACTCGGCGTACGCTCCGTGGCTGCGCTGGTTCGGCGAGCAGAGGACGGGGGTTGGCATAGGCACAGAAAGGCACGAAGTACGGAACGTTCGGAGAGAAGCAGTCAGTTCGAGGAGAAGAACATGAGAGTTAGAGGGTATCGCCTGCGCTTCGCGGGCATCGTCGCCATCGGGGCGCTCACCCTGACAGCGTGCAGTTCAAGCTCGTCATCCACCGCCCAGACCACATCGGGCAGCTCGTCGTCGTCGTCGTCGAGTGCCAGCGCGCTGGGCACCAAGACGGCCAGTGGCACGCCGATCCAGCTCGGGTTCATCAACGAGAACGCCGGTTCGATCATCACGTTCCCCGAGGCGACCGCGGCTGCACAGGCCGCTGCCGACTACATCAACAACAACCTCGGCGGCGTCGACGGCCATCCGATCCACCTGGACAGCTGTGTCACCGATGGGACCCCGTCGTCGTCGGAGTCCTGCGCGCAGCAGATGGTCGCCGACCACGTCGTCGGGGTCTTCGGCGGTGTCGACCTGAACATGGACGCGTGGTACTCGACGTTGAACTCGGCGAACATCCCTGTCGTCGGGGGTGTGCCGCTGGCGCCGGCAGACTACGTCGCCAAAAACGCCTACAACTACTTCGGTGGGGACGTGACCGCCACGGCGAGCACCGGCCTCTATGTCCACGAGTTCATGCCGAAGGTGAAGACCGTGTCGATCCTCACCACCAGCACCAACGCCGCCGCGTCGACCATCGCCATGATCAAGAACCCGTTGCAGCACTGGGGCGTGTCGGTCAAGGTTGTGACCGCCTCGGCGACGCAGAACGACTGGACCGCCCCGTACATCAGTGCTGAGAGCTCGCAGGTCATCATCCTGCTGCCGACGGACCAGAACTGCATCAGCACCGCTCAGGCGCAGGCGTCGCAGCACAGCCACGTGCCCGTCGTCACCGTCTCGACGTGCTTCAACTCGTCGGTGCTGAAGGCGACGAACGGCGAGATGAACGGATGGATCGAGTCGAGCCAGACGATGGAGAACCCGCAGGGGACGTCGGCCGACGCCAAGATCTTCCAGGCCGTCATGGCGAAGTACGCGCCGACGAGCATCCTGAACGGGTTCGCGCCGGTGACCTTCGAGAACATCATGACCACGTACCAATCGGTCCTGAAGCCGCTGGGGTTCGCCAACATCACGCCGACGAACATCGAGAAGCAGATGACCAGCCCCGCCGGAGGGAAGATCTTCCTCGGGACGACCTACAAGTGCCCCGGTCCTGCGCCGTACCCGGCGATCTGCAACACGCAGGCACGCTTCTACAAGATCGAGGGGAACAACGTGACGTCCCCGACCCCGGTGGTCAACGTCCAGCCCGCGTTCAGCCTGTTCAACTCGTGAGATCGCGGCTCGCCGAGGAGGGGCCTGCAGCGCACGGCCAGCACCGCGAGGATGCGGTGACCGAGCCACGCGCATGCCGGGTCCCCCGAGGTGCGCCGAGCTTCCGGTAGCGGCCGGCGGGGTGGGGGTGCTGTTCGCGCCCCCACCCCGCCGGGACGTCGGGCCCCGATCGGCCGGACCGGAGCGCCTTGGGGCGGAAACGGAGAATCAGATGCGATGGACCTGCTCAACGGTTACCGGGTCGTCGACCTGACCGACGGACGGGGCCTGCTGGCTGGTCGCCTGCTGGCCGACCTCGGTGCGGAGGTTGTCCAGGTCGAGCCGCCCGGTGGCTCCTCCGCCCGGTCGGTGGGGCCCTTCGTCGGCGAGGGCGAGGCAGCCACGTCGCTGTACTGGGAGGCCTTCGCCTCCAACAAGCGGTCCGTCGTGCTCGACGCCGACGACCCGGCTGACCGGGCCACCTTGGTCGCCCTGCTGGCGACGGCCGACTTCGTCTTCGAGTCGGCACCGCCCGGATGGACCGCGGCGCGTGGCCTCGACCACGACACGGTCGCCGCCGCCAATCCTGGGGTCGTCTATGTGAGCATCACCCCCTTCGGGAGCGACGGGCCCAAGGCGGACTGGCTCGACAGCGACCTGGTGTGCTGGGCTGCCGGTGGGGCGCTCTACTTCAACCGAGACGGGGACCGGCCGCCGGTGCGCATCTCGGTGCCCCAGTCCTACCTGCATGCTGCAGCCGATGCCGCCGTTGCTGCCCTGGTGGCGCACCACGCACGGGTGCGCGACGGCCTTGGCCAGCACGTCGATGTGTCGGTGCAGCAGTCGGTGGCCCAGGCCACCTTGTCGGCCACCCTGTCGGCCGCGGTAGCGGACCGCTCCACCTACCCGGACCCCGGCACCACCGAGGCGCGCCTGGCAGGTCAGCGCATCGACCTGAGCGGCTCGGGCTCGGCCAGCCGCCGGACCAAGTGGCCCGTACAGGACGGCTACGTGGAGCTCCACCTCTCCATGGGGCCGGCGGCCGGTCGCTTCACCAACAACCTCATGCGCTGGCTCGGGGAGGAGGAGGCGGTCGACCCCGACCTGGCCGCCCTCGATTGGGCGGACGTCCCCCGCCTGTACGACGCCGGCGAGCTGACCATCGGGGACCTGGAGCGGGCACGTCACCAGGTCGCCGAATACCTGTGCCGGCAGACCACGTCGGCGCTGATGGACGAAGCAATGGCCCGCAAGATCCTGCTCGCCCCCATCAGCACCACCGCCGACCTGGTGGCCAGCCCCCACCTCGCTGACCGCTCGTTCTTCGCCCAGGTGCAGCGGGCCGACGCCGGCACGTGGACCCTCCCCGGCCCGGTCGCCCGCTTCGACGGGGTCGATGACGTTGCCCGTCGCCGGGCCCCGCTACCAGGCGAGGACCAGGCCCTGGTCGACGGCGTGCGGGCCCACGACTGGTCCGGTGCCGCACGCCCGGGGCGGTCCACCCGGCCCGATCCGGCTGCTGACGGCGCTGTGCCGGCGCCGACCGCCCGGCCCGCCCTCGACGGGCTGAAGGTGGCGGACCTGTCGTGGGTGGTGGCCGGGCCCATGATCGGCCGGGTGCTGGCCGACTACGGCGCCACGGTCGTCCGGGTGGAGTCGAGCTGGCGCATCGAGACCAACCGCCTGGTGGGGCCCTTCCGCAACGGCGAGCAGGACCCAGAGCATTCGGCCAGCTATGGCAACTGCAACGCGGGCAAGCTGGGTGTCACCCTCGACCTCGGCACCGCGCGCGGGCGCGACGTGGTGCGCGACCTGGTGGCGTGGGCCGACGTGGTGCTCGAGTCGTTCTCGCCCGGGGTGATGGCCAAGTGGGGGCTGGGCTTCGACGAGCTGCAGCGGATCAATCCCGCCGTCATCCTGCTGTCGACGTCGCTGATGGGCCAGACCGGCAGGTGGGCCACCTTCGCTGGTTTCGGCAACATCGGCGCAGCGGTGTCCGGCTTCCAGCACATCGTGGGCTGGCCCGACCGGCCCCCGCTCGGGCCGTTCGGTCCGTACACCGACTACGTCGGGCCCCGCTTCTCCCTGGTCGCGCTGCTGGCAGCGCTCGACCGGCGCCGACGGACCGGCGTCGGCTGCGCCATCGACGTGGCCCAGGCCGAGGCGGCCATCCACTTCCTCGGACCGCAGGTCGCCGAGGTGGTCGCCACCGGTGTGGCGGCGACCAGACAGGGGAACGCGGATCGCCAGTTCGCCCCGCACGGTGTCTACACGTGCCGTCCCGCCGAGCGGGGACGCAGCCGCTGGGTGGCCGTCGCCGTCTGCTCGGACGACCAGTGGCGGGCGCTGGCCGGGGTCGTCGGAGGCCCGGAGCTTGCCGGCGATCCGTCCTTCGCCGATGCCGCGGCGCGCCTGGAGCGGGCCGGAGAGATCGACGAGCGCATCGGGGCCTGGGCAGCCGCCCACCTCGCCCCCGACGTGGCCGCTCAGCTGCAGGCGGCCGGGGTGCCGGCTCACGTGGCCATGTCCAGTCTGGACATGCTTGACGACCCCCAGCTGGCACACCGTGGCCACTTCGTGGAGCTCGACCACCCGCTCTTCGGGCGCACCACGGTCGAGGGGTCCCGCTTCGCCCTGTCCCGGACGCCGGCCGCCGTGCGCCGGGCCGCGCCCACCTTGGGTCAGGACAACGAGACCGTGCTCTGCGACCTGCTCGGCTACAGCGCTGAGCGGTACCGATCCCTGCTCGACGGGGGGATCCTGCGATGACACCGGGCCGATTGTGACACGAGCCGCCGGTCTGGCATGACGAGGAAGAGGGTAGGCGCTGATGGCACCCACCGAGGAGTGGATGGAGGCCTGGCAGCCGATGATCGACGCCGTCGGGCGCGACTTCGGCGGCCAGGTGCTGGTCGGGGCCGACCGGGTCGAGCCGGGGACCATCCGGCGGTTCCTGGAGCCGCTGGAGCTCTGGTCGCCCATCCACGAGGACGACGAGGCGGCCAGGGAGGCCGGCTACCGGGGCGTGGTGGCCCCGGTGAGCAGCCTGCTCTCCTACCAGCTTCCGGCCATGTGGGCGTCGGGCGACCCGGGGGTCTTCGTCGACGCCGATCGCAACGCGCAGCCGGCCCGTTCGCCGGTCAGGCCGCTGGTCCCCGATCTGGCCCCGCCCACCACCGGCTACTTCGCCACCGACATCGAGCTCGAGCTCCTCGGTGACCTGTGCGTGGGCGACCGGCTCACCCGGCGGGGCAACGTGCTGCTCTCGTGCGAGCCCAAGCGCACCGCCGTCGGGCTGGGGGCCTTCACGACGTGGGAGTCCGCCTATTACACCACCGACGAGGCCCTGATCGCCCGGATCCGTACCGGCCTGTACTTCTACAACCCGCACACCGAGGACGACGAGCATGCCTGAGCAGCAACTGCCAGCAGCCGGTCCCACTCCGGCGCCGCCGCAGCGCCACTTCGAGGACGTGACCGACGGCCAGGAGCTGTCGCCGGTCCGGTTCCCTCTGAGCGTCTACCGGCTGGTGGTGGCGGCGGGGGCCAACCGCGACTTCAACTCGATCCACCACAATTCGGAGGTCGCCAGGGCGTCGGGTGCGCCCGACATGTACGCCAGCACCACCTTCCTGCTCGGCATGTGGGAACGCTCCCTGCGCCAGTTCATCGGCGCGGCCGGCCGGATCCGGGCCATCACGGGGTTCCGCATGCGGTCGTTCAACGTAGCCGGCCAGACTGTGGTGGTGCACGGGCGAGTCACCGGGCGCCGCCGCCAGGGCGGCACCGGCCTGGTCGACATCGAGATGTGGTCCGACAACGGCCAGGGCGTGTCCGTCGGGCCTGGGACGGCCACGATCAGCCTGCCCTGCCGGGAAGGTGCGACATGACCCGAGGCTCGATCGCCATCGCCGGGCTGGGCATGACCGAGATGGGGAAGGTGTACGGGCGTACGGCGACCGACTTCGCCGCCGAGGCCATCGCCCTGGCCCTTGACGACGCCGGGTTGGCCATGCACGAGGTGGACGGCTTGCTCGTGCACGGCAACCTGTCACCGGAGATGAACGCCAACCTGCAGCTGGTCCTGGGGTTCCGCGACCTGTCGGTGCTGAGCACGATGAGCGCCTTCGGGTCGACCTCGGCCACCCTCATGCAGTACGCCGAGCACGTCATCGGATCGGCGCAGGCCGAAGTGGTGGTGATGGTCTACGCCGACGCGCCGCTGCAGCAGGGCGGTTCCGCCGGTGCCGCCTATGCCGCCGAACGCCGGGTCACCGGCATGGACAGCCTCGACCACGCCTACGGCTTCTACGGCGCCAACATCGGCTACGCCATGGCCGCCCGCCGGCACATGGAGCTGTACGGCACGACGAGCGAACAGCTGGGGGCAGTGGCGGTGGCACAGCGGCAGTGGGCCATGCGCAACCAGCGGGCCCAGATGCGAACGCCCATGACCATCGCGGACCACCAGGCGTCGCGCTGGGTTGCCGAGCCGCTCCACCTGCTGGACTGCTGCCTGGTGTCGAACGGGGCGGTGGCGGTGGTGGTGACCTCGGCTGTCCGGGCCCGCAGCCTGCGCCAGCCGCCGGTGTACGTGCTCGGCACCGGCCAGGCTGCTCCGGGTGACAGCCGCCGCACCGACCGAGAGCCCGGTATCCACACCGGGGCTGCCGCCTCGGGGAAGCGGGCCTTCGCTGCCGCCGGGGTCGGCCCAGGCGACTTCGACCTGCTGGAGCTCTACGACTGCTACACGTACACCGTGCTCGTCACCATCGAGGACTACGGGTTCTGTGCGAAGGGGGAGGGAGGCGCTTTCGTCGAGGACGGCAGGCTCGGTCCAGGCGGCAGCCTGCCGACCAACACCGGCGGTGGCCAGCTGTCGGCCTACTACATGTGGGGCTTCACTCCGCTCTCCGAGGCGATCGTGCAGGCCCGCGGGCAGGCGGGTGAGCGCCAAGTGGACCCGCACGAGCTCGTCCTGGTGAGCGGCAACGGCGGATTCCTCAACTACCACGGGACGATCGTGCTCTCCCGGCGTGAGCCATGACCGCCTTTGGCGACACCGAGCGGCAGCCGGCCGGGACGGACGACGGGCAGACGGCGCAGGTCCCCACATGACCGACGGGTACGGCAAGCCCCTTCCGGTGCCCGACGAGGGCAGCCGCCCATTCTTCGACGGCGCGGCCGCCGGGCGGCTGATGCTGCAGCGCTGCGTGCCGTGTGGGCAGTGGATGTGGCCGGTAGCTCCCCGCTGCATCGCCTGCATGAGCGGCGACATCGAGTGGGCGCCTTCGGCGGGGCTCGGCACGCTCTATTCGTTCTCCCTGGTCCACCAGGTGTACCACCCCGGGTTCGCCGAAGAGGTTCCCTACAACGTGGCCTTCGTCGACCTTGACGAGGGGGTGCGGGTCACCACGAACGTGGTGGGCGTCGCCCATCAGGACCTGCGTGTGGGCCTCCGCCTGCAGGCCGTCTTTGAGCCCATCGCCGAAGGGATCTTCCTGCCCAGGTTCCGTTCGGTCGCGTGATCGCCGACGCGCCACGGCGCACATCCCTGGTGTGGAGTGACGTCGGCGTGGGCACTGTGATCCATGTCGGCGACGAGGTGGTCGCGCTCACCGACTAGGAGCAGGCGCACCGCGGCGACCCGATGGAGGACTGGGCCTCCGCTCTCTGGCGGGGGTCGACGCGCTGGCGCCGAAGGAGAAGCCGTTGGAGTCCTGCGAGCGCGCCACCGGCCTGCGGGTCGACGAGGACCGGATCTGCTGCCACTCGGTCTTCATCGACGCCGAGCACGAGGGCACGTCGTTCCCGCTGCTCGGCGAGCTCGGCCTGGACCACGGCCGCGCCGTGACCTTCGTGCGCCTGGGGATCGGTGTCCCATCCCCGCGCGTGGACCACGGGCTCCGCTCCATCGGCTACTGACCGCGCCGGGACGAGGGGGACACGTCCTGGAGGTGACCGCGACCTCACGTCACCGTGGGTCCGGCCAGTGGCGGGTCCGGCAGGCGTCAGCCGCCGTCAGCCGCCGAGCATGGCCCGCAGCTCGTGCTTCAGCACCTTGCCGGTGGCGTTGCGCGGCAGCTCCCCGACGCGCACCCAGCGGCGCGGGACCTTGTAGCCGGCGAGCCGGTCGCGTGCCCACTGCTCGAGCACGTCGTCCGCAGGTGCCGGCTCGACGAGCACGGCTGTGACCACCTGCCCCCATGTCGGGTCGGGCATCCCGAGCACCGCGACATCCCCGACCTCAGGATGCTCGCAGAGCGCGGTCTCGACCTCGCGCGGGTACACGTTCTCGCCACCGGTGATGACCATGTCGTTGCGGCGGTCGGTGATGTGGAGGTAGCCGCGTTCGTCGCGGTACCCGATGTCGCCGGTGTGCATCCAGCCGCCACGCAGCGCCTCGGCGGTCGCGTCGGGACGGTTCCAGTAGCCGCTCATCAGCGACGGTGCACGGCAGACGACCTCGCCCTGGTCGCCTGGTGGGACGGGGCGGTCGGAGTCGTCGACGACGGCGACCTCGAACGACACGGCCTCGGTGCCGGCGGACGAGAGCTTCTGCACGTCCTGGAGGTCGTGGTCGACGGGGCGCAAGACGGTCGAGGCTCCGCTCTCGGTCATGCCGTACTGCTGCAGCATGTCGCAGCCGAGCTCATCAAGGGCGCGTGCCAGCAGCCTCGGGGTGATGGGCGCCCCGCCGTACACGATCTGGCGCAGGTCCCTCGGAGGCATGGACGCCAGCTCGGGGCTGTCGAGCAGCATGCCGAGCATCGTCGGGACCAGCACAGTGGTGGTGACGTGCTCGTGGGACATCGTTGCCAGGCAGGCCTGCGGCGAGAATTCCGGCACCATGACGACGCGTGCGCCGACAACGGTGTGGGCGTAGGCCAGGAAGGCCGCGATGTGGAACATCGGTAGGGCGGCCAGGTGCACGTCCGTCGGCCCGACCTTCAGCTCCGCGCAGTTGACCAGCACTCGGGCGGTGAACGCAGCCCGGTCGATCATCGCCCCCTTGGGTCGCCCGGTCGTCCCGCTGGTGTAGAGGACGAGCACGGTGAGCGCGGGGTCGGTCGGGTCCGCTGCTCCGTCGGGCACGGCGGCCGCCAACAGGTCTTCGTAGCGCTCCACGGTGCTGGGCGCGCCCAGGCCGAAGGTGTGCACGGTGCCGTTCTGCGCTGCGAGCGCCGCTGCCCTCGCGTGCTGCGTCCGGCCGCCGATCATCACCGCGGGCGTGCAATCCGACAGGATGAACGATATCTCTGGGTCAGCGAGCCGGACGTTGATCGGAACCAGGGTGAAGCCCGAACGGAGGCAGGCGGCCTGGACTTCGATGTACTCCGGTTCGTTGGCCGCCAGCAACGCGACCCGGTCACCGGGCTGCAGACCCAGCCCGCGGAGCGCTGCCCCGAGCCGGCCCGTTCGGTCGTGGAGCTCGTCAAAGCGGATGTGGCGACCGCTGCCAGCCACGGCAACCTGCTCGCCGTGGGCTGTCGTCACACCTGCTACAAGGTCGAGGTACCGCATCGTTCCCCTCGGAGGTCGAATCGAGCCGCGAGAGAGCCCTTTACGTTCAGCGTTAGATCACACTACACTCACGGGGACGGATGGCGGAAGCCCGTCGCCAACGTCACCGGACCGGCAAGGAAGTGATCCTCGATGTTGGTCAGCGATATCGTGCGCCGCAACGCAAGGTACTTCGGCAACATGGACGCGGTCGTGGTGCCGGCAGGAGTGACCCGGACGTGGGCCGAGCTCGACGCGCGTACGGACAAGCTGGCCAACGCATTGCTGTCGCTCGGGCTGGCCAAGGGCGAGCGGCTGGCCATGTACGCACCCAATTGCAGCGAGTACATCGACTTCTTCTTCGCTTGCGCCAAATCCGGAGTCATCGGTGCGGCTCTCAACACGCGTCTGGCGCCCAACGAGACGAGCGCATACCTCTCGTACGTGGAGCCCACCGTCGCGTTGGTGCACGTCGACCTCGTGGAGGCGGCACGGACATGGCTGGCCGAGGTGCCGTCGGTGAAGCACGTCATCGGCTTCGGCGGTGAGCACGGTCTCGACTTCGACCTCCAGACGCTGATCGACTCGGCCTCCACCACCGCACCGGTGACCCAGCTCACCGAGGACGACATGTACATGCTCGGGGCGACCAGCGGAACGACGGGCATCCCGAAGGCCGCGATCCTGACGCACGGCAATGCTATCGCTGCACTGCAGAATTGGGCGGCTGAGCTGGCTCTGCCCGAAGCCGGCACCGCGCTGCAGTGCATCCCCTACTTCTTCAATCCGGGCGGCCCGGCGGGTCTGCACCCGGTCCTGCTGAAGGGCGGGCGCACGGTGGTGCCGACGGCGTTCGATCCCGTCGAGCTCCCGAAGCTGGTTCAGAACTACCGTGTCACCCACACGATCATCGTTCCGACCATGGTCCAGATGGTCGTGTCGCAGCCCGGCGTCGAGTCCTATGACCTGTCGTCGCTGCTCGGGGTCATGTCCGGGGGCTCGCCGTTCCCGGCTTCCGTGCTGAAGCGGGCCCGCGAGGTGATGGGCGACATCTTCAATCCGATCTACGGTATGGCGGAAAGCTACTCGTGCGGCACCATCCTGCGTCCCCAGAACCTCTTCAGCGAGGGCACCGAGCAGCAGTTGCGCCAGCTGGGTTCGATCGGCAAGCCCGAGACCTTGATGGACGTGCGCGTGGTGGACGCCGAGGGGAACGACGTGCCGCACGACGGCATCACGTCGGGCGAGATCCTGCTGTCCGGGCCGTCGATGTCGCCCGGGTACTTCCGGATGCCGGAGGAGACCGAGCGCTGCCGCCTGGGCAAGTGGTTCCGCACCGGCGACGTCGCCGTCGTCGATGCCGAGGGCTTCATCACCATCGTGGACCGGCTGAAGGACATGATCATCACCGGTGGCATCAACGTCTTCAGCATCGAGGTGGAGCGGGTGCTGGAGCAGCACCCCGACGTCGCCATGGTCGCGGTCATCGGCCTGCCCCATCCGCAGTGGGGCGAGGCGATCCACGCCGTCGTCGTCCGGCGCGAGGGCGGCACAGTCACCCCCCCGGAGCTGATGGACTTTGCCGCCGAGCGGCTGGCCTCGTACAAAAAGCCGCGGTCGCTCGAGCTCGTCGACTCGCTCCCCGTGAGCGCGACCGGAAAGGTCCTGAAGAAGCAGTTGCGAGCCCAGCGCGGCATCGCCTGACCCGTACGTCGGATGGAGAGCGAACCATGGACTTCGAATTAAGCGACGAGCATGTCGCCCTGCGCCAGAGCCTGCGCACCTTCTTCGAGCGCGAGGCGCCGATCGACGTGGTCGCCCGCCACGACCGCGACGAGGAGTTCGACTCCGACCTGTACCGAAAGGCGGCCGAGATCGGCCTGTGCGGGCTCGCGTTCTCCGAGCGGTACGGGGGATCGGACGCCGACCAGATCTCGATCTGCATCGCCGTCGAGGAGGTCGCCCGGGCCAGTGCCGCGCTCGCCTACGCCTGGCTGCCGACGGCGACGTTCTGCGCCAAGGGGCTGGCACGCTTCGGTACCGACGAGCAGAAAGAGGAGATCCTGCCGAAGGTCGCCGCCGGCCAGGTGCGCATCGCGATGGGCCTCACCGAGCCGAGTGCGGGCTCCGACCTTACGCACCTTTCCACCCGGGCCACGCGCGATGGCTCGGAGCTCGTCGTCCGTGGGCAGAAGGTCTTCACGACCGGCGCTGACACAGCCGACTACATCTTCGCGTTCGTGCGGACGGACCCGAACGCGCCGGCGTCGCGAGGGCTCTCGGTGCTCCTGATCCCGCGCGAGCAGGAGGGCGTGTCGGTTCGCCCGCTGCGCAAGCTGGCCGGTCAGGCGACGCACACCTGCGAGGTTTTCTTCGACGACGTCCGCGTCCCGGAGGAGAACCTGGTCGGCGAGCTCGGCGACGGCAGCCGGATCATTTTCGAGCTCATGAACGGCGAGCGGATCTACGTGGGCGCCGAGGGCACCGGGCTCGGCCAAGGTGCGCTCGACATGGCGCTCGCGTATGCGCAGCAGCGGGTGCAGTTCGGCAGGCCGATCATCGAGCACCAGGCCGTCGGGCACATGCTGGCGGACATGGCGATGGACGTGGAGACCTCGCGGCTGATCACCTTCCACGCGGCGTGGAAGCTCCAGCAGGGGATGGAGTGCTCGCTCGAGGCGTCCATGGCCAAGGTCTACGGATCGGAGGCCGGCACCCGCTGTGCCAACCGCGGGATGCAGATCCTCGGCGGGTACTCCTACATGGTCGAGTACGGCATGGAGCGCTACTGGCGCGAGACGAAGCTGTACGAGATCGCCGGAGGCACCAACCAGATCATGCGCAACATCATCGCCCGGGAGCTGGCCAAGCGCTGAGGGGAGGGGCGCTACTGCGCCGTCCACCCCCCGTCCACCACCAGCGCCGACCCGGTGATGTAGCTCCCGGCGTCCGAGGCCAGCAGCAGCAGCGCTCCGACCAGCTCGTCGGCGTCGCCGAGGCGGCGCATCGGGATGCTGCGCGTCACGTTCGCCATGGCCTCGGGGCTGGCTTCGATGCCGGCGGTCATGGCGCTATGGACGAGGCCCGGCACCAACGAGTTCACGCGGATCCCGCGGCGCAGCGTCCACTGCAGGGCGAGGTCCCGGGTCATCGACATGACCCCGGCTTTGGACGCGCCATAGGCCGCCTGGGGGGCGTCGTTGGCCACCATGCCGACGACCGACGAGATGTTGACGATGGACCCGCCGTGCCCCCCGGCGATGCAGGCCCGGCCGAAGGCCTGGGCCATCTGGTAGGCGCCCACCAGGTTGACCTGCACCACCCGAGCGAAGTCGGCCGGGTCCTCCTTGTGCGCCGGCGCCACGTGGCCCACCCCGGCGTTGTTCACCAGGACGTCCACTGTTCCGAGCTGGTCGACGGCGGCGGCCACCAGCGCTTCGCAGTCGGCGGCCACCGACACGTCGACCCGCACGGCGATGCACCGGCGGCCAAGGGCCTCGATCTTGCCCCTGGTCTCCTCGAGCAGGTCGGTGCGACGCGCCCCGAGGGCCACGTCGGCACCCGCCTCGGCCAGGGCGAGGGCGAAGGTCACCCCCAGGCCGGACGAGGCTCCAGTGACGACGGCGACCTTGCCGTCCAGGCTGAACCGGTCGCAGAAGCTCATCGGACCGTCGCCTCGGCTCGTTTCCACTCGGCGTCGAGGATGCTCTCGAGGTACTGCAGGCGCTCCTTGCCGGACAGGAAGTCGAACTTCACGGTGCCGAACGGGTCGATCTTCGTGCGCAGCAGCTCCAACTGCTTAGCGGTCGGCTCGGCTGTGACGGGCACGTCGCTCGGGACGTCGAGCGCGAAACCAGTGTTGTCGACGACCACCTGCGGGTCGACCCCGGGGTGCACGCTCTCGATGCGGAACGGCTGGTCGTCCTCGTCCTTGACGAGCACGGCGAGGTTGGTGACGACGATGATCGGGCCCGGCTGCAGCCCCGCCTGCCGGCGCGACTCGGCGCCGACCTTCCACCTCGTGCCGGTGACGAACTCCACCTTGTCGACGAGTGTGCGGGAGCTGTGGTTGCCGAAGTAGGCGATCATCTTCCGGTACATCTTGATGACCTCGGCCGCTCCGGCGCCGCCGGGCAGCCGCACCTTCGGCTTGTCGAACGGGCCGATCGTGGAGAGGTTGATGGCGCCGTCGCCGTCGAATTGGGCAGACGACACGGCCTCGACGCCACCATGGTTGGAGAGGTGGATCGAGTTGATCTCGGTGAGCATCCCCCAGCGACAGACCGCCCCCTTGTAGGCCGCGGCTTCCGCGCCGGTGAACGACAGCTGGATGGGAGACATGCCGACCGCGTCGAAGCCGGCGAGGTAGGCGCGCGGCGCGTGGGTCAGCTTCGCCAGCATGTACGAGGCATAGGCCAAGGGTGTGAACGAGCCCATGACGGTGACGCCGTCCTCGTCGACTTCGGCGGCGACTCGGGTGACCATCAGCTCGTGGACGTCATAGGCAGTCACAGGTTTGCTCCTTCGAGGGTCTCGGCGACGTCGACGAGGGCGGCGAGCACGTCGCCACGCCCGGTCAGGACGCGGGCCCGGTAGTCGTCCTCGCTCTCGGAGCGGATCCGGGCGACGTAGTCGGTGATGGCGTCGGTGCCGGCTTGGCCGGCGTAGTCCATGAGCTGCCAGGCGTCCATGGCATAGCGAGGGATGTGCGAGGTCGGATGTGCGCCGAAGGGCGCCTCGATCACCGCGTGGACGTAGTAGCCGGGCAGTTTGGTCATGTGCGGGTTCTCGACGATGACCGGTCGGTCGACGATCTCCTCGCAGGTCACGATGACTCGCTTGGCCGCCTTCGCCATGTCGACGTCGGGTCCGGAGGTGCCGTCCCACTGGGCGTTGCCTTCGGCGTCGCAGCGCAGCGCGTGCACGATCGCCACGTCCGGCTGCAGCGCCCGGACGGCGGTGAGCTCCTCACCGGTGAACGGGCAGTTCGTGGTGGCGTAGATCTCCGGGTAGCGCGCCGGCAGGTCGGAGCCGAACGGGCCTCGGTAGGGGAGGAACGGCATGCCACGCCCCTGCGCTTCGAGCCCGATCAGCATGCCGAGCCCCGTGTACTCGGTGAACGGCAAGGTTCCCGACTCGATGGTCCTGCGCACGTTCGGCGCCAGGCCGAACGCTTCGAGGGTCACCATGGAGAACGACAGGTGGCCGAGCACGTCGGCGGCAGCCAGCAGGTCCATGTCCACCGAGCCGACGACAGTGATCGCGTGGAGGTCCTTCCTCCCGGCACGGATCAGCTGGCGTACGGCCGCCATCGGGTGGTTGGCGAACCAGCCCCCGCCGAAGGCGACCGATGCACCGTCTGGCACGAGCCCGCCGAGCGCCTGGAGCGGGACGACCTTGTCAGCCGACGGTGAGGTCATGGCGTCACCACCGCACCAGGTGCGGTCGAACAGGGAGCTCCCACAATGCCCTCCTAGGGATGAGATCAGTGTTGGCAGTAATCTATCGTTAAACGTCAAGAATGACCAGCTGCCGGACGGGTCGGACCGGGGAGCCGGCCATCGAGGCGGGCAGCGCACGGCGGCGGAAGACGTGCGGGCCGGGGCTTCGGATGACGACTGGCGGACCAGGGGCAGCTTGTGCAAGACTTACGCTTAACGTAAAGGATCGGAAGTTCGCCAGTCCAGACCCCGGATCGAGGCCGCCGTGACGTCCACCGCAGTGCACACCACCGAGCTCGTGGTCGGCGGCAGCGTGCGGCACGCATCACGGTTGATCACCGAGATCGAGAACGGCTCGCCCGCTGCCCGCGAGGTGCTGGCACGACTGCTGCCGCACTGCGGGTCGGCGCAACGGGTCGGCATCACCGGTCCGCCCGGAGCGGGCAAGAGCAGCCTCACCGCCTCGCTCATCAAGGAGATCCGTGCCCAGGGCCGGACCGTCGGGGTCATCGCCGTCGACCCGTCAAGCCCCTTCTCCCAAGGCGCCCTGCTCGGCGACCGTGACCGCATGCTCGAGGCGGCCAGCGGTGACGCCGACGTCTTCATCCGCTCGCTCGCCGCACGTGGAGCGGCGGGCGGGCTCGCGGTCGCGGTGAACGACGTGGTCGACGTCATGGACGCGATGGGCAAGGACGTCGTCATCGTCGAGACCGTCGGGGTCGGTCAGGGAGAGCTCGAGATCGCCAAGATCGCCCACACCGTCGTCCTCGTGCTCGTACCCGGTTACGGTGACGCACTGCAGGCGATGAAGGCGGGAGTCACCGAGATCGCCGACGTCGTCGCCGTCAACAAAGGCGACTTGCCCGAGGCGGCCGGCGCCGTCGAGGACCTGCGCAGCCAGGACTACGTGCGGCGCGATCCCACCGCGGACCGGACGTGGGTCGTGCCCGTGCTGAAGGTGTCGGCGCTGCGCCGCGAGGGCATCCGCGAGCTGGCCGGCCTGGTCGACGACCATTACCGGTTCACGGGCGACAGCGCGTGGCGGAGCGAGATCGAGCGCAACCGTCGTCACGCGCAGTTCCTGTCCTCGGTGACCGAGCGGCTGCGAGCCGAGCTGGCGGCGATCCCCCCCGACGCGTTCGACGACGGCCGGTTCAGTGACCCGCACCTGGCCGCCGACGAATTCGTCACCGACATCGTGCGAGCGCGCGCGCACCTCCGGGCCGGTGGCCTGGCGACGAACTGAGAATCGAGGTTGCGATGACCCAGGACGTATCGAGCGACACTTTCGAGTCGCGCAAGGAGGAGTGGGAGAAGCGCCGGGCCCGCTACGCCGACAAGCTTCGGCCCGGGAAGACGCTGTCGGGCCTGCCGGTGAAGACCCTCTACACCAAAGAGGACGTCGCCGGCTCCGATCTCGACGAGATGCCCGGCGTCTACCCCTTCACGCGCGGGCTCTACCCGGATGGGTACGCGTTGACGCCGTGGATGCAGCAGATGGTCTTCGGCTACGGCACCATCGAGGAGACCCGTCAGAAGATGGAGATGATGGTGGCCGAGGGCATGGAGGGCTACTTCGGCCACAAGGTCTTCAACACCGTCTACGACATCCCGTGCATGTACGGCATCGACGCCGACCACCCGGAGGCGGCTGGCAACCTTGGTCAGTGCGGTGTGCACATGAGCACCGGTGACGACTACGACGAGCTGATCCGGGGCTGGGACCTGGACTCGACGAACTTCTCGATGATCACGGGCGACAACTGCCTGCCCGCCCTGGCGCTGCTGGCGGCTGCGGTCGAGCGGCGGGGTGAGCCGCTGGCCAAGATGCACGGCAACTCGATGAACTGGTACCCGCGCATCGCCGTGCAGGACGTGCCTTCGTGGGAGCCGAAGTGGGGCTACGCCCTGATGATCGACCTGATCAAGTGGGCGAAGGAGAACGCGCCGGACTGGAACCCTGTCAACATCTTCATGTACGGCATCTCCGAGGCTGGGGCCACACCGGTTCAGGAGCTCGCCTACGGCCTGGCCTGGGGCAAGTCCATCATCGATGCCGGTCTGGCGGCCGGCATGGCACCCGATGACTTCATCGGGAGGTTGTCGTTCCAGATCGGCTGCACGGTCAACCTCTTCGAGGAGGTGGCCAAGTTCCGAGCGCATCGCCGCATGTGGGCGAAGATCTGCAAGGACGCCGGAGTCGTCAAGCCTTCCAACATGCATGCCCGAGTCCACGTGCACACCAGCGGGTACGTGCTGACCCAGCAGCAGCTGATGAACAACACGGGGCGGATCACCGTGCAGACCCTGGCCGCCGTGCTCGGTGGCGTGGCGTCCATCCACACCTGCTCGTACGACGAGGCGGTGGGGGTGCCCACCGAGGAGTCGCACCGCACGGCACTGCGCACCCAGCAGGTCCTGATGTGGGAGAGCGGGCTGCGCGAGGTCGCCGACCCGCTGGGCGGCTCGTACTTCGTCGAACGGCTGACCGACGATGTCGAGGCTGCAGCCTGGGAGATCTACGACGAGATCGAGGCCAACGGGGGATACCTCCGAGGGATCGAGACCGGGGAGATCAAGCGCGCCATCGACAACTCGTCCTACGAGCTGAAGAAGATGATCAACAGCGGCGAGCTGCCGGTGGTCGGCGTCAACCGGTACGTCTCGGACGAGAAGGAGAATTACGAGCCGTTCCGTGTCGACGAGTCGATCGAGGAGAAAGCCAAGGCGCGACTCGACGCGTACCGGGCCAGGCGCGACGATGCCGCCGTCAAGGCGGCCCTCGACAACGTGCGCGTTGCCTGTGAGGCACTCAAAAGCGGTGATGGGTCGCTGATGCCGGCCCTGGTCGACGCGGCGAGGGCCGGCGCGACCAACGGCGAGATGATGGTGCCGATGCGCGAGGCGTTCGGCTGGTTCGTCAGCGAGTGACCGTCAACCACCCCGAACGCTGGAGATAGGAGCAGGTCGTGTCCAAGGAGCACATCAAGGTCCTCTTGGCCAAGAAGAAGATCGACGTCCACGGGCGCGGTACCAAGCTGATCGCGCGCGAGCTGCGTGACGCCGGGATGGAAGTCGTCTACTTCCGGTTCGGTGTCGTCGAGGAGATCGCCGAGGCCGCCCTGCAGGAGGACGTCGACGTGGTCGGCGTCAGCATCATGACGAGCGGGCAGATCCAGATCGCCCGCGAGCTCATCCCGGCGCTCAAGGCGCGCGGGCTGCACGAGGTCCTGGTCATCATGGGCGGGATCATCCCCGAAGTCGACTACGAACCGTTGCAGACCCTCGGCGTCCACCGCTGCTTCCCACCGGGCCTGCCCGGTGGGGCGGTCGCCGAGTACATCAAGCGCAATGTCGGGACCGTGTCGCTGGCCTGAGTGGCCAGCGGGCACCGGGCGCAGGAGCCCACGCGCTCCCAAGAACCAAGGAGGACAGTCATGGCCGCACTCTCCGGAGTGGACGGCAAGTCGGTGATCGTGACCGGCGGCGGCGGGGGGTTGGGGTCTGCTCTGGCCGCCGAGCTCTGCCGGCTCGGCGCCCGGGTGGTGGTCTGTGGCCGCACGCAGGCCGCGCTTGACGAGGTCGTCGGCACGATCACGGCCGAGCTCGGTCCTAACCAGGCGTACGCGGTCACCTGTGATGTCCGTGACCCCGGTTCTGTCCACGCCCTGTTCGATCGGGCCGAGGATCTGCTCGGCGGCATCGACGGGCTCGTCAACAACGCGTCTGGCCTGTTCCCGGTCCAGGCGGAGAAGCTCAGCGCCAACGGGTTCGACGCGGTCCTCAAGATCGTGCTGAACGGCACGTGGCACTGCACGTCCGAGGCCGGCCGGCGGTGGCTGGCGGCAGGGCGCAAGGGTGCGGTCGTCAGCGTCCTGACGCCGTACGCATGGATGGGGGCTCCCGGCATCGTCCACAACTCGTCGGCCAAGGGGGGCGTGCTGGCCATGACACGGACGCTGGGCGCCGAATGGGCGGGCCGGGGTGTCCGGGTCAACGCCGTGGCACCCGGGTGGATGCCGGTCGGGGGCACCGACGTTCTGGCCGGCGACCCGGCCGTGCGGGAGCGGCTGATCCGGTCGATCCCGGCCGGGCGGCTGCTGCGTCCGGAGGAGACCGCCCGGGCCGTGGCGTACCTGCTCTCCGACGACGCCGACTACATCGTTGGGGAGACTCTGACGATCGACGGGGGGCACCACCTGTCGAAGGGCCTGTACGAATTCATGGACGAGATCCCCGGCCGCTGATCCTGTTCACCGGGGGCATCGGCCTCGGCTGCGCCGTCGGGCGCTACGCTTGCTTGCAGCTGCAAGCGAACGTTGTACGTGCCGAGGGGGATTGTGGATGTCCAGCCGCGAGCGCAAGCCGGTGCCAGCGTCATCCAGGCCGGGTCGCACCCGGCTGGCCGTGACCGGGCGGGCGCCGAAAGCCGCTGCTCCCAGCCCGGAGGAGGAGACGCTCAGCATCGGTGAGCTGGCCAGGCGGACGAACGTGTCCACCCGGACCATCCGCTACTACGAGGAGCTCGGCATCCTGCCCGAGCCGGAGCGGACGTCGGGGGGCACCCGCCGGTACCCAGCGGACTACGTCTTCTACGTCGAGGGAGCCAAGGTCCTGAAGCAGCTCGGGTTCGGGCTCGAGGAGATCGCCGAGCTGGGCAAGTTCGCGCTGACCGGAGCATCGGCGTCCGAGCGGACGCGGGCGATCATGCGGGAGAAGCTGAGCGAGCTGAACCACCGGATCCGGGTGCTGGACCGCCTGCACGACTTGGCGGTCGAGGCGTCTGCACAGCCAGCGTCGAACGACGCGCCCGGGCCCGAGCTGCTCCGCTGGGCCACCGAGGAGCACGGCGGCCGGGCTGCCACAGGCGACTGACGGGCACACCAGCCACACGGGGCGCACCGCCCACACAGGCACACAGCCCACACGGGGCGCACAGCCACACAGCCCACACGGGGCGCACAGGTACACACCCGGCTAACAGCCGCCGGCACCCGTTCGTCGCTCGCAGCAGCGGTTGCATGCGCGCGATCAAGCATGATATAACGTCTGACGTCAAGTGTTAATCACGAGGGCCTGGGGCACGGATGTTCGACCGGTACTACGAGGAGCTCGAGATCGGCGAGCGCCGTGAATTCAGCGGTGTCACGATCACCGAGACGCACGTCGTGAACTTCGCAGGCGTCACCGGGGACCACTTCGGCCTCCACATGGACGCCGAGTACGCGAAGACGACGCCGTTCGGGCAGCGGATCGCCCACGGCCTGCTGGTGCTGTCGTGCGGCGCGGGCCTGATCCCGCTCCTTCCCGGGCGCGTGCAGGCCTTCATGGGCATGGACGAGGTGCGGTTCCTGGCGCCGGTCTTCTTCGGTGACACGGTCCACCCCGTGATGGAGGTCCTCGAAAAGCAGGACAAGAAGTCCGGGGGCACGGTGGTGATCCAGGAGGACATCGTCAACCAGAAGGGCGACGTCGTGGTGTCGGCGAAGATCAGGATCTGGGTCGGATCGAACCCGGAGCACGCGCCGGCACCATCCGCCTGACCCATCCACACCGAACTGTGGCCCGACGCACCGGCGGTAGCGGTGACGACCGGGTCGGCAACGACGGAGACGCCATGGACCGCAACCTCTTCGAGCCCGAGCACCTCGCTTTCCGTGACTCGGTGCGTAGCTTTATCGAGCGCCACGTGGCGAAGGACTACGAGCGCTGGGAACACGAGGGCATGGTCGACCGGCTCTTGTGGAACCGGGCTGGAGAGAGCGGCTTCCTCGGGATGTCGGTCCCCGAGGAGCACGGTGGCGGCGGCGTGCGGGACTTTCGCTTCAACGCGGTGCTGACCGAGGAGCTCGCGGGATCGAACATGCTGTCGCTCTCGTCGGGGTTCGGCCTGCACAACGACGTGGTGGCGCCCTATCTCGTGGAGCTGGGCACCCCGGAGCAGCATGCCCGCTGGCTACCGGGCTTCTGCACCGGTGACATCGTCACCGCCATCGCCATGACGGAGCCGGACGCCGGAAGCGACCTGAAAGGGGTGCGCACCACGGCACGCCGCGATGGCGGCTCCTACGTCCTCAACGGCACCAAGACGTTCATCACCAACGGGATCCACGCGGATCTCGTCATTGTCGTGGCCAAGACCGACCCGCAGGCGGGTGCGCGGGGGATGAGCCTGCTGGTGGTCGAGCGGGGGATGCCGGGGTTCGAACGAGGCCGCCGGCTGTCGAAAGCGGGCATGCACGCCCAGGACACTGCCGAGCTGGTGTTCGACGACGTGCGCGTGCCGGCCGAGAACCTGCTCGGCGACGAGAACGGCGCGTTCGGCCACCTGATGGACAACCTGCCCCAGGAGCGGCTGTCGATCGCCGTCGTCGCTGGCGCCGCTGCCCGCGCCGCTTTTGCCTGGACGGTTGCCTACTGCCGCGACCGCAAGGCCTTCGGTCAGGCGATCGGCAGCTTCCAGAACAGCCGGTTCAAGCTTGCCGAGATGGCGACGGAGATCGACGTCACCCAGCACTACATCGACCAGTGCGTGCTCGAGCACAACGCGGGCCGGCTCACCGCGGTCGGTGCCGCCAAGGTGAAGTGGTGGTCGACCGAGGTCATGAAGCGCGTGGCCGACACGTGTGTGCAGCTGCACGGCGGCTACGGCTACATGGACGAGTACCCGATCTCGCGCGCCTGGAGGGACGCCCGGGTCCATACGATCTTCGGCGGGACCACCGAGATCATGAAGGAGATCATCGGCCGGGACCTCGGCTTCTGACGACTGGTCCCTCGGCTGCTGGGGGCCGGGACCTGAGCTCAGACCGCTCGCCGTCGTGCGGCGTGGCAGCCGGCGATCCGGCCGAAGAACGAGCCGGGACCGAGGCTCAGGCCGCTCGCGTACCCCTTGCCGTCCTGCGCGATGGTGGATGCGCACGCACCTGCTGCATACAGCCCGACCACCGGGTGGCCTTGGGGCGTCAGCACCTGGGCATCGGCGTTGGTCCGCAGCCCGCCGAGGGTCATGAACAGGTACGACGACGTGGTGAACGACAGGTCGAACGCCGCCCACGGCCCGTTCGTGAGCGGCACGAGCCAGTCGGGGTGCTTCAAGAATTGTACGTCCTCGCCGCGCTCGGCGCACTCGTTGTAGGTCGACAGCGTGGTCACGAGCGCGCCGGCAGGCATGGCTAGGGCCTGCTCCATCTCCTCGACGGTCTCCCAACCGTCGACCAGCGAGTGCCGATGGGAGGTGATCTTCGGGTAGGCGAACGTCTCGGCGTCGACGATGAGGTAGGCCTTCTGGTCGGGCTGTTCCATGATGAACGCAGCTGTCCGACCGTGATAGGAGTCCTCGGCGACGAAGCGCTCGCCGCGCTGGTTGACGAGGATCCCTCTGATGAGCCCGCTGGGTGGGTAGAAGGAACCGGTTGCAATGATCCCGCCCATGCCGTGCGTGCCGGCGCCCGCCGACATGCCGAGCACGATGCCCGAACCGTCGTTCGAGGGGATGCCGAGCGGTTCGGAGGTGGCGGCCAGCTGCGGCACGTGCTCGGCGAGCATCGCCGGGTTGAAGGTGAAACCACCGGTGCCGAGCACCACGCCCCGGCGCGCGCGCAGGTAGACGTCGGAGCCGTCGCGCCGGGCGCGCACGCCGACGACCCCACCCTCGTCGCCGGTGACGAGCGCAGACACCCGCGTGTCGACCATCGCCGGGACCTGCTCGGCTCGGCAGGTGGCCAGGATCGCGTTCATGGCCACCGCACCGGCGTGCTCGCCTTGGCCGGCGACCTTGTGGCCACGCGGTGCCGGCCGGGCGATCTCCCGGTAGGGCCACACCTTTTCGTTGCCGGTGCTGAACAACCCCGTCGTATCGGTCAGGATGACCGACTTGCCGCCGAAGTAGCTTCGCTCGAACGGCACGCCCTGCGCTTCGAGCCAGTCGAAGTGCGCTGGGCTTCCCGAGCAGTAGGCCCGCACGATCGCCGCGTCCGGCGTGCTGCTGCTGGCGAGCAGGAACCTGTACATGGTCTCCGGGTCGTCCTCATGCCCGAGCTCCCGCTGCAGCGCCGTGCCGCCACCGAGGTAGAAGATGCCGGACGAGGTGATGCTGGCACCGCCGGGGCCGCTGGTCCCCTCCACGACGAGCACCTCGGCGCCCGCTCGCTGCGCCTCGAGCGCGGCGCTCGCCCCGGCGATCCCATAGCCGACGACGACCACGTCCACCGTCTCGTCCCATGCTGGCACCGTGTCAGCGGCGAGCGGCGCGATGTGCTCCGACATGGCTCCCTCCTTGGCAGCGGCCTACCCGACTGAGGCTACTCAGATAGGCACTTAACGTCCAAAGGAAGGTTTTGATACCATGCGCGTATGGACTTCGACCTGTCGCCGGTGGCACGCGACGCCTGTGATCGGATGTGGCAGTTCATGCGGGAGGAGGTCTTCCCCGCGGAACCGCTGTGGCGTGAGCAGCTGCGCCAGCACGGCGAGCACAGCCACCCGCCGGTCATGGAGCGCCTGAAGGAGTCTGCCCGCAGGCGTGGGCTGTGGAACCTGTTCCTGCCCGAGGTGTCGGGAATGAGCAACGTGGACTACGCCGCGGTCGCCGAGATCTCCGGCTGGTCGCCCGTGATCGCACCCGAGGCGATCAACTGCCAGGCGCCCGACACCGGCAACATGGAGACGCTGAGCCTGTTCGCGACGCCGGAGCAGAAGGCGGTGTGGCTCGAGCCGCTGCTTGCCGGCGAGATCCGTTCTGCGTTCGCGATGAGCGAGCCCGATGTCGCCTCCTCCGACGCGACGAACATCGCCACGGTCATCCGCCGGGAAGGCGACGAGTACGTCATCAACGGGCGCAAGTGGTGGATCACGGGGCCGGCCGACGAACGCTGTGCCGTCTTCATCGTGATGGGCAAGACCGATCCGAGCGCTGACCCGCACCGCCAGCAGTCGATGGTCCTCGTCCCCCGGGACACGCCGGGCCTGCAGATCGAACGGCACCTGCCGATCTTCGGCTACCAGGACCAGCACGGGCACTCCGAGATCGTGCTGCGCGGTGTCCGGGTGCCGATCACGAACCTGCTCGGGGCCGAGGGTGATGGGTTCCGGATCGCCCAGGCGCGGCTCGGGCCGGGTCGCATCCACCACGCCATGCGGGCGATCGGCATGGCGGAGCGGGCGATCGCATTGATGGTCGACCGGGCAAAGTCCCGTTCGGCGTTCGGCGCGAAGCTGTGGGAGCACGGCGCCGTGCAGGAGCTGGTGGCGCAGTCGCGGATCGAGATCGACCAGGTGCGCCTGTACGTGTACCACACCGCCTGGCTGATCGACCGGTTCGGGGCGAAGGGGGCACGGTCGGAGATCGCGGGGATCAAGGTGGCTGCACCGGCGATGGCCACCCGCGTCATCGACCGCGCCATGGAGGTGTTCGGCGCCATGGGCTTGAGCGACGACACGCCGCTCGCCTACTTCTACGCCTGGGCCCGAGCGCTTCGGGTCGTCGACGGCCCCGACGCCGTGCACCGCAGAACGATCGCACGCCAGGAGCTGCGCCGCGAGCGGCCCTACATCGGCTAGGGGACGAGCAGCCAGCAGGCGAGCTGGGCTGGAGCGCTCTCAAGCTCGGCACGGGTCGTTGCACACGTCCGCCGCACCGCCGGTTCGATGTGTCCCCGACGCGCCAGCCGCCTGCACCGCCGAGCGCGTCGATCTCGTCGTTGTCCGTGGAGCCCGCTGGCGCTGCCAGGACGAGTGCGTTAGCGTTGACGTTGAACGTTAGATACGAGCGATCGGAAGGTGTCGCAGTGGATGATGTGGAGCGGACGAACAAGGAAACGCTGTTCGTGGAGACCTACCTCGAACCGCGGTACGCGGTCATCACCTTGCACCGCCCCGACGTCCTCAACGCCGGGAGCCCGACGCTGTTCCGCGAGCTGGCGGAGACCATCCAGTCGTTCGACGGGGACGATCGAGTCCGCGCCGTCGTGCTGACCGGCGGCGACAGCCGGGCCTTCTCCGCCGGTGCCGACCTCGGCGGCATGACCTTCGACAACATGGCGAATTGCCGGAGCTTCATCCGCCAGGCCCACGCGCCGTTCGAGGCGATCGAGCGGCTGCCCAAGCCCGTCATCGCCGCGGTGAACGGCTACGCGTTCGGCTTCGGGACCGAGATCGTGCTCGCATGTGACCTCGCACTCGCGTCGGACAAGGCCCGGTTCGGTCTGCGCGAGATGAACCACGGTTTGGTGCCGGCAGTCACGATCACGCGAGGCATCGACATGATCGGCCGCCGCCGGGTCGCCTGGATGGCGTTCACCTCGGACGACCTGAACGCCGAGGAGGCCCGGGAGTTCGGGATCGTCAACAAGGTCGTGCCGCACGAGCAGCTCGTAGACGAGTACACGGCGCTTGCCACGAAGATGGCCAAGCGCGCCCCGCTGGCGATCTCCTACACCAAGTGGACGCTGAACAAGGCGGCAGGAGAGCACTACCGCCAGGGGGAGAACCTGATGCCGGCGATCTTCGCGTCCAAGGACGTCGAGGAGGGCCGGAACGCCTTCGCCGAGCGCCGGGACCCGGTGTTCCGCGGTGAATGACAGCCCTCGGACCACGACAGACCGAGTGGCAGCGCTCGGGTCACGACAGAGAAGGACTGACGTATGAGCGTGCTTGATCAGTTTCGCCTTGACGGGAGAGTGGCGATCGTCACCGGCGCGTCCTCGGGGCTCGGTGCGTCGTTCGCCGAAGTCCTGGCCGATGCCGGCGCCGACCTGGTGCTCGGCGCCCGCCGGGTGGATCGGCTTGACGAGACCAGGAAGAAGGTGGACCTGCTCGGCCGGCGATGCCTCGCCGTGGCGACCGACGTGTCCGACGCCGCTCAGTGCAAGCGGCTCGTCGACGCGGCCGTGTCGGAGTACGGCCGGGTGGACGTGCTGGTCAACAACGCCGGTATCGGCTATGCCACTCCGGCGCACAAGGAAGAGCCGGGCAATTTCAACGACATCCTCCAGATCAACCTGGTGGGTGCCTGGTACATGGCCCTGGCGTTCGGTCAGGCATGCATCGCTGCTGGCCATGGAGGATCGATCGTCAACGTGTCGTCGGTGCTCGGCATCAGCGGCAGCGACATCCCACAGGTCGCCTACTCCGCGTCCAAGGCGGGGTTGCTGGGCATGACCCGGGACCTGGCGATGCAGTGGGGTGGACGGCGGGGCATCCGCGTGAACGCGCTTGCCCCGAGCTTCTTCGAGTCCGAGCTGACCGGACCGCTGCTGGCGACCGACGTGGGCAAGGAGAAGGTGCTTGCTCGCACCCCCATGGGCCGGGTGGGAGAGGTCTCGGAGCTCTCCGGTCCACTGCTGCTGCTGGCGTCCGATGCCGGGTCGTACATCAACGGCATCACGCTCGCGGTCGATGGGGGCTGGAGCCTGCACTGAGCTCAAGGAGGAGCCGGCGAGCGGACCCCGGTTGCGTCCGCACCGATGGGGGCACGTGCCAACCCCGGGCGACTTGGAGCCACGGGCGGCCGTGCTCTCCCCGGCGGATCGTCCTTCTGCCGGCCAGGGCTGCGGGGCAGGGGCCTGGCCGGCGCAGGCCGTCGGTCAGCTCCCGCCCTGGCGTGCGGAGACCCGGCTCGCGGCGCGGAGGTCGTCAGGAGCGAGGGCCCGAAGATCCGTCTGCGGCGTCGCGCCGGACGCTCTGGAGGACCCGGGTGAGCTCGCGCCTGGCTTCGTCTGGATCGTCGCCGTACTTCTCGCGTGAGCGCAGGACGTCCCGCAGGTGCTCGAGCACCCGGATCTTGTGCTCCAGGCCTGACATCTTCTCGCGGACGACCTCGATGGCCTGCTGGCGCTCGAGGTCCGTCATCGACCGCTCCAGCGCGAACTGGCCTACGAGCTTGATCTCGTCGAGCGAGAAACCGAGCTCTTTCAGCGCCAGCGCACCCTCGACGTAGAAGCGGTGGTCGAGGGTGTACTTCCGCGTCCCGCCGGAGGAGCGTTGCGGCTCGGGGAGGATGCCGAGCTCCTCGTAGTAGCGGATCGTGCGGCTGCTCACCCGCGTCATCTCCGCCATCTGCCCGATGCTCAGCTTGCGCTGGCCGTCTCCGTCTGCGGGCGTCGTGCCCTGACCGTCCCGGCGCGCAGGACTTGTCGAGACGGGCTCAGTGGGCATAGGGACGCGTTCCTCGGTGAGCGGATCGCCGAGCCCGGTCGCCCGGCGCGGACATGTCAGGCACAGCGCGACGCGTTGGTGCCGACTGATGTGGGCCAAGATGCATGCTCGCTCCGTCGTTGGTGGCGCTGGATACGGCGGTGCCTGTCCTGGCGCCTGGCAGCGACCACATCGTCGACGCCAGCCGGTGCCCAGGTGAATTGGACATGACGCTCTCCTCCGCTCCAGGGTTATTCGGACATGTTAACGTAGAACGTAAGATTAAGCACGGTTTGCACGGTTGTCGCCGGTGATCCTCGGGTCGGCGGTGCGGAGATGGGAGACGCGATGGAGGGCATCGACACCAGCAAGTTGGAGCGGCTGCGGGTCCGGCAGGTGGGCCGGCGTGTGGAGATCGAGCTGGCGCGCCCTGACCGGCGCAACGCACTGGATTTCGCCATGTGGGACGAGCTCGACGAGGTGCTGCGCTCGGTGGGCGAGTGTGATGGGGACGTGCGGGTCGTGACGGTCACCGGGGAGGGGAGCGCCTTTTGCGCTGGGGTCGACTTCGAGGCGATCGGCGAGTCCCTCGGCATCGAGCGGCGCCGCTACCCCAGCTTCATCCGCCGATGGGCTGGTGTCGCTGATCGTTTCGAGCGGATCCCACAGACGACGATCGCGGCCATCAACGGGCCGGCGGTGGGCGCTGGGTTGGAGATCGCCCTGGCATGCGACATCCGGATCGCCGGCGACCGGTCGTCGTTCTGCCTGCCGCAGATGCAGATGGGCATCGTGCCCGACGCCGGGGGCACCAGCCGGCTGGCGAAGGTGGTGGGCCCGAGCCTGGCGAAGGACATGGTGTTGTCGTGCCGGGTGGTCGGGCCTGACGAGGCGTTGCGCTCGGGCCTGGTGTCGCGACTGGTGGCGCACGACGCGCTGGCAGCGGAGCTCGACGGGCTGGCGTCGCAGATCGAGACGCTCCCGTGGCCGGCTGCGTACTTCGCCACAGTGGCCATCGACGTCGGGCCGCAGCTCGACCCGCGTCGAGCCGCGGACATCGAGGGCATCGCCGACCAGGTCATGCTGCGCCACGAGGAGGTCCTCGGCCGGGTGGAGACGTTCCAGCAGACCAAGGGCTTGAAGGGCCTGCAGGCGCCCCTGCGGTGATCGGCACCGTCGGGCGCTGAGCGTCTGCGGAGCCGTGCCGGTCGCCCGTCTTCCTGGTCGTCGGTGGGCATCGGACCGTCGTTCCGTCGTTGCGGCGGGCAGCTCGACGGCGAGCGGCCCGAGGGGCGACACCTGCCAGGCCGTCGAGCTCCGGCCAGGCATCCACGTGGCGGGTCTCTCCCTCTGGGTGGTGGGGTGGGTTTGGGGTTGCTGCCAGGGAGGATGTGGGGCTGCGGGGGTTCCGCTTGACGGAGTTGACGTTGAACGTAATGATGGCGACTGCAGGTTCCAGGGTGGCCTGCGGGAAGGGGGCAGTGTTGACCGCGTCGATCAATATCGATACGGGCGGTACCTTCACCGATGGCTACTTCGTCCGTGATGGCAGCGCCGAGCGTGTGAAGGTGGACACCACGCCGCACGATTTGACGGAGTGTCTGGGTAGTTGTGTGGCTGAGGGGGCTCGCCGGCTGGGCTATCCGAGTGTGCAGGCGCTGTTGCTCGACACCGAGGTGTTCCGGTTCTCGTCGACGATCGGGACGAATTCGATCATCCAGCGGACTGGTCCTCGTATCGGTTTGATCGTCAGTCCTGGTGCGGCTGCTGGTTTGTACGGCGAGGGCGAGTCGTCGCTGTACGAGTTCTTGTTGCGTAGGGAGCTGGTCGCGGAGGTCGCCGATCCGTTCGATGGTGTTGAGATCCGTTCGGTGGTGCGGAAGCTGTTGGTGGGTGGGGCTCGGATCTTGGTGGTCAGCTTCGCTGGTTCGGAGGACGACCCGTTGGCCGAGGAGGCGGTCAAGAAGATCGTGCAGAGCGAGTATCCGCGCCACTATTTGGGGGCGGTGCCGTGTTTGTTGGCGTCGGAGATCACGCCTCGTTCGGGTGCCGAGCGGCGGACGGCTACGGTGGTGATCAACGCCTATCTGCATCCTGACATGGTGCGGTTCTTGTACAAGGCGGATGAGGATCTGCGTAGCGAGGGTCATCCTCATCCGCTGCTGATCGTGCATTCGTCTGGGGGTGTGGCTCGGGTGGCGAAGACCCGTGCTGTCGAGACCTACAATTCGGGTCCGGTTGGTGGTGTGTATGGGGCGGCGGCGGTGAGCGCCCGGTTGGGTCTTGACCATGTCGTGACGATGGATGTGGGTGGGACGTCGACTGATGTGGCGGTGGTTTCTGGTGCGCATGTCCCGTTCGAGGCCGATCCGCGTGTGGCGGGGGTGGCTGTGCATGTGCCGATGGTTCGTGTCGACGCTGTTGGTGGTGGTGGCGGTTCGCTCGCGGGTCATGTGGATGGGATGTACACGGTGGGTCCGGAGTCCGCTGGTGCGTCGCCGGGTCCTGCGTGCTATGGGCTCGGCGGCCAGCGTGCTACTGCTACCGACGCCGAGGTTGTGCTCGGGCATCTCGATCCCGACTATTTCCTTGGTGGCCGGCGGCGGCTCGATCCGGTTCGTGCCCGTTCTGCGTTGGAGCGGGTGGCTGGCGGCGATTCGGTGGAGGAGGCGGCGTGGCAGGTTCACCGGGCGCTGGTGAAGGTGGCTGCCGACAAGGTGGCCGCGATGATCGCGGAGAGCGGCACCCCGCCGTCGCAGTTCACGTTGCTGGCGTTTGGTGGTGGCGGCGGGCTGTATGGGGCTGAGGTGGCCGAGGCGTGTGGTGTGCTGCGGGTGCTGTCGCTGCCGCAGTCGTCGGTGTTCTCCGCGTTTGGTATCTCGGGGATGGATTTGGCTCACGTCTACGAGTTGCGGCCTGGGGCGGATCTGGCCGAGCAGCTGGCGGCGGCGACCAAGCGTGCTGCGTTGGACGCGGCGGGCGAGGGGAGCGAGCCGTCGAAGTTGTTGTACCGCTTGGAGATCGACCGGTCTGACGGTTCGGTGGTGGAACTGTACGACGGCGGTTCTGTTCCGGCGGCTGCTACGGGCCCTGAGGTTCGGGCGCTGCGGATCCGGGCCATCGTGCCGATCCCGCAGTATGAGACGGCCACGCACCCTGTGGAGGGTGAGGACGCCGGCAAGGCGCACAAGGGCACCCGTACGGTCTGGCGTGATGGCGTTGCTGCCGCCGTCGCGGTCTACGACCGTGAGCTGCTCCGCCCGGGTAACCGGGTGGATGGTCTTGCCATGGTTGACGCTACTGACACCACGATCTTGGTGCCGAAGGGCGCCACCCTCCGTGTGGACGAGCATCTTGCTGTCCACCTCGACTTGCCGGCCAGCTGAGGAGCCTGTCATGACGACCGTGCGCATCACCGAGTATCTGGATATCGACCTTGAGAGCGAGCGCTGGTGCTGCCATGTGTGTGGCCGGGATCTGGCTGCCGCACGCGAGAACTACAAGGTGGGTTGCGTGGTGTACGAGCGCGACCCGAAAGAGATCTACCCGCCGATCTTCCCGACCGGCGAGTTCCGGCTGACGACCGCCGAGGGCTATGGGGTGTTCGTGGAGTTCTACTGCCCTGGGTGCGGCACGATGGTTGAGAACGAGCTGCTTCCGGAGGGCTATCCGCCCACCTTCGACATCGAGCTGGATCTCGACGCGCTGAAGGCCAAGCACATGGAGGACCGCTGATGTCCGTGACCGACACCGGTGTCGAGCAGGCGTCTGGCGGCGCAGGCGGGGAAGCGCTCGGCGAGGAGCTGCACAATTCGATCAGTATCGACATCGGTGGGACGTTCACGGACTGCTTCGTTGTCTATGGGGAGCGGACGGCGTCGGGCAAGGCGCCCACTACCCGCCATCGGCTGGCGGTGGGCTTCAACCAGGCCATCGCCGAGTGCGCGGAGAAGCTCGGCTTGATGGGCGACGAGCTCGTCGCGCAGACCGACATCGTCCGCTATGCGACGACGCTGGCGATGAACGCGCTGCTTGAGCGTAAAGGCCCGCGTCTCGCGCTTATCACCACGGCTGGTTTCGAGGACACCGTGTTCATCGGGCGTGGCGCGCTGTGGCATGACGGGCTGCCTGTGGAGTACAAGCGGTTGACGGCTCGGGGCCAGCGGCCCGAGCCGGTCATTCCCCGCGAGATGGTGGTGGGTTTGCGCGAGCGGGTGGATGACGACGGCAAGATCGTCATTCCTCTCGATCTCGACGATGTGCGTGACAAGCTGCGCTATCTCGTCGACCGGGGTGCGATGGGGTTCGTGGTGGCGCTGATGCAGGCCCACCGCAACACCACGCACGAGCAGATGGTGCGCGAGGTCATCACCGAGGAGTTCCCTGAGATCTATCTGGGGAGCCAGCCGGTGCTGTTGTCGTCGGAGGTGCTGCCCAAGCAGAACGAGTACCAGCGGGATATGACGACGATCTTGGCCGCGTACCTTCATCGGACGATGGCCGAGGAGCTGACCGAGCTGGGTAACTCGCTGCACGAGCGTGGCTATCGCCGCCCGCTGTTCATCGTGAACAGCGGGGGTGGCGCGAACCCGCTGCAGCGGACGACGGCGGTGGAGACGTTCAACGCTGGTCCGGTGGCCGCTGTGATCGGCGGTGCGCACATCGCCGACGTGTACGGCATCCCGAACGTCATCTTGACCGACATGGGTGGGACGTCGTTCGATATCGGGACGGTGGTCGAGGTCGGTGCTCGTGACGACGAGTTCCGAGGCCGGCATTTCTACTCGCATATTCCCATGATCGACCGGTTCCGGGTGGGTATCTCGATGATCGAGACCAAGTCGATCGGGGCTGGGGGCGGTTCTATCGCCCGTTTCAACTCGCTGCTCGACATCGTGGAGGTCGGGCCGGAGTCGGCGGGCTCCAATCCGGGGCCGGCGGCTTTCGACTTGGGTGGGACCGAGCCGACGGTGACCGACGCGGATGTGGTCCTCGGCTACATCGATCCCGACTATTTCCTCGGTGGGAACATGGCGCTCAACCAGGAGGCGGCACGCGAGGCGGTGCAGCACCATTTGGCTGAGCCGCTTGGCACCACCCCCGAGGAAGCGGCGTTCATGGTGAAGACCCTGATCGACGCGAAGATGGGTAACGAGGTGTTCAAGGAGACGAACCTGAAGGGCTACGACCCCCGCGAGTTCGTGCTCTTCGCTTTCGGTGGCGCTGGCGGGGCGCACGCGTGTGGCTATGGAGGCTATGTCCAGACGCCGCAGATCATGTCGTTCCCGTTCGCTTCGGTGTTCAGCGCGTTCGGTATCGCGAACACCGATTTCGTCCGTTCCTATGAGCGTGGCGACTCTGTGGTCCTCTACCGGGCGCAGAACGACGAGTGGCTCGAGGACTACGAGGGGTTCAACTCGGTGGTTGCTGGCGCCCAGCGCGACGCGCTGCGCGACGCGGAAGAGCTCGGCGCTCGGCATGTCACGTGGGGTCTCGAGCTGTATGTGCGCTACGGGATGCAGCCGCACCAGACCCGTATTCGTTCGCCGCGTCTGCAGCTGTCCTCGGTCGAGGATGTGCGCGAGGTGTACGCGGCGTTCGAGCGTGAGTACTCGCGTATCTACAGCCCTTCGGCTACCTTCCTCGCCGGGGGGGTCGAGATCACCGGTTTCACGCTGTGGTCGGTGATCCGGACCCGCAAGCTGGACCTGCCGGTGCTGTCTTTGTCGAAGCCTGATCCTTCTGCGGCCCGCAGGGGGAGCCGGCCGACGTTCTGGGGGCCTGGCGGCGGCTGGATCGACACCCCGATCTTCGCGTTGACGGGGCTTCAACCGGGCAACGTCGTCGAGGGGCCTGCGGTTGTCGAGGCGCCTGACACCACGATCGTGGTGGACCCGACCCGGTCGTTTCGCGTCGATGAGCGAGGCAACGGCGTCATCATCGTGAAGGAGTGAGGAATGCCGCGTGATTTCGAGGCATTGAGGCATTGGCGTCCGGAGCCGGCGACGAGCCGGGAGACGGCGGCGATGGTCGGTTTGGAGCGAGGCGACTTCGAGATCTACCGCAACAAGATGGAGCTGGTGTGCTGGGAGGCGTACCAGACGTTCTCGCGGATGGGGATCTCACCGATGATCGAGGCGGGTGACGCCGCGGTGGGGATCTACAGCCGCCAGGGTGACCTGGCGGTGGGGATCATGGGCACGCAGCTGCACCTGATCAACGCGTCGATCGGGATCAAGTGGATGATGCGCTGGTTCTACGAGGAGCCGTCGGTCGGGATCCACGAGGGCGACATGTTCTACGCGAACGACCCGCTGTACGGCGGTATCCACGCGCCCGACCAGATCTTGTTCCTGCCGGTGTTCTGGGAGGGTGAGCTGGTGGCGTGGGTGGCGGCCGCCAGCCACGAGACCGAGACCGGGGCGTCGGAGCCCGGTGGCAACCCGCCGTCGGCGAAGAGCCGCTACGACGAAGGGATGTTGCTGTCGCCGATCAAGATCGCCGAGAACTACGAGCTCAAGGCCGATCTGATGGAGATGATGGAGAACCGGGTCCGCGACCCGCGGATGCAGACGCTGGACACCAAGGCGCGTGCGGCGGCGGTCCACATCTTGGAGCGGCGCTGCCACGAGATCATCCGCCGCAAGGGGGTCGATTTCCTCGTCGGTTCGATGCGCCGGATGATCGACGAGGGGATCGCCGCGGCGCGGGCGAAGCTGTCGTCGATGAACGACGGGCTGTACCGGACGTCGATCTTCTTGGAGAACGCCGGCGAGGGGAAGTACGGTCTGATCGCCTGCCAGGTCGAGGTGGAAAAACGCGGTGAGGAGGCGTGGATCCGGTTCCGTGGCAGCCCCCGGGTCGTCGGCGGGAACTTCAACATGTTCCCCCACATGATGATCGCGATGTTCGCCTGCTACCTGTTCCAGTTCTTCTTCTGGGAGCTTCCGGCGACGACGGGGTACTACGAGCCGTTCCATTTCGAGTTCCAAGACGGCAGTTTCTTCATGGCTGACACCGAGGACGCGACGTCGCTCGGTGTCGCCACCCAGGCGCAGGTCAACACAGCGGTGCACTCCTGTATGGAGAAGATGAAGTTTGCATCGCCGTACCACGACCACGTCGTCGGGAGTTGGCCCGGCACGAGCTCGAGCGTGCTCACGGCCGGGGTGGGCAAGGACGGGATGCCGTTCGCGGCGTGGGACCAGGGTCAGCCCAATGGCGTCGGCATGGGGGCACGCTGGGACTCCGACGGCATCGACGTCGGAGGGTTCATCTGGTGCGCCATCGGCGAGTTCCTCGACTCGGAAGCCATCGAGCACAGCTTCCCGCTGCTGCCGGTGTTCCGTTCGGTGTTCTGGAAAGACGCCGCCGGCTACGGCAAGTACCGCGGTGGCCGGTCGATGAACTCGATGTACAAGGTTCACGGTGTGCCCGGCGTCGCAGCGGTGTCGATGGGTGGCATCTCGGGACGGCCGCTGGCCCCCGGACTGTTCGGCGGCTACCCGTCACGGCCTGTTGGCACCGCGTTCATCCGCAACCACAACCTCGACGAGCTCATAGCCGAGCACCGGACACCGAGCGACGTCTACGAGGCAGTGGAGCGCGTGCACGGAGACTGGGAAGTTCGCCACCAGAACTCCGGGATGGGCATGCTGCTCGAAGGTGACCTGTACATCGGCACAGCGCCGTCGGGCCCGGGCTACGGCGACGTGCTCGAACGCGACCCGGACCTGGTGATGAAAGACCTCCGCGAGCAGGCGATCTCGCATCGCACCGCCCGGGACGTCTTCCACGTCGTCTACCGCGAGGACAACCTCGTCGTCGACAACGAAGCGACAGCACTCGCCCGCAAAGAAGAACGCGAGCGGCGCCTGGCCCGAGCGGTGCCCTACAGCCAGTGGGAGCCCGCCTGGCTCGACCGGCGCCCCCCACAGCGGGTGATGCAGATGTACGGGGAATGGCCGCACGGCATGTCGACCCCGCTGATCGACTGGGAGCCGACCGCCGAGCTCCTCGACGAGCACGTGCGCGAAGGTGGCGCCCCCCGAGCCAAACCACGACGCTACTGACATGGCTGACCTCGAAGGCAGGACAGCCGTCGTGACCGGTGCGGCGCGCGGTCAAGGGGCGGCAGAGGCTGCTGCGTTGGTGCACGCAGGTGCTCACGTGTTGTTGGCCGACGTGCTCGACAGCGAAGGCGAGGCAGTCGCAGAAGACCTTGGTCCCCATGCCCGGTTTGCGCATGTCGACGTCACCCGGGAGTCCGACTGGAAAGCCGCCATCGGTGCCGTCGACGACTGGCCGGCAGTCCAGGTGCTGGTGAACAACGCCGGCATCCACTGGGCGCGTGACCTCCTGGACGAACGCCATGAGGACATGGCTCGGATGCTCGATGTGAACGTGATCGGGGCGCTCTTGGGCATCCAAGCTGTCGCGCCGGAGATGTCGAGAGCCGGGAGCGGCTCCATCATCAACGTGTGCTCCGTGCTGGGCATGCTCGGGGGCAGCGGCGCAGG
>JAJZLP010000021.1 GCA_021803325.1 Actinomycetes bacterium
GTGGCTACGCCCGACGCCAAGGGCTACTGGCTGGTTGCGGCCGACGGTGGCGTCTTCACCTTCGGCGACGCCGGCTTCTACGGCTCCACCGCTGCCAAGGTGCTGAACAAGCCCATCGTGTCCATGGCTGTCGCTACATCGGCCGGACGTCCTTGATCTGCGCACGTTCACTGGATGAGGACCCGATGAGGTGGGGATTCAGTCGGTGGCTCAGCGCAGAGGCAGGCTCCCCGCTTGGTGAAGGACCGCGGTGCACCTTCTCGCCGGCTTCGTAGTGTGTGGGTGCGAACCCAGCACAGTTGCGCAGTAGCCGGGCATGGACTAATCGCTTGAAGTCCCCCGTTTCGGCTACGAACATGGCGGCATCGCCACTGAGTGGTCTCGTAGGTGAGGTCGCCGGCGATGGCTGGGGAGATCCCCTGTTCCATCGTGACGATCTCTCGGTCCCAACAAGCGGATCGGTCCCGGGGGCGTACCCGAGATCGGCCCAGCCGCCCGGCTATCCGATCAGTGACGCTCTCCCCGCCGAGCGGCCACGTTGCTATGCGGCCTGCCGTTCCTGGCGATGGTAGCGGAGTTCCCACTCGACCGGCGGGACGTAGCCGATGGTCGAGTGCAGCCTGACGGTGTTGTAGCGGTCGATCCACCGCGAATTCTGTTGATCGTGGAGCGCGAGGTTCCCTGACCGTCCACAGCGACGAGAAGAACGCTTCGGCGGCGCTGCTGTCGAAGCACGTCGCAATCCGGCCTGCGGACTGGGTGACGCTGAGGAGCTCGCAGTGAGCCCGGTAGGAACCCGAGAGGTAGTGACCGAGTTCAACTGATCGATGCAACACCAGCTTGTTGGAGCAAAGGTAGATGTTCGTTGAACGCCTCTGCCGGAGTTCTCCGACCGAGGGCCTTCCGGGGTCTGCCGTTCAGCGCGTGAGCGACAGCCTCGATCTCCGCGGCCTCGATGGGGGCCGTGGAGCGCTCCAGCCAGGCGTAGTACGCCGAGGGCGAGACCTCGGCGGCCGCACATGCCGCTCGGACCGGGAACCCGTCGGCCTTCATGGCGGAGACGTGTCGGTAGCGGCTCACCGATCCAACTCCAACACCTCAGAAGGCCACACTTCGTTTGAGCAGGTCACGCTCCATCGTCAGGCGCTTCACCTCCCCCTTCAGCCTGACGTTCTCCTCGCGCATCTCCGTGGTCGTTCCCTCGCGCTCGCCCCCGTCGATGGGTTCCTTGCGGACCCAGTTGCCGAGCGTCTGCTCGACGACACCGAGCTCCCTCGCGACGTCCGCGACACTCCGGTGCTGGTCGACGACCAGGGCCGCTGCGTCCCTTCGGAACTCTCTCGGGTATCTCCCTCGCCGGCGGGCCGGCGTCGGCTTCTCTTCGGTCACTGCTGACATGGACTACCTCCTATTCGAGGTGTCCGGCCAATGGGGGGATGGTCACAGACCTTCCCCGCCGAAACCGGACGAGCCCCATACGGCGCGAGCCGCGTCTGCTGGCACCGGGCTCGCCGCCCATCACTCCGTCAGCTGATACCGTTGATGCCCAGGTCATGATTGACCGCGTTGTTTGCTGCTATTTCTGCCTTCTGATCGGCCGCCAGCTTGGTGAAAACAGCGTCGAACTGGGCAGGCGTCACCGCCTGAGATCCCTGCTCGCTGTCGGAGACCAAGGCGGCTAATGCTCCTGTCATCGCCGCAACGTCGACGTGGGCTGCTGCCGGGAAGGGCAAGGACTGGACCTGGGTGGCAACGTGGCGATAGGTGGCCGCCACCTCGCGGAAATCGGTCTGGATGACCGCCACGTTCCCGTTGGCCTTGTTGAGCTGGGTCGAGAGCCGCTGCAATTGGACGTCGCCGGTAGATACCACCAACTCATACCGCTGAGAAAGAGTTCGCGGCCTGGCCGTGGTGGTGGCAGCGGTGGTCGTCGGAGACCGGGGCGGAGCTGCCGATAACGATCCACAAGCGGCGACCGACCCCGCGACGAATGTGAGAAGTACCACCCGCAACACACACGTTGACCGCATCGCTCGCCGATTCATGCCGGGCGCCCAGTTGGAATCTGCGGCTGGGATGCGTCAGCCGCTCCCTGAGGAATTGCTGGCCCACTTGAAACTGGCCCACGGCCCGCCACCGGCCGACCAGTAGCAGAGCGTGCCGCGCGTCGCCGTCGCCTCATGACGGCCCGAGCCACTGTCAGAGCGACGACCAACGCCGCCAACGCCAGGAGCCCCCATGGCATCAGCGTCGTACGGGCGGTGAATGGCACGATCTGGCCCACGCTGCCGAGGGAACCGACGACTTCGTAGTGGCCGATGGACATTGCCGGGAACGTGACCGGCACGCGGTACGAGACGGTCTGGCCCGGGAACAGCGGCGGGAGCACCGGGGTAGCCACCACCTGCGACGGATCGGGTCCCTGCCCGGCCCGGAGCACGAACGGGGTCGACGGGATGAGGTCGGCGCTGACGTTGCGGAGGCGGACCAGGAGAGCCCGGTGGGGGGTCGCACCGAACCACTCGGCCCACGAACCTGATCCAACCACGACCGCATGAATAACGCGCAGACCGCTGTACCCTTCGCTGACAGCCTGTGCGGCCGGAGGGGCGTACGATGCGCCGGTAATGGTGATCGGGACCGTCAACACCTGCTGCGTCAGCGTGCCCCGCCCGACCAGCGGCTCAGCCTTGACCACACATGGGCACGGTGCCGGAGGAGCCGCGACCCGGAGCTCCACCACGAAGTGACCGGCCTGGGAAGTGGCTGCCGTGGTGGAAGCAGGGAGGTCACAGTCAGCTGACGTCCTGATCCCGGCGTCGCCACAGATCTGCACCTGGTAGTCGGTCAGCGGGTTGAGGCCGTAGGCGCCGATCGACATCACCGATCCCGGTCTCACCGCGGACGGAGTCGCCGACAACCGGGGAAGCGACGACGCGGCAGCCGGGGCAGGCAGCGCCGTGCCGACAGCCACCACGGCCACCAGTCGGGCCAGGGCAGCCAGCCCGCTATCCCTGGCTGCGGCCCACGCGCCAGTCATCCCCCGCTGCCAACTGACGCCTCCGAGGGCACGTCCCTCCCCTCGAGCGCCGACGCACCTTCCGGACCGGTCTCCGCCGCTCCGGTGGGAGCGCCGGGGCCCAGCCGCCGCCGACGTCGACGCCACCACAGGGCGGCGAGCGCAGCGAGCGCGGCGATGATGACGACCACCAGCAGCCACGGAAGGATCCAGAAGGTTGACGAGCCGGTGGCTGCGGGTATGCCGGGGGAAGTGAACTTGACGTGCACCGTCTCGGGTCCGATGAACGGAAGGTTCGTCCACGTCGGCTCGTTGGCCGTGAAGCGGCCTCCGGGCACGAACGCCTGGACGCCGATGGGCCGGAAGGTCTTCACCGTCTGGCCGAAGAGATTGGTCACCGTGACGACGGCCTCACCGGATAGGAGGGTGTTGCCGGTGTTCTCCAGTTGGAAGGAGATGGTGGCCTTGCTGTTACCGAAGCCTGTGGCGGGCACCGAGGTCTTGACGGCGATGTCGCTGACCGCGGCGGAGGCATGCACCGGGCCGGCGACCCTGACGAACACTGCGGTGGCGACGCCTCGATGGATGACGAAGTGGGCCGGGCCCTTGGTCGGCTGGGCCTCCGGGGTGACGTCGAGGGCCTCGATCCCGCCGGCGTGGTCACCGGGGGTGGCGTTGGCCGGCGCGGTGACCGAGAAATTGATGGTGACCGAGGTGTTGCCGGCCAGTCCGTAGATTCCCGTGCCCAGATGGGTGTTGATCCAGGCCCCGACTCCGGTCATGTGATAGCCGAGGGGCCGGAGGGCGAAGGCACCGCCAATCGGCGTGTTGAGCCCGTCGGTCGCCCAGATCTGGAAGTCCTGCAGTTGGCTGCTGTCGTTGGCCAATACCACCGAGTCGTCGATGGTCTGCCCCGGCTTCATGTCGTAGTGGAAGCTGCCCCGCGGGTGGATCGCCCCTGGCGCCGACACGGGCGTCAGCGAGAAGGTGGGGACGCCGATCGCCCCCGCCTCGGTCGGCATGGCGCCTACCAACCCCACGGTCGACAGTGCGGTCGCGGCGACGAGCGCCGACAACCGCCTCAATGTTCGAGTCCTCAACATGCGTATTGCCCCCTCGCGATGCCGTCATGTACGGCATGTGCTCCGTATTCGAAGATTGGGCGTGCCGGTCAATGACCACTCTGACCACTACCCACCTGGCGCATGCGTCAGGTCTTCATCCTATGTGGGGTCGGCATCGCCGCCCCGGTGGGATGAAGGAAGATGGGGGCGGCTGTGCCGCCCCCATCTTCCTTTCGTCGGATCAGACCTGAGACTGCCAGATCCTCACCGTTTCCGAGGACGACCGGCTCAGAAGCCGATCACCACGATATTCATGGTGGCCGAGTACGTTCCGGCCGCTACGTACGGCGGGATGGCCAGGGACAGCCCCGCGTTGCAGACGAACCCGCCGCCGCCACCGGCCGTCGACCCGGTCGCGGTGGCGCACAGCTCGACGGGATTGCCGGCCGGGTTGTTGAGGACCGCGGTCGGACCGGCGGTCACCTCGGCCGGGGTGGACGAGACGCCACCCGTACCGGCGCCGGTGCCGTTGACCCCGGCGCTACCGGCCGTGCCCTGGCTGGTGCCGGAGAGCGGCACGGGCAGGCCGGAAGGCCCCGTGCAGGCTGGGAAGCCGGAAGGCGGTGGCGTCTGATCCGGGCAGCCGATGGAGTTGGCGTTGTTGGCCGGCAGGGATCCGGGCGTCTCCAGCGCCACCGCCGGTTGCCAGGTGAGGAAGTCAGCGGGGATGACGTTGTCAAGACTCGGACCCACCGGGGTGCCGTTGGTGAAGTCGCCACCCATCTGACCGGTCACCGACCAGCCGCTGAGGGTGCCGCGGTCATCGCTCACCACCACCGTGTTCAGCAGACCTTGGGACTGGTCGAACTGCTGATTGTTGGTGCCCGTGCCGAGGCCGAGCGTGACGGGCGACAGCGTGACGGCCGAGTTGGATCCGTTCGGAGTCAACTGGACCTCGCTGATGGTCAGGCTGGTACCGGTCACCGTGGCCGAAATGGTCTGGTTGATGGTACACGTGGCGTTAGCGGCCGTCCCGATCGAGCACGTCTGGGCGAAGGCCTGGTACGGATTGACCGTCACCGACGAGGTGGCCGTCTCCGTCCCATCCGTCGCCGTCAGGGTCAGGGTGATCGGGTTCTGGCTGGTCGACAACTGCTCAGCCGATCCGAACAGGATCGAGCCGGTCAGTGCGCCGGTGGACGAGACCGTGAAGGTCCCGGTGTCAGTGTCGCTCCCGGGGCCACCCGACCAGGCGAGCGTTCCGCTGGTCGAGGCTGTCCAGTTGGCACCGGTCACATTGATGGTGACGCCAGTCGACGTGGAGTTGATCGGGGCAGTGTTGGTCACCGTGATGTACGGGGCCGGGGCGCCGATCGTAGTGCTGGTGAGCACCGGAGGCGCGGCGTATGCGAGGCCGGTCGGCAGCGGCACCGCTCCCGTGTACGCCGTGGTGTCCGCCGGCCCACTCGGGAAGCCGACAACAGCAGCGGTCACCGGGCTACCGAACAACGTCACGTTGGCCTGGGTGTCGAACTCGAACTGGCTCCAGTTCAGCACCGTGCCCACCGCGCCCGACGCCTGCAGGACAACGTTGACCGTGGGGAGCGTCAGCGTCGAGCCGGCCGGGATCTTGGTAGTCCCCGTCGACACCTCGAGGTACGGGAGGGTCGGGGCCGGCCCGCCGAAGCCCGAGTAGGTTGCGGTAGCCGAGTCAGATACCAGCGTGCTGGGCTGGGCTGCCGTGCAACCGGACTGGGTCGCCGTGGTGCAGTCCGTGATGGTGATCGACGCGCTGCCCGAGGCCGGGATACCACCAGTGCCCGAACCGCCGGTCCAGGTCAGAGGGCCGCTGGCCGTCGCGCTGACGTACGTGGCGCCCGAGGGGATCTCGTAGTACTGGGCGTTACCGCTGATGTAGTTCACCGGCACGCCCGAGTTCTTCGTCGGCACCACCTGGCTGCCACCGGGGTTGGAGATGGTGAACTGCGATCCCTGGGGGGCCGACGTGGGGGAGCTGGCGGCCCCGACCGTCGACACTTGGGCCCAGCCGGTTGGCCCGGGGAACGTGAAGTACTCGGTGGTCGCCACCGGCGTCGTTCCGGCGAATGCCGGCGCCGCTGTGAGCAGCCCAACCCCCGCCAGCGCGCCGACACCGAGTGCCGTGGCTGCTCCAATAGCACCCAACCGGGTGCTGAGTCTTGTGATCGATCGCATGAACCCTACTTTCATCAATGGATATTGCATTGCAACAGAGCCCATCCCCACCCCTGGATGCCACTCAAGCGAAACGGCACAAACCTGTTATCGGCGTGCCGAGATCTGAACTCACCTTCACCAGAACTGCGGCGGCACCGGCTTCCTTGAGAAGGAACACCGGGTGCACAGACGCGCAGTGCGTGTCTCGAGACGTGCGGTGACAGGCGGTGAAACGATGTTCTGCATCCCCGACCCAGCAGCATCCCTCCCCTCGATATACCTCAAGCGCCGATCGCACCGCGCTGCCGGCTTGCGCCATCTAGAGAACCCATCATCTGCTCCAGAATGTGACTGCAGAGACATGCATTGATCCCTGAGACAGCTGGAACGTGAAGGCTATTATCGACGTGCCATACCCACGACCCCAGTGGGCATGTCCTAATACGCAGCCATATAGGGCTAAGTTATTTAGGCTGGTGTGGTCCGTCGTGGGTAACCTAAGCTCCCGTCACCAAGGGGTCAATCCGTTACTTGGCGTACCGGACATGAGCGACACACCAAGTGATCACCGCACTGCGACGCGTGAGAAGTTGCGGCTCAACGGGGTAGTCCCATGGGGCTGGCGAGCCACAGGTCCGCCGCTGTGTGGCGGAGAACCGGATCTTCGCGATTGTGGCTGCCGTTGCCCGGCGGAAAGTGAGGACGTTCGGCGCTTCCCGGCATTGTCTCCTGTGTGGCGGGATCTCCGCCGGCCGGGGAGCAAGGGCTCCCGTTACCACGGCGGGCGTGCCAGCCCCAGCCGAACCCAGGCCGCGGCGCGATGTCGAGTGAGCTCCAAGACCAGGCCGCTGCCCGCTCTGAGGACCGTGGGGGGTCCTACTGTTGCACGCTCAGGATCGTACACCTCACTCGGCGCCCACCCGCCGGGCCCGGACGGCGGTCCCCGGACGACGAGGCTGATCCTCGCAGTCAGTCGGGGACGGGGGCGATCGGCGTCGCGGGCGTCGTGCCGGGCGCTCGGGGCGTCGTCGTGCCAGGCGCCCACAGCGTGTGGATGCCGCGCGTGTAGGCGTCCATGGCGGCGAGACCGATCTGGTCGGTGGGCGGCGGGACGAGGCCCTCCCCCGCCATCCGTTGGAAGGCGTACATGGCGGAGAACCACGTCGCCGTCATGGCACCCGCCAGGATCTCGGGGATGATGGACGACGCGTCGAGCTGCAGCCGGTCGCGGAAGATCTGGGCGACGACCCGGTTCCCCCGGGTCAGGGTCTGGAACACGCGTCCGGCCACATCGGGGGCCCGCTCGGCGAGCACGACGGCGATGCCTGCCGGCGCCACCGGCAGTCCGTCCGCGTCGACGAGTGCCCGACCACTGGCGAACCCCTCCCGCTCCATCGCCTCCAGCGCGGACCGGAGCATCTGGTCCGGGGTATCCTCGAGGGGGCGGTTCGCCAGCTCCTCGAGCAGGGCTTCGTGCCAGTCGATGAAGCCGGCCAGCGCGACGTCGGCCTTGGTGCGGAAGTAGGCGTAGAAGGTGCGGGGGGCGACGGACGCCAGGGACGTGATGTCGGCGATCGACGTGCCCTCGTAACCCTGCTCCCGGAAGAGCTCGAGGGCGGCATTGACGATCCGGGTCCGCATCGCCGCCTTCTTCACGGCACGGAGCGACGGGCGGACCCTGGCTCCGGGCTGGTGCCTCGTCGCGCCCGGTTCCACCCCACCGGCGTCGGCTTTGGCGATCGATTCCAGCGTCACGAACGCGCCACTGTAGCCGGAAAATTGTGCTTACTGTGAGCGTATAGCTACTTACCGTCACACATTGCACGAGCAATGCAACGGATGCATGACGGGACGCACGTGTCCACGGACCGTCTCAGGGCGTGAAGCCGGGGCTCCCCATGGCCAGTACCGCCAGTGCGGCCAGGCACAACGCCGAGAGGCCGAGGAGCGCCTCGAACCAGGGACGCCGGAGGCGGGCGCCGGCAACGGCCAGGAGCGGGAACCCCCGGAGGATCAACCTGGGCGTGATGCCGATGATGGGTGAGAGGATCCCGAACCCGAGCACGGTCAGCGAGTAGCCGATCCACGTGGCCGGGGGTCGGGCCCGGAGGAACAGCACGACGAGCGGGATGGCCACCACCGCGCTCAACGTCTTCACCGTGGCGTTCGGGTAGGCGACCCCGTTGCGCACGACGGTCATCAGCGATCCGGGCACGCCCCAGAAGTACGAGCCACCCTGCCAGCCGTGCCGTTGGGCGTTGAACCACTCGAGGGGCGAGCCCGTGTAGAACCACAGGTAGAGGAAGAACGTGCCGATGCCCAGCGGTGCGAGCAGCGGTGCCAGGAGCGCCCGCCATTCACCCCGCAGCCGGATGGCCTGGTAGGCGGCGATGGCGCACGGCACCACGACGGCCGTGGCGACGGGATCGGCCGCGGTGGCGACTCCGGCCAGCAGCCCGGCCGCCAACCACCGCCGGTGACGGAGGGCGAGAAGGGCGAAGGCGACCAGGGCGATGGTGGCACCTTCGGTGTAGACCAGGCTGAGGACGAACGCCC
>JAJZLP010000318.1 GCA_021803325.1 Actinomycetes bacterium
GTGACACGGTGTCGTTCGGTACCACCGCGGCGACGGCTGTCACGGTCAACAGTGCGACGTCGATCACAGCGACCAGCCCGGCTGGTTCGGGCACCGTCGACGTGACCGTCACCGGCAACGGCCTGACCAGCTCGACGAGCTCGGCCGACCACTTCACCTACATCTCGGCGCCGACAGTGTCGGCTGTGAGCCCGACGAGCGGCCCGGCTGCGGGTGGCACCACGGTGACCATCACCGGCACGGGCTTCGCGTCAGGTGACACGGTGTCGTTCGGTACCACCGCGGCGACGGCTGTCACGGTCAACAGCGCGACGTCGATCACGGCGACCAGCCCGGCTGGTTCGGGCACCGTCGACGTGACCGTCACCGGCAACGGCCTGACCAGCTCGACGAGCTCGGCCGACCACTTCACCTACGTCTCGGCGCCGACAGTGTCGGCGGTGAGCCCGACGACGGGTTCGACGAGCGGTGGCACCACGGTGACCATCACCGGTACGAACCTGACCGGGGCGACGGCTGTCGACTTCGGTTCGACGCCGGCCACCAGTGTCACGGTCAACAGTGCGACGTCGATCACGGCGACCAGCCCGGCTGGTTCGGGCACCGTCGACGTGACGGTCACCGGCAACGGCCTGACCAGCTCGACGAGCTCGGCCGACCAGTTCACGTACGTCGCGTCGCCGACGGCGCCGACGGTGTCGGCTGTGAGCCCGACGAGCGGTCCGGCTGCGGGTGGCACCACGGTGTCGATCACCGGTACGGGCTTCGCGTCGGGTGACACGGTGTCGTTCGGTTCCACCGCGGCGACGGGTGTCACGGTCAACAGTGCGACGTCGATCACGGCGACCAGCCCGGCTGGTTCGGGCACCGTCGACGTGACGGTCACCGGCAACGGCCTGACCAGCTCGACGAGCTCGGCCGACCAGTTCGCGTACCAGTCCAGCACGGGGAGTGTGTCTGTCACCTCGGTCTCTCCGAACGCTGGACCCACCGAGGGTGACACCACCGTGACGATCACCGGTACGGGATTCAACGGGGTCACTGGCGTGGCGTTCGGTTCGACACCGGCACTGAGCTTCAGTCCGCTCAGCTCCACCCAGATCACCGCCACCAGCCCGGCTGGGATGGCCGGGACCGTGCCTGTGACGGTGACGACGTCGACATCGTCGGGAACGGGGGGAAGCTTCACCTACCTGGGTGCCCCTGTCGTGACGAACGTGTCGCCCGCCACTGGTCCTGCGGCTGGCGGCAACACCGTCACCATCACCGGAACCGGGCTGGCATCGGCGATGTACGTCCTGTTCGGGCAGACGCCGGCCACCATCCAGAAGGCGTCGGACACGTCGATCGTGGTCACGGCACCGGCAGGTACGGGGACGGTTCCCGTCGTCGTGGTCAGCATCGGGGGCTTCAGCGGCACGAGTGCCACCTACACCTACGTGTCGGCGCCCACCGTCACCGGCGTCTCACCGGCGTCGGGGCCGGACAGTGGCGGCACGACAGTGTCCATCAGTGGTACCGGCTTCGCTGCGGGCGACACGGTGGCCTTCGGCGCTGCTGCGGCGACCGGAGTGGCAGTGAACAGCGCCACGTCGATCACGGCGACCAGCCCGGCCGGGTTGGGAACAGTGGACGTGACCGTGACCGGGCCGAACGGCACCAGCCAGACCTCCAGTGCTGATCACTTCGCCTACCAGTCCGTGCCGCAGATCGCTGGGATCACGCCGAACCAGGGCCCGGCCAGCGGAGGGAACAACGTCTCGATCTTCGGGAGCGGGTTCACCGGGGCTACGGCAGTCAATTTCGGCTCGACCTCAGCCACGTTCCAGGTGGTGAGTGACAACGAGATCGTCGCCACATCCCCAGCCGGCAGCGGCATGGTCGACATCACGGTGGTCACGCCTGTCGGCACGAGCGCGACGTCCCCGGTCGACCGGTACAGCTTCATCCCGGTCCCGTCCGTGAGCGTCGTGTTCCCGCCGAGTGGACCGGTGAGCGGCTACCAACTCGTGTTCGTGGTGGGCCGCAACTTCACCGGGGCAACCCAAGTCAGCTTTGGTGGGGCTCTGGGCCTGTACCGGGTGCTGTCGTCCGTGGTCATCGTCGCCCTCCGTCCGCCGTCCCCCACAGGGACAGCGACCTCGGTGGACGTTCAGGTGACCGGTCCCGGTGGGACGAGCGCCATCACGAGTGGGGACAAGTACACCTACTCGAGCTCGGTGATGGGCGGTTTCCAGTTCTGATCGTCTGACAGAACCACATCGAGTTGCGGGAGAGGGGCGCCTTCGGGCGTCCCTCTCCCGTTTGTCCACCGGCTGCCGGCACTCTGGGTCGCGGGCCGGCGGTGGCCGCTGGCGAGTGCGGGTCGTCGCCAGCGGCTGTGGGTCGTCGCCAGCGGCTGTGGGTTGTTGCTGGCGGCTGTGGGTCGTTGCCGGCGGTTGTGGGTCGTCGCTGGCGGTTGTGGGTTGTTGCCGGCGGTTGTGGGTTGTTGCCGGCGGTTGTGGGTTGTTGCCGGCGGTTGTGGGTTGTTGCCAGCGCCTGTGGGTCGTCGCTGGCGGTTGCAGGCCGACACTGGTGGTCGCGGGTAGTGGGAGCAGCAGGGCTGCAGTGCGCTGCGCACAGGAGCACGGCAGTATCGCCGACGCTGGTGGCAGGGACCTTCGACCGTGTTGGTAGCGTGGTCGGCTGTGAGCCGCTATTCGCTGAGTGCCGTCGGTCGAGACCGCCCCGGCATCGTCGCCGCTGTCACCGGTGCTCTTGCCGACCACGGCTGCAACCTGCAGGACTCGACCATGGCCACATTGCAAGGCCAGTTCGCCATGGTCCTCATCGTCTCCGCACCCGACGACGTCGACAGCGCCGCCATCGAAGCGGACCTCGATACGGTGGCGCAGCGGCTGGACTTGGTCGTCGCCTTACGAGCCTTGCACGAAGATGGCGCACCGTCGTCGTCGGCGCCTGGGGGCGCCTCGGATCCCGGAACATCGGGTTCCGCATGGATGATCGCCGTCCACGGCGCCGACCGGCCCGGGATCGTCCATGCCATCACCGCCGCACTGGCGGATGCCGGAGGCAACATCGTCGATCTAGCGACCCATCTGGTCGGTCCGCCGTCCGATCCCGTGTACACCTTGGCGATCCGGGCGACACTCCCCCGGGGTTCGACCGACCGATCGCTCGATCCGTTGCTGCAGGCCGCTGATGCCTTCGGTGTCCACTGCACCGTCCACTCCGACGACGCCGACGTGCTCTGATCCGGCGTTCGCTTCTCCAACCCACGTCGCCATGTCCATCCGCCCTGTCCTGCAGATACCCGCGTCCGTCCTCGTGTCCCCGGCGGCAGCCGTCGGACGGGTGGACGATGCCGCCCGGGCTCTCGCACAGGATCTCCTCGACACCATGGCGGCCTCACCGGCATGCGTCGGGCTTGCCGCGCCCCAGATCGGCGTCGGGCTCCGGGCGTTCGCCGTCGATGTCACCGGGCACCGGAAGGCACGTTCGTGCCATGGGGCGTTCGTACTGTTTGACCCGAAAGTGGTCGTCGAAGGACCAGCGGAGGTCGCCCGGGAAGGCTGCATGTCGGTCCCGGATCTCACCGGAGACGTGGCACGGGCGACACAGCTCACGGTGAGCGGGATCGGTCCAGACGGTGAGCCGTGCTCACTGCGTGTCGACGCGTTCGAAGCCCGTGCCGTGCTCCACGAGCTCGACCACCTCGACGGTCTCGTCTTCTTAGACCGGGTTGCGGGGCCCCACGCACTGTTCCCCCGCAAGGTCTACCGTTGAGGCCGTTGAGGCCGTTGAGGCCGTTGAGGCCGTTGAGGCCGTTGAGGCCGTTGAGGCCGTTGAGGCCGTTGAGGCCGTTGAGGCTCAGGCGGGTCGTGTCGGTCGCACGAGCAGGCTGACAGGGTCACGTGGAGATCGGCGACGACGGCGGAAGCGGTCGGTCGGCACTGCTAGGTCGACGGCTCGTCGGCTCGCGGCCATAGCATGGGGGCGATGAGCGCATTGACCGATGACGGGGCCCTGTACTTTCGCCAACTGCTCTCCGGCATTGATTTCGCCGGTGGCAACCAGTCGGCAAGGGAGATGGTGAACTTCGTGTACGCCATTGGGGATCGCCGCACAGGCGAGGCCGTCCTCGTCGACCCCGCATATGCTGTCGGAGAATTGCTCGACGTGCTCGCTGCCGACGGCATGCGGTGCACCGGTGTGCTGGCCACGCACTTCCACCCCGACCATGTGGGCGGCGATCTCATGGGCAGGCCAATCGAAGGCATCGCCGAGCTGCTTGGGCGCGTGCAGGTTCCGGTGCACGTCCAGCAGGACGAACTGCCGTGGATCGTGCGGTCGACCGGCGTCGGCGCGGGAGACTTCGTCGGCCATGCCAGCGGTGACATCGTGGAGGTGGGCGGCATTCCCATCGAACTGGTGCACACACCTGGCCACACCCCGGGCAGCCAGTGCTTTTCCGTCGCCGACCGGCTCGTGGCAGGGGACACGCTGTTCCTCGAGGGGTGTGGCCGGACCGACCTGCCGGGCGGCAGTGCGGAGGAGATGCACCACTCGCTCACGACGAGGCTCGCGCGCTTCGGCAACGACACCGTGCTGTACCCCGGTCACCAGTACACTCCTGAGCCGTCGAGCACGATGGGCGCGGTGCGCCAGCACAACTTCGTCTTCCGGATCAGCACCGCGGATCAGTGGATCGCCTATTTCGGCAAGCGCTGATCGACTGGCGCTGATCGACTGGCGCTGATCGACTGGCGCTGATCGACAGACGCTGAACGACTGGAGCTGATCCGTCGGCGCTGACGTTCCGGCGCTGATCCGTCGGCGCTGACGTCTCGTCGTCGATCCAACACGGCGTTGCTAGGCGACCGGTACTGCGCCCCTTGGAGGTAGGGTCAGCGCCCATGGCATCGTTGCCCACGGGCGAGTCGTCGACGGTGGTCGTGGTCGGCAGCGGCCTGGCCGGTCTGCGCTCGGCGGAGACGTTGCGTACCGAGGGATTTCGCGGCAGGTTGGTGCTGGTGGGGGCCGAACGCCATCGGCCCTACGACCGGCCCCCCCTGTCCAAGCAGTATCTGGCCGGGACCTGGGGCCTGGACCGGCTGCAGCTGCGAAGCGGCGAGGCCTTCGGTGCGCTGGGTCTCGACCTGCGGCTCGGGGTCCCGGCCGTGGCGTGCGACCCGAAGCTGCGGACGGTGGACCTGGCCGATGGGGAGACCGTCGGCTGGGATGGCCTGGTCGTCGCGACCGGCGCGACCCCCCGGACCTTCGTCGGTATCGAGGGCGTGCCCGGTGTGCACGTGCTGCGGACCGTCGAGGACGCCGACCGCCTGGCGGCCTCGCTCGGGCGGGTGGTCCCGGGTACCGTGCAAGCCGGCGCAGGCGGATCTCCGGCGACCGGCCACCGTGTGGTCGTGATCGGCGCCGGTTTCATCGGGTCCGAGGTGGCCGCCACGGCACGCGGGCTCGGTGCGTCGGTCATCGTCGTGGAGCCTCTCGCCGCTCCGCTGGCGCGGGCCCTGGGTGACCAGGTCGGAGCTGTGTGTGGTGCTCTCCATCAGGAGCACGATGTCGACATCCGGACCGGCACAGGTGCGCTCGCCCTGGTGCTGGCCGACGGCACGCGGCTGGCGCTCGATGCCATGGCCCCAGTCACGAGGACGGCCGCCACAGCCGCCACGGTCCCGCGTGTCGCCGTGGTCGCAGTGGAGCTCAGTGACGAAACCGCAGTCCCCGCTGACACCGTCGTCGTCGGCGTCGGGGTGGTGCCCGCTACCGGGTGGCTGTCGGGGAGCGGGCTCGAGGTGCGCGACGGTGTCGTCACCGACGGGACCCTGCACGCCGCGGATGGGATCGTGGTCGCCGGCGACATCGCTCGCTGGCCTGTCCGTGACAGCGGGGCGACGGTGCGCCTGGAGCACTGGACCAACGCGTCCGAGCAAGGCGTTGCGGCAGCGCGCAGCCTGCTTGCCGGCCGCGGCGACGCTTCCGCGTTCGACCCGGTGCCGTACGTCTGGTCGGACCAGTACGACGTCAAGATCCAGGTCATCGGCGTCCCTTCAGCCGACGACGATCTCGTGGTGGTGGACGGCGACCTCGCCAGCCGGCGATTCGTCGCCGTCTACGGTCGCCAGGGCGCGATCACCGGTGCCGTGGGGTTCGGGCGCCCACGCCAGCTCATGACCTTGCGGCCCCTGGTGGAACGTCGAGCCACCATGAGCGAGGCCCAGTCCGCCCTGTCCGGCTGAGCATCCTGACCCACATCAGAAGGAGAGATCGGACAGCTCGGGGATCGTTCGTTCCGCCCGGCGCCGGGCGTCTGACCATCGCGCTCGGCGGTTCGCCCGGGTGGTGTCGTCGAGTGACGGTTCCACGACCCTGCCGGGGCGCCATGCGGCGGCCACGTCGGCTTCGTCGGCCCACGTGCCGACGGCCATGCCTGCCAAGAAGGCGGCGCCCAACGAGGTCGCTTCGAGCTGGCGTGACACCTCGATCGGCCGTCCGGTGGCGTCGGCGAGCGCCTGCACGAACGTGTGGTTGGCCGACATGGCCCCGTCGATGCGCAGGGTGGCGGGGGCGAGCTCCGTGTCGGCCTCGGCTGCATGGAGCAAGTCCGCACCACGGTGAGCGATGCCTTCGAGCACGGCCCGGACCACCTCGGCTCGCCCTGTCCCCCGGGTGAGGCCCAGGAGCGTCCCGCGGGCGCCGTAGTCCCACACTGGCGTTCCCAGGCCGAGCAGCGCCGGTACGAACCATACGTCGCCGGTGTCGGGGCACGACGCAGCCAGCTCGTCGGACGCGGCCGCGTCGGGGATCAGCCCCAGGTCGTCGCGCAGCCACTCGATGCACGTTCCTGCTGTGAGCATCAGCGCCTCCACGCCCCAGGTGACCGCGCCGCCGCGGCGCCAGGCGACGATGGGGATGGTGCCCTCCGGGCCCTGGCGCCCGAAGGCGGGCCGCTCAGGACCGACGCAGCAGTCGAGCATGGCGCCGGTCCCGAACGTCGCCTTGGCCAGCCCTGGCGCCGTGCACCCCTGGCCGACCAGCGACGCCTGCTGGTCCCCGCACAACCCGGCGATCACCGGTGCGCCAGGAAGGGCCGAGGCGGGGCCCAGGACGCCCGACGAGTCGACGATGGCAGGGAGGACCCCGCTGGGGATCCGGAGGACGTCGAGCACCTGCGGGTCCCAGTCCTGGCCATCGCGGGTGACCAGACCGGTCACGGCGGCATTGGTGGCATCGGTCACGTGCAGCTCGCCATCTGACAGCACCCACGCCACCCACGAGTCGACGGTTCCGAAGCACAGGTCACGGTGCCGTCCGGCGTCCACTGCGTCCAGGATGGCGGCGAGCTTGGTGGCGGACTCGGAGGGGCCTAGCCGGACGCCCCGTGCCTGGAGCTCCAGGCACGTCCCAACCGTCCGCAGGTCCTGCCAGCTGAGCGCCGGTGCGACCGGCTCCCCGGTTGCCCGGTCCCACACCACCGTCGTGGCCCGCTGGTTCGCCACGCCGACCGCCTCGACCGGCCCGGCGGCAGCCAACACAGCTCGGGCGCATGATCGGACCGCGTCGGCCATGGCGGCGGCGTCGACCTCGACCAACCCCGGCGCCGGTGAGCTCGGCGGCAGTGCCCGCCGTTCGACGGCGCCCACAGATGCATCAGGGTGCACGACGGCAGCCCGGACCTGCGACGTGCCCACGTCGACCACCAGGATGCTCACGCTCCGGCTCCAACTCCGTCTCCGGCTCCGTCTGCCCGGTCCCGCGTTGCGCCCGGTGGGTTCGAACCCCTCGCGATGCGAGCTGTGGTTCCTGTCGCGGGGGATGGGGCCCCGGCCGTGGGGAACGCGGTCCGGGCGTCGGGGGATGGGGACTCGGCGGTGGGGGACGCGGTCCGGGCATCGGGAGATGCGGTCCGGGCGTCGGGGGATGGGGCCCCGGCCGTGGGGAACGCGGTCCGGGCGTCGGGAGATGGGGTCCCGGCGGTGGGGGACAGGCTCCCGGAGAACGGGGAGAGGACCTCGCCGAATGGTGACATGAGCCCCATCTTGCCCGGGTTCAAGATCCCGGTCGGGTCCAGCGCATCCTTGATCGCCTGGAGCACATCGAGGTCGGTTCCTGGAGCTTCGGCCATAAACCGAGCCCGGTTGAGCCCGATCCCATGGTGGTGGCTGATGGCGGCTCCTGCGCCGACCACGGTCTCCATGACCGCCGCCCACGCCGACGCGTAGTACGTCTCGGCCCACCGGTCATCTCCCTGGCCGGCTCCCTCTGTCTGAGGAGTGGTGCCGCTCGGCGGTGCGGGATGTCCCTCCGGTGCAGCCGGCACGCGGGCGGTCCGGGGTTCGGCGCCCGCCTGCGGTTCGCGGCCGGCAAAGGTGAAGTACAGGCAGGCGCCGTCGAGGTAGGCATGGGACTGGTGGGCGGAGGCGGCGATCGTCCCGTCGACGGCACGGAGCGCAGCCACGCAGTCGCGGTAGAGGCCGGGCAGCGCCGACCACCGTGCGGCGACCTCGATGGTGTCGACCACCACGCCCGCCCGGTAGAGCGGGGCCAGAGCGGAGACGTCGTTGCGGTGCTCGAGCCACTGGCCGACCATGGCGTCGTCGTCGATCTCGCCGCCGGCAGCGCGGGCGGCGGCGTCGACGACGTCCAAGGTGGCACGCAGGATCCCGGGTTCGGCCTCGTCGAGGACTACGAGGATGGAGGCGCCGGTGACGCCGAAGCTGCGCTCGGACTCCACCGTGTCGTACAGGCGCAGGACGGCGGGAGTGGCGCCGAGGCGAAGCGCCTGTCGGCAGGCCTGCAG
>JAJZLP010000097.1 GCA_021803325.1 Actinomycetes bacterium
ACGGCTACCGCCACGCCTTCGAGGACGCCGTGGTCGCCGAGGAACTGTCCACGGCCGATCTCGGGTTCCGGGTCTCCACCCACCTGCTGCGAAAGAGCCTCGCCACCGATCTCGCCTGGCAGGAAGGCATCGAGGACACCGTGCGACGCCGGTTCATGGGCCATCGTGCCGGCGACGACGTGTTCGGTCGGATCTACACCCTCGACCACCCCGAGATCACCCCACTCGTCAAGGTGGCTGCCATCCTCGACGACAAGGTCACCACCAGCATCGGCACCCTGCTCACCCCGACCACCCGCAAGGTGGCCTGGGGCAAGCACAACCCGCTGCGGGACCGGGCCGAGGAGATCAACGCGACGCTCGTCACCGCTGGCTGGCTGGTCAACCCCGGCAGCGCGGATGATCCTTTGTGCGACACCGAGCGGGTCGCCTCCGAACTCGACATCGCCAAGACCACCGCCCGGCGGTGGATGAACGACGGCACCCTGCCCACCCTCGTCACGGCCGACGCCCAAGGCATTCCCCGCCGCTACGCGCGGCTCAGCACCGTGTGGGCGCACCGGGACCGCCTCGCCCAGCGCATCTTGCTGCCCGATCTCGCCGAGCAGCTCGGCCTCCGCTACCACGAGGCCTACAACATGGTCCGCCGCCTCGACCTCGACCTGAAGCAGCACCCGACCAGCCGCGTCTACGAAGTCACCCCCGACGCCGCCGGCGCGCTGCGGGATGAGCTGGAGCGCATCCAGGCACTGCACGGCCGGTCCATGAAGCTCCCCGCCGCAGCCGTCCAGCTCCACCTGGCGGCCAGCACCGTGCGGATCTTGGCGGAGCGAGGTGATCTCGACATCGACCCCGAGACCGACAGCAGCGGCCTGCGCTTCGTCACCCGCGCCTCGGTCAAGCAGTACTGGATCACCCACCACGAAGCCAAGCGCCGCCCCGCCCAGCCCGTCGCCGCCGTACCCGTCGCCGAAGTCGCCCGCTTCACCGGTGAGACCCCTCGAGCGCTCATGGACCTCGTCCGGGCCGGCGTCCTCGAACAGGTCCCCGGCCGCCGCGCCGCCCAGCTCACCGCTACGAGTCTCCGCGCCTGGATGGCCGGTCGCGACCCCGACGACGCCGTCCGGCCGGCCAGCCTCGACCCAGCGTCGGTAACCCCGCTCCGACCTGCCCCCGAGTCGAACATCGTCATACCACCAAAGCCCGTGACGCTGACCCGAGACGCCAGTAGGAACGGGCGGTAGCCAAAAAAGCTGGGCGACCCCGGCGGCCGACGGATCCCGCTCTTCAACGCCCGGCGCGTCACCGCCGAGCTCGGAATCTTCCCCCCACCACTGCCCGTCGGTGGATGGCCAGCGGGATCGTCACGAGTGAACGGCCAGGGTGATCATGGTTGCTGTCACAGCTCGCTGGCACACTTGGGGGCATGGGCGACACCTGCTGTGACCGCACCGGCTCCCCTTCGGGCCGGACCTCACCGTCCATGGTCCTGCCGCTCGCCGCGCCGAGCGGTTCGCCAGCGCCGAGCATGCCGGATGCCTAGACGTAAGCGCGCCCGGACGAGCGCCGAGCAGCTCCAACTCGGCAGCCCGAGTGAGGTCATCGCACCCTTCGCCGCGCCGTTTGCCCGTGACGCCCGCGCCGTGATCGAGGACCCGACCCACGTGGCGGTGGCACGGGCCGTCGTGGATGTGTGTTGCCGCCCGGACGCCGCGGCGGGCCTGTCATTACAGGAGATCGAGGACCGCGTCGCCATCGACGACCGTGATCTGCTGGAGCGTCGGCTGCGGGTGTTCGTCGGGCTCGGAATGCTGCGGCCGCTCGATGACCGCAAGGGCGCGATGCGCTACGTCCTCGATCCCCGGGCACTGGCCGGGGTGCAGGTGGTCGAGCGGATCACCACCCAAGGCGGCGTGAGCGAGCTGCTCCTCCTGCTCGACCGGACCGCCGCGGCCATCGAGACCCAGACCGCCACGGCCGAGCAGGTCTCCTCCGCGCTGGAGCAGGCCCGGGTGTTCTTCCGCCTGTTCGCCGACACCCTCGCCCGCTTGGCCCGGGCGCCCATCGCCGAGCTGTACGCCGAGATCCGCCAGCATGAGCAGCAGCGCCTGTTGACCAATCTTGACCGGCTGGTCCGCCTCGTGGCCGCGACCTACCCGCAGCTCGAACCGTTGGGTCACGAGACGGTGACCGAAGCTCAACGCTACGACCGGTATCTCGGAGCGGCCGCAGACCGCATCGTCGCCGAGGGTGGTGCGGCTCGGGCGTTCGACGTGCTCACCCCGGAGACGTGGCGGACCGCAGCCATCCACGCTCCTTGGGAGGAGCTTGCCGCAGTGGCCGCGACCCTCGTCTTCGACGCGCCGGGCGTCGTCGTGCAGGCCCAGGACATCGTGGCGGCGGTCGAGGAGTGGAGGCCCCGGGGCCGAGGTCGCGAGCTGCCGCCAGAACCGGACGTACCGGCAGGACCCGATCCGCTCGAACAACGACGAGCGATGCGCTCGGCGCGGCGGCAACGCCTTGGCCGCCAGGTCGGGTCGCTGCTGCAAGACCGCGCCGCGACGGACATCACCGGAGTGCTGCGGGGCGGCCCATGGCGGGCCGCGTCGGCGATGCTCGCCAACCTGCTCGAAGCCGACCGTGATCCCGAGGTGCCGGCGGTGGTCGAGATCGGTGACGGCCTGATCGCCGACCCCGGGCTCGACGTCGCCTGGTGCTCGACGCCGGTTCTGCTCAGCTGGTCGCCGGTTCCCGCCGAGACCCCGAAGGTGTCGACGGCCGAAGCCGAACAGGTCGAGCCATGACCGTGATGCGCTCCGCTCTGTTGCTTGCCCGGTTGCGGGCGGAAGGCACACTTGCCGCCGCCGACGTCGCGGGCATCGACCTTGCCGCCGAGGCAGGAGAGATCGGGAAACGGACGGTGCGGATCGGCGCGACCGTTCGCCTCGGCTGGGCGGACGGCCATGAGCCCGACCCAGAGGGACCCGTGACGTCTCGGCTGTCGGCGTTTCCGACCGGGGTGCTCGCGGCGGCGCTGGCCTTGGCCTGGCCCGATGCCTCGACGGACCCTTTCCCCGGAGAACCCCTCCCTCCTGATGCCGCGGAACAGCTGGGGGTGATCCTCGACCGAGACCCAAAGGTGATCTCGAAGTACCTCGGCGAGCTGCGGGCGTGCGAGCTGCTCAGCCTGGGTGGCGACGGCCGTCTACGGCTCGGCCCGGCGGTCGCCGCCTGGACGCCGCGGACGGTCACCGCTTTGCGTCGATACCACCACCTGCTCGTCGTGGCACGAGGCGGGCGCCGATGAGCCTCGAAAGCCTCGACGAACGGAGCCGTGACCACGTCTGGGCGGCGTGGACGGCAGTGGAGACGGCACTCGACCCCGTTCCTGAAGCCGACTTCCCGGCCCTGGCCGACCCGGCGCTGCGCCACCACCTTGCCTTCCTCGGGCGCCGGGCCGGGCGGGTCCTGGTCGAGGGCCCCCGTGGCCGTTGGCTCACTGCGTACGACGACGCCGTGGTCAGCGAGTTGGCTCATGAGTGGTTTGGCGTACTGTCCCCCGAGGACCGAGCGGTGTTGGCACTCGTGCTCATTAACACCGTCTGCATCCACCGCGCCCAGACCGGGATCTCGGGCGGCGGGTGGGACGCACCAGGTGTGCCGGCAGCCGAGCTGGAGCAGTACCGCCCCCAATATCGAAGCGTCATCCGCGCAGCGTTGCGCCGCCTCGACGCGCGCGGACTCATCGACCGCAGCCCGGCGGGTGGCGTCATCCCCGGCCCCGCGCTGCGCCGGCTCACCGGCGCGCAGTCCCAGACGCTGTGGGAGGACCTCGTGATGGCCGCCGATCCCTCAGGACCTCTCGGGACGTCGATCCGCTCTCGGCGCGTCGTCTCATCCGCACAAGGAGCCCAGCCATGACCGATCTCGTCGTCGCGCCCGCACCAGTCGAACACGATCACGGCCGGATCGGCGAGCGGGAACTGGTGTGCGTCCAGACCATCGACATCGGACGGCTGCGCAGCGCTCCGGTTCCGATTACCCCAGGTACCTTCGTTGCGGTGTCGGGACGTGGACCCAAGGGCGACTCGAACGGATCGGGCAAGACGACGTTCCTCGCCGCGCTCAGCCTGCTGCACGGCGAGGTCGGCTGGCGCCTCGCCCACGGTGCCCCGGAGGCGGCGAGCCTTCTCTTCGACGGTACCAAGGCCGGCGTCGACGTCGCCCGTTACGCCCGAGCCGACCACGGCTACGTCATCGGCGTCTTCTGCAGCCGCGAGAAGAGCGACCCGATCACCGTCTGGTTGCGGATCAACGCCGCCGCGCCGGTGCTGCGGGTTCGTGCACAAGAGGGCGTCCAGCTCGTCCACGCGGTCACCTCTAGCGCCCGAGCGGCCACCGCCGACGCCATCTGGGCGGCGCTGCCGAGACCGGAGTGGGGATCGAAGACCTACGCCCACGAGCTCTACGGGGCGACGCCACGTTGCATGGCGTGGCTGCAGGCCCGCGGCAATGAGACCCCCGGAAAGTCGCTCCTCAAACTGTCCCAAGAGATGCTCACTCCAGAGCAGATCGGTGTCGCGCTGCTCGAGCTCCTCGGACGCGACGACCTGATCGACGAGGACCGGGCCGCCCGAGCGGCCCTCGACGCCACGACCCGAGAGGTCGAGGACCTGCTCAACGACGATGCCACCCGGCGAACTCAGGAGGACGACGAGCTGCGGGCGATCGCCGGCCGTGAACAGGCCCGCGCACAGCTCACCCGCGCCGAGGGCTTGTGGCACTTGCACTACGCCAAGGGTCTCATCGACGCTACGACCCGAGCCGACGACGCTCGACGTGCCATCCGCCTCGCAGGAGAGACTCGCCGGGTGGCCAAAGGTCAACTGGCGGCAACCATGACCGCGCTCGACACCCTCGGTGACGGCACAACACTCAAGGCTGCGGCCGACGCCGCCCGGACCGCCATGGAGTCTGCGAACGAGACGTGGCGACAAGCTAGTAACGCAAAGAGCGTCGCCCAGAACCAGCTCGACGCGGCGCTCAAGCGGCTGGACGTGCTGCGTGTCGATGCCGCGGCGGCAGACGGCACCCCCCTCGACATCCTGCTCGCGGACGAGGCGCAGCTGGCCCGTTCCGTGAAGGGTGCCGAGGATGCTCGCGCCGTTGCTGCCGCAGAGCGGGAACGCCGAGACGGCGAGTTGCTCGCCGCCGAAGCAGGAGCCGCCGGGGAGGCGGCTGCCGTCGTGGCCCGGCTGGCAACGGCCGGCGTGAAAGCCGTCGCCCTGCTTGACGAGCTTGAGGTCGATCCCGCTGCCCGCGATGTGTGGGAGCCGCGCCTCGCTCTTTACCGCGACGCGGTCGCCATCGCTGGGGCCGACCTTGCTGTTGCCGTCGACGCCGCCGGCCCCGGGGACACCCTCATCGCCGGCGATCCCACCAGCCCCCAGCTACCAGACGGGGTGCTGGCTGCGCCGCCTGCCTCCCTCCCGTTTCTGCATGTGCTCGCCGATGCCGACTGCGATGGACGTTCGGCGAGGATCGGCGATCACGTCGTCGTCGTCGGCGGCTTCGAGGCACCGATATGTGGCAGAGAAGCTCGGGTCGCGGCGGCGCGGAAAGCAGCCGAACAGGCACGAGTCCAAGAGCATCGTGTTGCTGCAGAGGCAGAACGCCAGCAGGCCGACCTCGATAATTTGCGCCGACAACTCGACGCGGCACGAGCCGCCGAGGAGCTCGTCGAAGCACAGGCCTCCCTGGAGTTGCTGCGAGCTGCCCTTGGCTCGCTCGACAGCCAGGAGAATGTCGCCGCTCGGGCATACAGGCGGGCCGGCGACGAACATCGCCAGGCGAGCGAGGCCTGGGGTGGCTACGCCGAGCAATGCAAGCGCCTCGAAGAGGCAAGGGAACGAGACGATCAGGCGTTGTTGAAGGCGACGCTCGAAATGCGCGCGGCGATCGACGCCTGGTCCCGCCAGCGTGACAACCTGCCGTATTGGTCCCAGCGTTGGGGCGGCGACCTCGACAGCGCCCGGACAGCGCTCGCTGGCGACGTCGCCGAGCATCCAACCGGCGACGACCGGTCGGCTTCTTCGGCGTATCGTCGCGCTGCCAACCACGCCATCGACCGGGCACTGTTGTCCTGCGGGATCGACAGCGACAATGGCGCCGGCGCTCCCGCCGGCAGCGGTGTCGACCTGGCCGTCGCCGAGCGTACGGCGGCAGGAACCCCGGCCTTTGACGACGAACGCGGCCAGAGCTACGAGCGCCAGGCGACTGCTTTCCACGCGGTCGCCGACGCGCTCGGGTCGTGGCTCGGGCGGCTGTGCAGCGAAGACCGTGCCCGTGCAGCGCACATTGACACCGATCGGGCCCGTCGCGCCGAAGCGCGGCAGGCCGCAGAGCGGCTATGCGAGGAGCGTCGGCGAAACCTTCCCGTGCTCCAGGACCAGATCGAGCGCCTGCTTCGAACGAGCCTCGGCACCGTCGGCGACAAGCTCAACGCGCTGGATCTCGCAGCCCAAGGCTCAGGGGCCGACCTGCTGATCGAGCCGCAACGTCCGACGACGGCCAGGGAGAGCTGGCTGTGGCGGGTCACCCCTCGCTACCGACGTGGTCCCAACGGTGGTCTCGTCCCTTACACCGAACGGGCGAACACGGCCACCGAGAAGCTTCTGGCGATCCATCTGGTCCTTGCCGCCCTCTTTGCCGCGACCGCCGCCCGGGGCGCCGAGTACGGCCGGGTGCTTATCCTCGATGAGCTCGGCGACAGCCTCGGTGACTACCATCGCGAAGCGGTCCTGTCCGCTCTCGCTCGCACCGCGTCTGAGGCCGGGATCACCGTCCTCGGCACCTGCCAGGACGGCGTGCTCGAAGACGCCGCCCGGCACTGTGGCCAGCTGCTGTACTTCCAGTTCCGGGATGCGAGCGACGTCTTGAACGCCCCCACTCGGGTCTTTGGCACCACCCACGACGGCAGTATCGTCGAGCAGACCGCCCCGTTCATCGAACGCCTGGGCTGATGCTTGGCGATCCCCTCCCGCTTGCAGGTGTCCCCGAGGGCTGTGTCGCTCGCCCCGTCCTCGTCGAGGATCACAACGGCGGCGAGCGCCTACCCCGGGACCGATCTGGGCGAGTCAAGCTCACCACGGTGGAGCTCACCGCCGTCATCGACAGCCATCCAACGGTACTCCCGGCCGGCGCCGACCGACCGTTCTTGCTCGACCGCCAAACCCGCCGCTGGAGAACCATCGTGGAGCACTACGGCGCAACCGACGCGGCGTGGTCCGCGGCGGTCACCTTGTGCCGAGAAGGCTTCGTCACCCTCACCTGCACGGTCACCGCAACCCGGCTTGGACCCCCCACTCGGTGGCGCTGGACCGAGGCCACGCGAACCCACGCCGAGACGCGGCGAAAGCGTGCAGCGGACGCCAGCGAGGCGGCACGCGAAGTCCTCCAGCGCGACGACGGTCTGCCGCCGTGGGTCGATGCTTGGCTGGAAGACGTCACCAAGAGCGGCCTTCTGGCGCGCAGCTCCACGAAGGGGGAGGCGCTCCTGACGGCCGCCGCGTCATGCCTGGCGGCACTTCCGCTCTCAGGCGGCGAGCCTATCGGTCGCGGAGAGCTGGCGGCCCGCTACGGCGGCGCCCGAGGGGCCCACGCGCTCGACGACGGACACCGGCTCAGCGCGCTCGTGCTGCGGGGTGCGGCCGCTGCCACCGGTTCCCCTTATCCGCGCACCGCCGCCGAGCGTCGGGCGCTGTGGGCATCGGTAGGGGTGGTCTGCGACAGCATCTCGGCGACGGTTCTCGTCGCGAACCTGCGTCCTGAGCCGACCAACCTCGTGGCGCGACAGCTTTGTGAGCGCGCCGACGCTCGGCTTCCCACGCACCTCACCGCCCGGGACCTTGGCGCATCGAAGGTCCGCATCCCAGGCGGTGTCGTGCACGTGTGCGAGAACCCGAGGATTCTCGAAGCGGCGCTTGATCGAGGTCTGTCTGCTGCCATCGTCTGCACCGCCGGGAACCCGGCCACGGTCACCATCGACCTGCTGCGCCAACTTGTTGAGAGCGGTGCTCGGATCGCCTACCGGGGCGACTTCGACTGGCCCGGCATTGCCATCGCCAACCGAATCATCGACCGGGTCGGCTGTAGCACCTGGTTGTTCGACAACCAGACGTACGCTGTTGCGGTCAAGGACGGCGCTGTCGACGCGGTCCCCCTCATGGGCAGACCTTCCACTGCCCATTGGGATCATCGGCTGTCTGAAGCAATGCAGGACCAAGGCGTCGCCATCCACGAGGAACTGCTCATCGACCAACTCCTCGCCCATCTCGCCCATGCGGTGCCCTGAGACTGGGTCGCCAGCGGCGCGTGGGACCTGAGCCCAGTCGCGGGCGAGACGGTCGGCCTCGTGGCCAGTGTGTGGTCCTGCTTGGCGGCTATATCGTGGGTGCTGGCTCGCCATTCAAACGGCGCGGCCGGCCCCACCCTCTGTGCGGTGGTGGCTGATCCCGATCACAGCGGCACCGTCGTGAGCAGGCGCGCCGACCACCACCGTGGTGATTGTGGCGTTCGTCGCCCTCTCGCCGGTTGCTGATGACAGAGCGGTCCTCGTAGTGGTCCCGGGACGATGTCAGCATGGACGGACATGGTTTCCAAGCGCAGCTCCCAGGGGGCCGGCTCGCCCCAGCGTCGGACGAGCAGGTGGAAGGTGGAGTACTACGTCACGGGCAGCGGAGCGTCACCAGTCCTCGAATGGGT
>JAJZLP010000180.1 GCA_021803325.1 Actinomycetes bacterium
GATAGCCGAAGGGGCGCACAGGAGTGATGGCGCCGGTGGTTTCCGTACACCCATTCCGGTCGAATCCGTACACCGATTCCGGAGTTTCCGAACACCCCCGGACGCGAAGGGTCGGAGCGGCGCTGGCGTGAGGTAGTGGGGCAGGGCACCCTGACTCGAACAGTCCTCCAAGACGATCGAGCAGGAGCCCATGCCCCGGCCCCATATCAGCATGCGAAACATCCGCGAACTACTGCGCCTGTGCCTCGGCGAGCGCCTCAGCCTGCGCAAAGCAGCAGCGTCTCTCGAGATGCCGCTCACGACGGTGCGGGAGCACCTGCAGCGGGCGAGGGCGGCCGGGGTCACCTGGCCGCTGCCCGAGGGCCTCGACGACGACGACCTCGAGGCGATGCTCTTCCCGAAGGCTCCGGCGGCGGCCGTGCGCCCGACGCCGGAGTGGAAGAAGATCCACGTCGAGCTCCGCCGCCCGCACGTGACACTGATGTTGCTCTGGATCGAGTACAGGGAGTCGAATCCCGACGGCTATGCCTACAGCCAGTTCTGCGAGCTCTATCGGCGCTTTCGCCGCGGGGTCGACCTCGTCATGCGCCAGGAGCACAAGGCCGGCGAGAAGCTCTTCGTCGACTTCCCCGGGGCACAGATCCCGATCTATGACGAGGCGACCGGCAAGGTGCTCTTCTGTGCGGAGCTGTTCGTCGCCGCTCTCGGGGCGTCTTCCTATCTCTATGTCGAGGCGGTGCGCTCCCAGGAGCTCTTGTACTTCGTGACCGCCCATGTGCACACCTTCGAGGCGCTTGGGGGTGTGCCCGAGATCTGCGTCTGCGACAACCTGCGCTCGGGGGTCACGCACCCACACCGCTACGAGCCGGACGTGAACGCCACCTACCAGGACATGGCTGCCCATTACAACGTGGCGATCATCCCGGCAAGAAGTTACAAGCCGCGTGACAAGGCGTTGTCTTCACACTGCACCTCCTGGGTTGCTTTCGGATACAGATATGGCGAGTGGACTCGCCGACACTGGGGTGTGGGCTTGTGCAGGGTTCATCTGAGCACGGTCAGGTCGGGCCCGACCAGCTCTTCGACCGCGACGGGAGCATCGCATTCGGGGCAGCAGCCGCCGATGCCGACTCGGCGGGCGAACGTGCCGCACTCGCAGCGTTGTTCGCCGAGTGCCCTGCTGCCGCAGGCGTCGCATTCGTAGACGGTGTGCGGGCGCCGGGGGGTGGGCGTGGCGATCACGACAGGTGGTGTTGCGGCGTGCTTGCGGCGCCGGTAGCCGAGGGATCGGCAGGCATCGGAGCACCAGCGTTGGCGGCCGACGGGGGGGAAGGAGCGTCCGCAAGCAGGACAGGCGATCGTGACGGGATCGTGACGTGACGGGCGGCTCTGGCCGTTGTCGTTCATCGGGGCCTCCTGGGTCGGGGTGAGCGGCGGGTCTGGGGGTTGTCGCGGTGTGGCGGCGACGCTGCCTTGGCACCTTTGGCCGGCCGGCCGATCGGCTTGTAAGGCGGGTGTTCGGGCACCTCGAAGTAGTGCTCGCCCTTGTCGTTGACCTGCTCGCTGGCGAGGCGGCCTTGACGGCGCCAGGCTTTGACGGTGCTCGGGTGCACGCCCATGTGGGTGGCGACCTCTTGGAGGCTCACCAAGCCTCGGGCCCGGAGACGGTCATGGCGCGCGGCCAGGCCGTAGCTGCGGCGGATGTGGCTGACCATGCCCGGGTTGAAGGCCTGGTCGGTTCCAGAGATGACGCCGCGGCGATTGAGCTCGGCTGCGACGCCGGCCTCGGTGTGGTCGTCGAGGAGCCGGTCGACCTCGGCCACGACGTCGGCAGGCGTGCGTCGGATGTCGTAGGCGGGCAGGCCGACGGCGACCTCGAAGGTGGCGGTCTGGCCAGCCTTGAAGCGCACCTGGGCGGTGATGAGCTTGTCTTCGCGTCGTAGCGTCACGTCGGCGATCAGCAGGCGCACCATGCGCTTGCGCTCGCGTTGAGGGGTGCGCGGATCGGACCAAAGCGTCGGGAAGTCGCCGGCGAGGGCGGCGATGCGGGCCTTGTCGGAGTCGCCCAGGGGTGTGGCCCGGGCGGCCTGGCGCTCGTAGTCGTCTTGCGCGCCGCCAAGGGCCCGGAGGGACTCGTTCCAGTCGGCCTCCAAGTTGGCCGCCACGAGCCTGTTGTCGGGATCGACGGCCAGGTAGCGGCGCCGGGCGGCTTCGGCGCTGTGGCGGGCCCGTTCGACCGCCTGGCGGCGCAGAGCGTCGGCCTCGGCCGCTCTGTTTTCGAGCTCGGCCTGCACGGCCAGGGCGACCTCGAGCGCCAGCGGGGTGACACTGTCGAGCAAAAGCTCGCCGATGCGGCGGTCGACGCCTTCGCCGGCGACACTGGCGCACATCGGGCTGGCCTCTTCGATGCCTTTGCGTTGGCAGACATACTCGGGCAACAGCGCATCTCCGCGGCTGTGATAGCGCACGGTCATGCGTTTGCCGCAACGACCGCAGATGGCGAGGCCCTGCAGTAGGGCGGGGCCTTCTCGGGGCGGGCTCTTGCGGCGTTCCTCCCCCCGCGACTGGGCGCACTCGGCAAGACGTTTGAGGTTCTCCTCGTATCGGTCCCAGGTGATGTAGGCCGCGTTGGGGTGGGCGTCGGGGATGAGCACGGTCCAGGAGTCACGGGGCTGGAGGTGTTGGTGGGTCCGGCCGTCGGGGCCACGACGCTGACGGTGCCGCCCATAGACGAACGCGCCGGCGTAGCGGGGATTGTGCAACACCTGCAGGGCGCGGTGATGCACGAGGGGCAGCCACGCCAGGGTGCCCTTGTTCGGCCCGGTCTGCACACGGGAGGGGAAGCGCAGCCCCTCGGTGGCGAAGGCCTTGACCGTGGCGCGCGCCGACCCGGTGCGGCTGAAGGTGTCGAACAGACACGTGACCGCGTCGCGCACGCCCTGGTCGGGATCGAACACGACCCGACCGGCGGGGTCGTAGACCAAGCCGACTGGCAGCGGCACGATCAGATCCCCGCGCCGGGCCTTGGTGAGCTGACCGCCACGCAGGCGCGCCTTCAAGAGGTGCAACTCTGCCTCGGACATCTGGCCTTTCATGCCGAGTTATCTGGATGTCTGGTCGATAATCAGGTCATTGTTGCTGGTCAGATCGTTGGCGACATGTCCGTAACGACGCGGTTGGCGTGGTCCGTACGCGACTCGACCCGGACTCCATGTTCCTTGCTCATCGATCGATCGCGGCACCGGGGAGTTGGCGGCGCAGAATCAACAGCTGTCCATGGGCCACTGCCAGCTGAGCCTTGAGGTCGGCCGTTTCGCTGCACGCCTGGCGAAGCTTGGCCGTCAAGGCGGCGACCACGTTGGTAGTTGCACCGACGGCCTCACTTGTATCCGACGCGGGCAGAGGTTTCACACTTTGGCGGGATCGCAGATGCTCGATGCGGGCCCGCAGCTCGGCATGGCGGTAGAGGAAGTCGGTCGACACTCCGCCAGCGTTTGCCACGGCACGGAAGTTGATCTCGGCGTTGGTCTTGATCAGCTTGCGTAGACCGGCCTCGGCTCGGCCGGTGGCAGCGTCGCGTTTGGCTGACGCCGCACGGCGGAGTACCTCCGTGCGGGGGTCGTCGGTCATTGAGACTCCCTGCGCCGGTGCCGATCGGTGTCGAGTTCGACCGGCTGGCCAACCCGACCCGGCACACCGGCTCCTCGTAGCGCGTGGCCGTTCGCACCGTCGGCCTGTAGCGCAGCGACGATGGCGGTAAGGGAACGACGCTCGGCGAGACGCTGGTCCAACCAGACGTTGCCCTCGCCCATCTCCTGGCCGGTGCGGTCACGGTGCTGTGCCTGGCGCCGGGCGATCAGCCCCTCGGTCTCGGACAGCTGGGTCTCCAGCTCGTCGAGATAGCGGCCGTCGGTGGCGAAGTGATCACACGTCAAGCAGGCATTGCCCCGATCGCAGCGTTTGAGCGGGGGCAAGAGGCAGGCGCCGTTGGGCAGGATCCGGTCGGTGTGCCGCCCCAGCTGGACCAGCTCATAGACATCGCTCGGTTCGAGGGCGACGTCGCGGCCGTCGCGGCCCAACTTCTTGAACCGCAAGAACTCCGCCTCGTGGGTCTTGGCCAGAGTGGCGGCATAATGCATCGTCATCTCCGGGGAGAGATGACCCATGTAGCGCTGCACCACATGTAACGGAACTCCCGAGTTCAAGAGTTCGGTGGCTTTGGAGTGCCGCATCCGATGGGTGCGTTGAAAGTCGACGAGGCACCCCTGCGCGTCGCGGATCTGCAGCTCGCCCACCAGTGTGGCGAGCAAGCCCCGCAGGGTGTTCGCACTGTAGGGCTGGTGGCCGCGACGATTCGACTGCCAGGCCACGAACAGGTAGCGCGGGGTCGGCGTCCCGGGGTTGGCGGCGGCCAAGTGATCGACGAGCCACGCTTGCTGCTCGGCAATGATGTTGACGACCTCTGCTTCGACGAGGATCGTGTCAGGTGCACCGGCGATCTTGCTCTGGCGATAGCGGAAGCGCGCCACGAACGCCCCCTCGCCCCGTGGCTGATCGGGGTCGAGGCCAGGCACCGGCGAAAGGGGCTCGAAGTCGGCGAGCAGGATCTCGTTGATCCGTCGGCCCGTGAACACCTCGAGCAAGAAGGCCCGCATGGCCTGGGGGTCGCCCATGCCGGCAATCTCTTTGCGCACACCGTCGACCACGACGGTCTTGGTCTGATCCTTGGCCAAGGACAAGATGTCGAGATGCTCGACGATGCGACTCAAGGCGGCGGGGTCGATGTAGTCGCCGCCACTGCGGTGCCGGTCGCGTCTGAGGTACTCCCCGCTCCGCCACAGCCGGGCATGGGCGTCGGACAGTTCGGCCCAGCGGGGCTCGCCCAGGGCCCGGGCCGCCTCGACGCGGTGGTCGGCCATGAACGCGTAGAACGAGCTGACCCCGCTTTGGATCAACCCCACGCTGGTGGTGCTCAACGGTTGGCCCCGGAGCGATCTGCGTTGCCGCAGGTTGCCGAGGAACGCCATCGCCACCGCGCGCAACTCGGCCTCGGGGTCGGCGACCAGCGCCGGGGTGTCGATCCCCGAAGCCACCAAGAACTCGGAGAGATGGGTGCCCAGTGAGGTGAGCGCGGAGGGTAACGACGACCACACCAGGTTCCCGGTTTCCAAGCTCAGTGCGAAGTACCACTTGATCGCCTCGGCCAGCCACGGCTGGGTCACCCGCTCGAAGTTCAGGCGGGAGTTGCCGAGCGCCTCGTGCTCGCGCAGCGGGATCCGAGGGTCGCGGCGCGGGTCCCAGTGATCGGCCCGCCACCATTCGCCGGTGTCGTAGCAGCGGGCCACCGCGGCGTGCAGGCGGGCGATCGTCGCCCGGTAGTTCTGCTCGAAGGTGACCCCGGGCAACCGGCCGTGACGGCCATAGAAGCTGGCTCGGGCCGCCGCCATCCACTCGGCCACCGACAGATCGACAAAGGACCGGACCTGGCGTCCTGGATCGGCCGACACTGCGTTTGGGACCTTGACCCAGCTGGCCAGGACATGGGAGTTCACCCGCTCCCCGCCAACGTTGAGCGAATGCAACCACCAGGCCAGCTCACGGCGCATCGCCTCTGGCAACGCGGAGACATTCACGCGGGCCGCCGGGCGAGCCGAGTAGGCGTAGGCCAACGCCCGCCATGGCTCGACGCCGAAGTCGACGACATCGCCCGAGATCTCGAAGGACGCGGGGACAGTCCCCCGCACCGCGCCAGCCGAGGACGACGAGGGGCTCGCCATCACTACAAGCGTGGCCTGCCGGTCCTCAGTCACCGCTTGTCCGCCAGCCCTCGGCGAAGCGGCGCCACTCGGCCGCGGCACGCATCTCGGCATCCTCGGTGACCCAGCCGTAGAGGTCCATGGTGGTCTGCACATCGGCATGCCCGAGCCGGCGGCTCACCACGTGCTCGGGCACCCCCGCCAACAACAATGCCGTGGCGTGGGTATGGCGGGCCCAGTGCGGGCTCCAGCCTTGGGGCACGGCGTCGCCGAGTGTTCGGCGCAGACGGCGCACCGTCGCGTAGACGCTCTCGGGCCGCATCGGCGCGAAGCGAGGCTCCCGAGCCAGGTTCACGAACACGAACCAGCCATCTTCGAGCGTCCGGCCCTCTTGCTCAGTCGCCTCGGCCAGGGCCCACAAGTAGTCGCTGTAGAGACGCTCGAGTTCATCGGACACGTAGATCCGGCGGTGCCGGCCACCCTTGACCCGCTGGCCGTGGGGATGCTCTTTGGGGACCACCTCGACGAAGGGCGTGTCGCCTCGGCCCACGTGCCAGTCGGCATGGGTCAACAACAGGGCTTCGCCGAGGCGCATGCCGGTCTCGACCAAGGTGGCGAAGAGCAGCCGGTCCCGCAACGACCCGCGCCAGCGGTTCGTCGCCACGTCGAAGTGGGCGCACCCCTCCAAGATCGCCCGCACCTGGGCGGGGCTGAGCAGCGGTGGCGGGCCCGCCCGCTGGCGGCGTAGGCGCAGCGGGCTCGACGGGCGACGGCGCCGGGAGTCGAGGTGAGCCAGCATCGGACGGTAACGCCCCCGCCGGGCCGGTGCCGCCGACGCCCGGGCAATCAACGCCCCCCGACCGTGCACATCGTGGTGGTAGCGGTAAAACGACACAACTGCCGCCAAACGAGCGGAGATGGTCGCCTCCGCCACCTTGGGCGGTGCCGGATCGGCCCGACCGAGCGGGGTCACCGACGGCGACAGCCCGGTCGCAAGCGCGGTCAAGAACGCTCGGAGCGACTGGACCCCAGGGTCCTCCCACGACACGCCGTTCTCGGCAACGAACGTCCACCACAGCTGCAGACCCTTCGCGTAGGAGCGCACCGTGTTCGGTGACGAGCCGAGCACCCGGTGATACTCCAAGAACTCCTCGATCGGCTCGACACAGCAGTGATCGTCACCGAGCACCGTCCACGTGCGCGCACCGTCGAGAACATCGACCGCCTGGACCCGCATCCCCCCACCCTGCCTTCAGCCACGTTGTCGGACGCGGCAAGATAACGAGTCGCCAACGACAACTGGTGGATGCTGAGAGCCCCGTTGCCTACGTCAAAGACACCCCAATTCGCGCTACAGATAAGCCGAGCAGCAGCCGGTCGTTGAACGCGCACGGGTCGTAGAGGCCGTCCTCGTCCAAGATCAGGGTCTCGGAGAGGGCGCAGATCTCCAACAACCTGTGCCAGTCGGCGTTGTTGCGAGCCAGGCGGGAGACCTCGGTGCCGATCACGATGCCGGCCTTGCCCATCCCGACATCGGCGACGAGGCGAGCGAAGCCGCTCCGTCCCTCCGCGCTGGCACCGGAGCGGCCCAAGTCCTCGTCGATCACCACGACCTGGTCGGCCGCCCACCCGAGGGCAACGGCGCGCTGGCGCAGCCCGTATTGGCGGTCGGTGGAGGTGGTGTTCTCCATCACCTGGCGAAGAGTGCTCTGCCTCACGTAGAGGTATGCGTCGCGCTTCAGGTGCTCGGAGCTGACCTTCTCGGCCGCCCGTTCGCCGATCACCTCCGCTCCTCACGCGCAGGCAAGAGCCATGGCTGCGAGCACGCCGACCACCTCGTTCTGCGCCGTCGGTGGACGCTGCCCGCCCCGGCCGGGCGATGCCGGCACGCAGGCCCGCCAGCCGCGCATCCAACACGCCATGCCCCGGCCCATGAGGAGAGCCCCGGCGAGCCCGGCCTGCGCAGGGCCTTCGCACACCGCGACGTGGCGCAGCGCCTCGTAGCGGCCCGCCAGGTCGTCATCGCCGCCGGCATCGCTGATCGTGGCCCGGTCATCGACTTTTGGGCCTCTGCGAGCGCTCCAGGGCCCGCTCGATCGAACGGGGATGGACTCGCACCCCGAAGGACTCCTCGACCCGGTGGGCCAGCTCGCCCGCTCGCAGGCCGGGATCGCCCTCGAGCAAGGTGCTCAAGAAGGCGACGACCTCGCCGCTCAGCTTGTGAGCCCGGCGCGGACCGGGCCGGGACCGCAGCAGCCCGGGAAGTCCCCCTTCGTCGATGGCGGCAGCCGCCGAGTACCAGCTCGGCCGGGAGAAGCCGAAGTCGCCCGCCGCCCCCGACACACTGTCGCCGTCGATGCGGACTCGGCGCACCATCTCGTAGCGCACCTGAACGAGGTCACGGGCGTCCAAGAACTCCGAAGTGGCGAAGCCGGCATCGAGGACCGCCTCGGGCCGGGGGTTGAGCGCCCGGGCCTCCCGCAGGGCGTCTTCTTTGGGGTCCTGCCTCCGCTTCGCCATCGGCCACCTCCAGGGAATCACATGAGTGTAAGTCACATTATGCCGAGATAATAAACCCGTGTCAACGACCAGCGGCGTCCCAGCCCCATATTGTGGGCTTTCGACCGCTCCAGTCTTGGCCAGCCGCCCTCCGCTCACGGACCAAGCCGGCGTAATTGCCCTGACAGTCACGGCGAAGTTCGCCTTACATGGCGGCGACGGCCGGCGGGACGGATGCCTTCGAGGAGGGATGCCAGCGCCAACAGGTCGGTCACCCGGAACGCCGAGCGCCCGGCGGAGACGAAGTCGAAGGGATCAGGCGGGTCGACGTCGGTCCAGGCTGCTGGGACGCTGGTCAGCGCGCCGTCGTCGACGAAGACGAACACCCTGTCCTCCGCCCAGTTGTTCTTGCGCACCACCAGATCGAACTCACGTCCGGCGAGCGGGTGGAACGGATGGGTCACCCGAACCCGTCGTTGCTCAGCCCGCCGATCGGG
>JAJZLP010000274.1 GCA_021803325.1 Actinomycetes bacterium
GGGGGGAGGGGAAGGGGAAGGGGGAGGGGGCGGGGGCGGGGGAAGGGGAAGGGGCAGGGGCAGGGGCGCTGGTGGAGGTGGGCGCGGCATCGACGGCGCGGTGGGCCGGCGGTATCGGGGTGGGCTGTTCACCGGCGGCCACCGCAGTCAGCTGCAACACGGCTCGCAGCTGACCGGCAAGCGCCACCAGGCCGGTGGTGGCCTGGCGGAGGACGGCTTCGTCCCAGCGTTCGGCCGAGTCGCCAGCCGATTGGAGTTGCTCGATGGTGGATCGGAACCGGTCGCGATCGTCGCTGGCGGCGGCGACGCTCCGCCCATCGTGGAGGGCATCGGCAACCTCGGCGAGAACGTTGGCCGAGGCGATGATGGCCGTATCGAGCAGGTGAGCGGGCTCGCCGACCCGAGTGGTGGGGGTGGTGGTTGGTGGGGTGGTGGTTGGTGGGGTGGTGGTTGGTGGGGTGGTGGTTGGTGGGGTGGTGGTTGGTGAGGTGGTGGTTGGTGGGGTGGTGGTCAGCCGCGCCCGGGTGCGGGCGATGCCTGCCAGTTCCAGGCGGATTCGCTCGGCTTCGTCGGCCAACGCCTGGAAGGCGGCAGCTTCGGTCGGGTCGCCAAAGGGTTGGGGATCGACCAGGGCCGACCGCAGCTGGTCGAGCGCGGTGGGATCGAGCAGGGCTGACGGGTCGGTGGCCAGCGAGCGGGCGTGTGCGGCCAGCAGGCGATAGGCGGCGCTGCAGGCGCTGCGCTCTGCCGGGAACCGCTGCAGTGGCCAGATCACCGCCACCAGGACGATCTGCAGCGTTCCGCCGCACAGGGCCCACAGCGCATCCAGCGCGGCCGCACCCGGACCGACGTCGAATTGGGAGTAGACGACCAGGCCGATAACAGCCTGGAGCCCGACGACGCTGGGCGCCTGCCCGAACATCACCAGGAGCCCGGCAGCGAAGCCCCAGACGGCGGTGACGGCGATGTCGGGGACCTGCACGTGACCGATCGTCGCCCCGACGAACGCCGACAAGGCGAAGCCGGCCGCGGCGAGAGCCATGATCCTCACCCGGGTGCGGTAAGTGCCCTGCAGCGATGCCATCCCGGCGGTGAGCGCTCCGACCGCTGCTCCCACCCCGACCAGCAGGTGCCCGGAGAGGTCCCCGGCCACCAGGGGGACAGCGATGCCCACCGCGCACCGCGCCGCCGGAACCAGGGCCAGCGCGGAACGGTCCAACCGGACCGCGTCTCGCAGCAACGGCCTCCAGGAGGCGGACTGCGCCGTCACTGGGCCTGCGCCTGGGACTGTGCCGTCACTGGGATGGGCACTGGCACTGGTCTTGGGACTGTGCCGTCACTGGGATGGGCACTGGCACTGGTCTTGGGACTGTGCCGTCACTGGGAATGCGACCCGACGCGTACGAGGCGTCCGGCATCGCGGGTCCGAGCATGGGCGGGCAGGCGTCGGGGTGCCGACGAACGTCGCTCGCGGGTCGCCAGGATCGACGACGCCGTGGGAGTGCAGAAGCCGCCATCTGTCGTGGTCCTCGTCTGAAGCACCGTGAGCGGATGGCATCAACATATGAGACTCTCTGTGGGTGCACGTATGAAAGGACTCGGACATGGGTTCGACAGAGATCGGCGCTGCCAATCCAGTGGTCACCATCTCCGCTGCGTACGGGGCCGGCGGCGGCTTCGTCGGTCGTCGGGTGGCGGAGCAGCTCGGGGTGGGCTTCCTCGACCGGGCCATCACGGCGGCGGTGGCCGAAGAGCTCGAGGAGCGGCCACAGGATGTGGAGGCCTACGAGGATGATCTTGGCAGCGGGGTTGGCTACTTCCTGTCCCACTTCGCCACGGTGAGCGGAGCGTGGGGCGGGGTCGTCCCGACCGAGGGGGACTGGTACCACGACGAGCGCTCGTACAAAGCTCATGTTGCCGACGTGCTCGAGAAGCGGGCTGAGCAGGGTGCGGTGATCCTCGGTCGCGGCGCCCAGGTCGTGCTGCGCGACCGTCGAGGAGCGCTGCACGTCCGCCTCGACGGCCCTGTCGAGCGGCGTGTCGCCCAAGCCGTCGAGATCGCCGGCCTTGAGCAGACCGAAGCTCGGCGGGCCCAGCATCGGACCGATGCCGCCCGCCACCGGTACTTCCAGCGGCTCTACCACGGTGACGTGGCCGATCCTCGCCATTACCACCTCGTGATCGATGCCACGTCCGTGCCCCTGACGACCTGCGTGGATGTCATCGTATCGGTGGTGCGTGGACGCGGGGAGCTCCGGAGCCTCGGCGATCTGGTGGCGGCCGACGAGATCTGACCGGTTCCGAGCCGGAACCGGCAGCCGGGCGCACCGGCTGGTCACTGCTGGGGCTCGTGGGCGAGCCGTCTGTCATTGCTGGAGCAGGCCGCTGGGCCGTCTGTCGTCACCGGGCTCGTGGGCGAGCCGTCTGTCGTCACCGGGGCTCGTGGGCGAGCCGTCTGTCATTGCTGGAGCAGGCGGCTGGGCCGTTCGTTCGCCATGCCGATCGCACGGGTGGGCCAGCCGCTCACCAGGATGGTCCGCCTCCTGTTCCGACCGGCGGCTGCGGGCCCGTGGAACCGACGTCGTTGCCGGCAAGGAGGTCGCGGAGGCGCTGGTACTCGGCAACGTCGATCTCGCCTCGTGCCAAGCGCTCGTCGAGGATCATCTTGGCATCGCCGGCTCGCTGACCGTGCTGGGGGCGGGCGAGGGCTGTCACGAGGTACCAGATGGCCCAGACGACGAGTCCCCAGAATGCGACCATCCCGAGAGCTCCGAGCAGCCAGCCCCACCAGTGCACCCCTCCTCCCCAATACCACATCATGGAGACCACCTCCTTGGCATCCGGGATGCTCCCGAACCTGGTTCCACGGTGCTCCTCGCATACCCCTGCGGGGCAGAGCCATTGGTCACACGGCTCGACGTCGCGCGGCATCTCGGGTCGAATGGCCCTTTGCTCCCACCCCCGCCGGGGGTGCACCGTGGAGCCATGGAAGCAACCAGGGTTCTCCGTCGGCGACTACCTGGCTCCCGATGGGAGACGGGCGCGACGGTAGGTATGGTGTCGTCCGGTCGTGCGTGCGGTGTCCGATGGGCGACGGGCGCGACAGCCGGTGCGGTGTCGTGGGGCCGTGCTTACGGTGTCCCGTGCCCGGCAGGCGCCGCTGGCGTCGCCGTCGGGCTGCTGGACTGGAGATCCGCAACGAGGTTCGGCGGCTTGGGCGCCGTGCAGGCGGAGGAGGTGTGCCGGCGATGACCGCCACCGGAACGGCTCCCCCGACCGGCGGGACTTCGCGGAAGCCGAAACGGCGCCAGCTCGCCGTCATCACGGCAGCGGTTGTCGCGGCTGGTGGCCTCGGACTGGGGCTCGAGCTGTCGCGCAGGGGTTCGTCGTCTGTTGCCGGTTCGTCTGTTGCCGGTTCGTCGGTTGCCGGTTCGCAGGCTGGGGGATATGCCTACTACCAGTCGGTGATCGGTCGATATGCCGCCGGCTCCATGATGGCGGCGTCGAGCGACGGTTGGATGGCGGGCCGGTCCGGCTACGCGTGGATGATGGGTGGCGCAGGGGCCCCCGGGTGGATGCGGGGCGGGTCGCTGCCGGGCGTCATGATGGGTGGGAGCACGGACCCGGGGAAGGTCATGGGCCGGTTGTTCGCCGATGCGCCGGGACCGCGGGTCGCTTCATCGGAGGCCACGCGCCTTGGGAACGCGGTGCCGGCGGGAGCGAGCGTCGACCGGGCCGCCAACCGCCTCAGCGTGTCGACGCCAAGCGTGCAGCTGGCGGTGGTGGCCAGCCCGTCGATGCCGAATGAGAACTTCCGCATCGCGGGCATGGTGGACCCGACTGTCGTCGTCCCTGCCGGTGCGCAGGTGAGCATCGAGCTGGTCAACGCTGACGGGGACATGGCGCACGGGCTCGTGATCACCCGCTCGGGCGCTGGGAGCTCGTGGATGCCGATGATGTCTGCCGCTCCGGCGTTTGCGGGCGCAGCATTGTGGTTCCTCGGCGAGTCCACCGTTGCAGGCATGCACACGGGAACGCTCCACTTCACCGCGTCCACACCGGGCACGTACCACTACCTGTGCCCGGTGCCTGGGCACGCCCAGGAGGGCATGGTCGGCACGTTCACCGTCTCGGGCGCCACGTGAGCGAGGCGCGACGCGCCGAGCGGACGACGGTCAGCTGCTCACCAGCCGAGCGTGGTCGGCATCTTCCGTCCCCGGCGGGCGTGGTAGAGGTAAGCGCGCTCAAAAGCCTGCTTGGCCAGTAGCCACCGCCGTCCCTCGGACACGGTCGGGATCCGGTCGCGCGGGGGACGTACCGGGTCGACGGACATGTACGCGCCGCGGTCACCCATGTCGAGCACACAGCGAGCGGACAGCTCGGCGGTCGGCCCTTGCCGACCCTCGACGCGCGCCGCGAGGTCTGTGGCGGCGATCCCGGCCATCTGCTCGGTCATGTGGCCGGTCTTCGGGAAGTTGACCGGGACCGCGGTCTCCCCGGCCGGTGGCAGGGCGACGGCGACCCCGACGGCATAGACATTGTCGGCTGTCTGATGACGGTAGTGGTCGTCGACGGGGACGAAGCCCTTGGGGTTGGTGAGGCCGGGGCTGGTGGCGACCGCCCGGACCCCGGCGAGCGGCGGTATGACGATGGAGCAGACCGACGGGGTGGATCGTTCCCCCTCGGTCTCGACGGCATCGTCCGTGATCGCCGTGATCGCCACCGAGGTGCGGTAGGCGATGTCACGCTCCTCGAGCGCGCCCTCGAGTAGCTGGCGGATCTTGCCTGCGCCGCCCATGCCCATGTGGCCGAGGAACGGCTCGGGGGTCAGCACGGTGATCGGGACCTTGTGGCGGAGCGCTCGGCGCCGGAGGAGGTGGTCGAGACCGAAGGCGAGCTCGTAGACCGGGCCGATGCAGCTCGCCCCGGGTGCCGCTCCGACCACGACCGGGCCGGGGTCAGACAGCAGCCGGCGGACGGCGCCGGCGAGCTCTTCGGTCTCCGGGGCCGACATCGGCGAGTGACCCGGCCCATCGAAGGGGCCGAGGCCCTCGACGGCGTCGTTGGCGCTGCGGTGCCCTGTGGCGACGACGAGGAAGTCGTATGGGTGCTCGGCGTGGTCGGTCAGGACGACCTTGGCGCCGGTGTCGATGCCGGTGACGGTCTCATGGGCGAACGCGACGTGCTTCGCGGCGAGTGGGCCGGCAAGGCCGAAGGAGATCTGCTCCAGGCTTCGCCGTCCCAGGGCCACCCAGGGGAAGGAGGGGACGAAGGCGAAACGGTCGTCTTTGGCGATGAGGGTGATCTCCGCCCGATCGGGGCCGAGGTGCCGGCGCAGCTCGTAGGCGGTGGTGAGGCCACCAAAGGATCCGCCGGCGATCACGATCCGCACGCGCCCGGTCATCGTCGCTCCCCAGTCCCAGTCCCAGTCCCAGTCCCAGTCCCAGCTTCCGCTGCCCATCGTGGGGTGGCCCGATCGCAGCGCAGCTCGAGTGCGCGTGCGCTGCAGGTGGCGCCCATCAGAAGGTGACGACCTTGTCGGCCCAGATGGTCCACTCGGTCGCGTCGTCGAGTGTCGACCGTCGGGCGCCTTCGACGAGCTTGTCGTCGGTGAAGGCCCGGGCATCCATGCACGTGCCGCAGCAGCCGACCTCGCCGCCGTGGCGGGTGACGGCGGTGACCATACGGTCGAGGTGGTAGTAGCCGTCGGGTAGCTTCTGGTTGGCGAGCGCGCAGCCGACCGCGTCCCCGAAGAGGAACACGCGCACCTCGACGCCCTCGCGCCGGGCGAGTGATCCGGCCAGGCGCAGTCCGTTGTAGGAGCGCTCGGTACCGTAGGGAGGGTCGTTCAAGACGACGAGGATCTTCATCGGGATGCTCGCTTTCTCTGGGGTGTGTCGCGGTCTGGTCGACCGACTGCGGTGCCGGCGGCCGGCGGCGCGTGTGGGCCGGTGGCGATGGGGAGGCCGGCCTGACGCCACTCGGGAAGACCGTCCTCGAGGCAACGCGCCCGCATTCCCCGTTCCCGGAGAGTGGCGACGGCTTCGGGGGCGAGGAGGCACAGCGGGCCCCGGCAGTAGGCGACGACTTCGAGGGAGGGATCGAGCTCGTCGAGGCGGGCTTCGAGATGTTCGAGGGGGAGTGAGATCGCCCCGGGGATGTGGCCTGCCGCATACTCCTCTGCGGGTCGGACGTCGAGGACGACAACGGTGCCGGTGCGCGCGCGCTCGAGCAGGTCGTCGCGCGTGACCCGCTCGGTGCCGTCGGCGCCGGCACCGAGCGCCCGGAGGATCTGCTCCACCTCGGCCAGGCGTGCTCGGCCCAGGTCGCCGAGCGCAGTGACGAATCGGCACACCTCCTCGCCTGCGGCCCGGTAGTAGACGCGAGTCCCCTCCCGGCGGGTCTCGACGAGCCGGGCCTGCCGCATCACCTGCAGGTGGGCGGATGCCGTCGAGAGCTTCAGGCCCGTCGTCGCCGCCAACGTCTCGACGCTGCGCTCGGCTTGGCAGAGCAGGTCGAGCAGCTCGATGCGCTTGGGATGCATGACGACCTTGCCGATGCGTGCCAGCTGGTCGTAGAGGTCGGTTCGGCCACCGAGATCCCTCTCATATTCCATGGATCTATGGATAGCAGGTGCAACGGGCTCTTGCAACCGGGCCCGTCTGGTTGCTGCCGCGCGTGCGGAGCTGGCGCCCGCGGTCTGGCGTGGTGCGATCGACCAGCCGACGCGGCGGTTCGATCAGAGCGGTGGTGCTGGTTCGGGGAGAGGGTTGTGCCAGCGCCCGTTGGGCGCCACCAGCGCGTCCGCTTCCGCTGGCCCCCAGCTGCCCGGCTGGTAGGGGAGAGCGGGGTGGTGGCGCTCGAGCACGGAATCGACGACCGCCCAGGCGGCTTCGACGGCATCCTCGCGGGTGAACAACGCTCCGTCGCCCGCCAGCGCGTCACCGAGGAGTCGTTCGTACGGCTGCTCCTCGTCCGGCTGGGCGTTGAGCAGGGAGAGCTCGCGCTGATCGCCGATGAACGCTTCGCCGGCGCGCTTGACCCGGGCGGCCAGCGCGATCACCGGGTTCGGAGACAGCCGGAAGCGCAGCGTGTTGGCCCGACCATCGGCCGATGTGGCGTCGGCGAAGAGCGGCTGTGGTGGCGGCTGCAGCTCGACGAGCACCTCCGCCGCGGTCTCGGGCAGGCACTTCCCCGATCGCAGGTACCACGGAACGCCCGCCCAGCGCCACGAGTCGATGAACAGACGAAGGGCGCAGAACGTCTCCACATCGGAGTCCGCCGCCACGCCCGGCTCGTCGCGGTAGCCCGCGAATTGGCCTCGCACCACATCGTCGGCGCTCAGCGGTCGCATCGCCTTGAACACGTTGAACTTCTCCGCCTGCACGGCGCCCATCCCCTGGTATGGCGGCGGCTCCATCGCCAGCAGCGCCACGATCTGGAACAGGTGGTTCTCCACCACGTCCCGCAGGCAGCCGGCCGTCTCGTAGAAGGCCCCCCGGCCCTGCACACCGAACTGCTCGGCCAGGGTGATCTGGACGGAGGCGACGTAGTTCCGGTTCCAGATCGGCTCCAGGAAGGAGTTGGCGAACCGGAAGTAGAGGAGGTTCATGATCTCCTCCTTGCCCAGGTAGTGGTCGATGCGGAAGATCGCGGCCTCGGGGAAGGCCGATCGCAGGACGCGGTTGAGGTCGCGCGCCGAGGCGAGGTCTCGCCCGAACGGCTTTTCGATGATGACCCGGGCGTCGTGTGTCAGCCCGGCTGTCGCAAGGCCCTCGACCACGGTCGAGAACAGAGCTGGAGGCACGGCGAGGTAGTGCGCCGGTCGTCGTGCGTCTCCGAGCACCCCCCGCAGCTCCGTAAAGGTTGCCGGATCGCCGTAGTCGCCGTCGACGTACGCCATGAGCGAAAGCAGCCGGTCGAGGGCGCCCCCATCGTTGGTGCCTGCCCCAGCCGTGGCGATGCTGTCCCGGGCCCGGTCTCGGAGTTGGGACAGGGTCCACCCCGACGACGCCACCCCGATGACAGGAACGTGCAACGTGCCGCGCTGCACCATCCGGTGCAGCGCAGGAAAGATCATCTTGTGGGCGAGATCACCCGAGGCGCCGAAGAACACGAACGCGTCGGCCTCGCCTGCCGTCTCGTCGCTGTCGCCCGTCAACGGCCCTGGTCCCGCTCTGCCGACACTGGCACGACAACGAGTCTTGCATACCGGTTCGGGCTGGCAGGGTTCGGTACGCCCCCCCGAACAGCTCCTCGTGTGCGGCTGTGCTGGTGGGGTCGTGTGTGGTCCCGCTCGTAGAGCCGCGTGCGGTCCCGCTGGTGGGTTGCGTGCGGTCCCGCTGGTGGGTTGCGTGCGGTCCCGCTGGTGGGTCGTGTGCGGCTGTGCTGGTGGGGTCGCGTATGGTCCCGCTCGTGGGGAGGACCTGTCGTGGCCACCACGGGGTACCTGGTCCGCCGGCCTCGGCGCGACGCCGGTCAGAGCTGGGATGGGGATCCGATGTCGATGCCGAAGTCGGCCAAGAGCCCGCGGACCCGGATGTCGATGTCGTCGACGATGCGCTCGACGCTCGGGCGGTCCTGGCCGGCGGGGTCGGCGACGGACCAGTCGAGGTAGCGCTTGCCGGGGAACACGGGGCAGGTCTCCCCGCAGCCCATGGTCACCACGACGTCGGCGCCCTCAACGCCATCTCGG
>JAJZLP010000256.1:0-4085 GCA_021803325.1 Actinomycetes bacterium
GGCCTACGCCATGCAGGCGGGAGCGATCGAGACGTTTGCATTCGAGCGCCGCCGGCTTTCCGAGGTGTTTCGCGAGGCGGTGGGATCGACGGAGCCCCACGGCACGGTCTCAGGTCCTGGTCCTGGTGCTGGTGCTGGTGCTGGTGCTGGTGCTGGTGCTGGTGCTGGGCAGGATCCTGGTGACGGTGGCGGGTCGGGTCCCGCGTCGCAGCGCAGTGGCGGGTGGTTCCGGTGACGTCGGCACGTGCCGGCGTTGTGGTGGGCGCGTTGGCCCTCGTGGTCGCCATCCGGGTGGTTCGCCATCGGCGGGCGTCGTCAGGGCAGGTGTCTTCAGGGCAGGTGTCTTCAGGGCAGGTGTCTTCAGGGCAGGTGTCTTCAGGGCAGGTGTCTTCAGGGCAGGCGTCGGCGGACAGCGCGTCGCCAGCGCCGGTCCGGCGTGTCGTCGGGAGGTGGGGTCGGCGCCGGGAGCGAGCTCGTCCGCCGCTGGCGCTCGTCGCTGGCCGCGAGATCCGGGAGCGGACCCGTAGCCGGTTCTTTGTCATTGGCACGGTGGTCCTCGTGCTGGGCGTGGCGGCCGGTGTCGTCGTGCCGGTCCTGCAGCGGGGTCATCGTGGCGTCGACCGGGTCGGGGTCGTGGGTCACCTGTCGACGCCGATCGTGCGGTCGATCGAGGCCCTTGGTCCTGTGCTCGGCACATCGGTCGTGGTCGTGCCCGAGCCGGGTATTGCCGCTGCCACCGCCGGGGTGTCCGACGGGAACCTGACCTTGTTGGTGGTCGACGGCCGCCAGGTCGTGGTCCGCCGCCCGTTCGCTCCCGGCAACACCTCGACAGCGGCGCTGCTGAGCGAAGAGGTCGCCCGAGTGGTGGCGCTGCAGAGCGGCCTTGAGAAGGCTGGGCTTTCGCCACCGGAGGCGGCGCGTCTGGCGCATCCGGCCCCGCTGCCGGTGCGGGCGCTGCAATCACAGATGATCGGGTCCACGGGGCGCACGGTGGGCCTGTACGGGGTGGTGCTGACGTTCATCCTGCTCACCCAGTACGGAATGTGGGTGTTGATGGGGGTGGTCGAGGAGAAGGCGAGCCGGATCGCCGAAGTGTTGCTGTCCGTCATCCGGCCGAGGCAGCTCCTCGGGGGCAAGGTCTTGGGCATCGGCACCGTCGGGCTCGGCCAGGCAGCCGTGGTGGTGGGTGTTGCACTCGGTTTGGCGGGCGCACTGCACAGCACGTTGCTGCAGGGGGCGGCCCTCACCAGCGTGGTGATGGCGTTGCTGTGGGTCGTTCTCGGTTATGCCCTGTACTGCTGGGTGTACGCCGCGGCCGGTTCGCTGGCCGAGCGGCAGGAGCATGTGCAGGCGCTGGCGTTCCCTGTCCAGCTGCCGATCCTGGTCGGGTACCTGGTGTCGCTGACGGCGCTGGCGTCGGGCAACGCGTCGCTGCTGCTGCGGGTGATCGCCTTTGTGCCGCCGACAGCGCCGTTCGCCATGCCGGTGCTGGTGTCGCTCGGTGCTGCGAGCTGGTGGGAGGTGGTCGTGTCGGCTGCCCTGACCGCGGGGACGACGGTGGTGGTGGCTCGTGTGGCGACCCGTGTGTACACACGCGCCATCCTGCGGACAGGTCAGCGGGTGCGACTGCGGTCGGTCCTGGGGTCCCGAGCCACGTGAGCTGACCCGGGCGGTGTCGCGGGCCGGTCCAGCTCACGCGTGGCCCAGGTGGTGGGCCACGCCGGGATCACTCCAGTGCCAGGCGGGCGGCGACGGCGAAGGGGACAGCGGCGACGGCGAGGAGCAGGATCTGCAGCCACAGCGGGCTGCCAGGACTGGCGAACAGGGCGAGGTGCATGGAGCGGACCGGGTTTCCGGGCGGGACCCTACCGGTCAGCAGTCGTGGCAGGTATGACGTGGCGATGAGGGCGGCGAGGGCGGCGAGCGGCGCTGCCACCAGGGGGCCGGTGGCAGCCACGGCGACGGCGCCGACCGAGATGGCCAGGAGCACCACGCCGAGAGCGGGTCCGGCGGAGAGGTAGAAGAAGGCGCCGACACCCAGTGCCAGCAGCAGGAGCCCGACGATGGAGCGAACGCGGAGCGTTCCACGGGCAGCGACGATGAGCAGCAGAGCGGTGGCCCCGGGGACGAGGACGGTCAGCAGCGCAGCGGCGCCTTGCACCGCACGCCTGGGCGCACCGGCGGCGGCAGCACGATGAACCAGGGTCAGCCCGATCGTGCTCACAACCCGCTGGGCGGTGTCGGCGAGCGACCCTGCGGCCCCGGCGAGGTAGGGAAACCCCGCGATCCCGAGGGCGACTCCGACGACGATCCCGACGAGGATCCACATCCGGCCCGTCACCGGAGCCCCCAGCCTGGAGCGGTCGGGCTCGCCGGTGCCGGGTGGGCGCCAGCCGGGTGCGCGGGGGTTGGGTGTGCGCCAGTCGGGCTCGCCGGTGCCGGGTGGGCGCCAGTCGGGCTCGCCGGTGCCGGGTGGGCGCCAGTCGGGTGCGCGGCAGCCGGGCACGCCGGAGCCGGGGTCACTGGGGTCGGGCCCGGTGGTCGCTCGTCGGGGCTCCGAGGTGCACCGGCACGAGGTTGTCCCGGCGGCCGGCAAGGCCGTATGGCAGCCCATCGATGCCGGCGTCCCCGGCTGGTGCGAGCCCATCGATGTCATCGTCCACGGCTGGTGCGAGCACGCCGATGTCGGCATTCACCGCTGTGAGCCCGCCGATGCCGGTGTCCACGGCCCGGGGCAGCCGGTCGACAGGCCAGCCGACACGGTCGACGGCCAGGTCGAACGCGAAGCGGTCGGTCATCCCGGCAACATAGGTCACGGCGCGGTCCACGGCTGCGTCGGTCCCCGGCCCGGTGGCGTCCGGCCAGGGCTCGGGCACCTGCCACGGATGGTCGATGTAGAACTCGACGAGGGCGCGGAGCACGGCCACGACGGCGTCGGCCTGGGCGACCGACGCTGGGCGCATGTAGATCCGCTCGTAGTTGAAGGAGCGAAGGGCAGCCAGAGCCCTCGCCGGCTCCTCGGCCATGCCGACAGCTCCGTGGGTGGTCACGCCTACGACGAGCGCAGTGATGAAGGTGCGGAGCTGGGCGGAGCGAGTCCGCCCGGCCACCTCCACCACCTCCTCGGGGAGGTCCCGGTCGTCGACGATGCCGGCCCGCACGGCGTCCTCCAGGTCGTGGGTGCAGTACGCGATCCGGTCCGCCCAGCTCAGCACCTCACCCTCGGGCGTCGTCGGTGCCGGTAGCGACCAGCTGTGGTTGCGGATGCCGTCGAGCGTCTCCGCACACAGGTTCAACCTGGCCAGCACCACGTCGGCGCCCCATCGTGCGTGGTGGAACCCAGGCACGAACACCTCGAAGGCATCCTCGCTGGCGTGCCCGCCCGGTCCGTGGCCGCAGTCATGGCCGAGGGCCATGGCCTCGACCAACGTGGTGTTCAGCCCGACGGCTCGTGCCACGGCAGTGGCCACTTGGGCCACTTCGAGGGCATGCGTGAGGCGGGTGCGCTGGTGGTCGGCAGGGTGGACGAAGACCTGGGTCTTCCCAGCCAGTCGCCGGAAGGCCGCCGCGTGCAGGATCCGGTCGCGGTCCCGCTCAAAGCAGGTGCGCCAGCGGTCGGGTTCCTCGGGGGCAGCCCGGTTCCCACTGCCGTGCGCGAGCGTGGCCCCGGGGGCCAGGCTTGCTGCCTCGGCTGCCTCGCGCTGGTCGCGGGGGATTGCCGGTGCCCCCCCGCCCGGCGGTCCGACCGGTCGGGGCTCCGCTCCCGCGTGGGCAAGGACCAGGCCGTCTCTGGCGGCGACGCCGGCCATGGTGGAGGCCCAAACACGCCGCCGAGCCGTGGTGGCGCCGAGAGCAGGCGCATCTACCGCGGCCTGCTCGTCCAGGCGGGCGGTGCCCGTACCGTGGCCGATGCCGGGATTGGTGTCGGGAGAGTGGTCCATGGTGGCGGGTCCGATGCTGGTCTGGTTGTGGCTGTGGTCTGGTTGTGGCTGTGGTCTGGTTGGCTCCCAGTGTGGCGCATCGTTGTATCGTCGGGGAGGCCGGCCCGTGCTGGGCTCGGTCCGGCGTGGCCCGTTGTGGGCGGG
>JAJZLP010000256.1:4185-8672 GCA_021803325.1 Actinomycetes bacterium
TGGTCTGGTTGTGGCTGTGGTCTGGTTGTGGCTGTGGTCTGGTTGGCTCCCAGTGTGGCGCATCGTTGTATCGTCGGGGAGGCCGGCCCGTGCTGGGCTCGGTCCGGCGTGGCCCGTTGTGGGCGGGCCGGTACCGCCGGGCCCAGTGCCCAGGAAGGAGCGACCCACGTGGACGTGCGCATCGGGATCTCCCAGAGTGCCAAGGAGCTCGAGGTCGAGCTGGGCGACGACGTCGACCGCGACAGCCTCATCGCCGAGATCGAGAAGATGCTGGCGGGCACGGACGCGGTGCTGTGGTTGACCGACCGGCGGGGCCGGCGCGTCGGGGTCCCGGTGGCGAAGGTCGCGTACATCGAGGTCGGCGCCCCCGTCACCGATCGCCGGGTGGGTTTCGGCGCCCCGTGACCTGCACCGCCCTGTGATCTGCGGCGCGCCTGCCGGGCTGGTCGGCGCCGGCGGTTTCCGGATCGACTCGCGCCAGGCGCCGGTCGTCGCGCCGTGAGCGACCTGCTGGACCGCCAGCTGCTCTTCGTCACCGGCAAGGGCGGAGTCGGCAAGACGACCCTGGCCACTGCCATCGCGTTGTATTGCGCGGAGCGCGGTCGCAAGACGTTGCTGTGTGAGGTCGATGCCAAGGGCGACGTGGCGTCCCAGCTCGAGGCCGAGCCCACCAGGTTCGACGCCAGCTTGGTGCTGCCGAATTTGTGGGCCATGTCGATGGACACCGAGGCGTCGCTGCGCGAATACCTGAAGCTGCAGCTCAAGGTGCCCATGGTCGGCCGCATCGGCCCGTTGGCCAAGGCCTTCGACTTCGTGGCCACCGCGGCGCCTGGCGTACGCGAGATCCTGACCGTGGGCAAGCTCTGCTACGAGGTGCGGGAGCGCCACTACGACCTGGTGGTGGTCGACGCCGCGGCCACCGGCCACGTGATCGGGCAGCTGTCAGCGCCGCAGACCATCAACGAGCTGGTCCGCGTCGGGCTGATCCGGTCGCAGACGGCGTGGATGCTCGACATGCTCTCCGATCCGACTGTCACCGGCCTCGCCGTCGTGACGACGCCCGAGGAGATGCCAGTCAACGAGACGATGGAGCTTGCTGACCGCCTGCACGAGCAGACCACCGTCAACCTCTGCGCAGTGGTGGTGAACCGCGTGCTGCCGGAGCTGTTTGTCAGCAGCGAGGAGGCGGTGTTCGATCGGTTGAGCAAGCCGGCGGCGCGCGCTTCGCTGAGCCGGGCTGCCGGCGGTGACCCGACGACAGTCTTCGACGCCGCTCGGCTGGCGGTCACCATGCGGCGTACCCGGGCCGGGCACCTCGAGCGCCTGCGAGCTGGTATCGACCCCAGCGTGCCCATGTTGTTCATCCCCGAGCTGTTCACGAGGATCCAGGGGTTGCGCACCGTGCGTCAGGTCGCCCAGCACGTCGGCGAGGAGCTGGGTACGTGAGCCCGCCGGGGACCGGTTCTCGTCGTTCGGCGCCCGGCGGATCAGGGCGAGCGGGGCCGTCGCGGCGGGGCGCGGCGGGGTCCGGCGGTGCTGGCGGGCGGACGGGTGGCGTCCGAGGCCGGGATGGCGCCGGACCGCAGCCGGCCACGTTCGACGGGCTGCTCGCCTCGCGGGAGATCGTCGTTGCGTGCGGGCCCGGCGGGGTGGGCAAGACCACCACGGCGGCGGCAGCAGCAGCAGGTGCCGCCGCCCGGCTCGGCGGCAAGGTCCTGGTACTGACGGTGGACCCGGCCCGCCGCCTAGCCGACGCGCTCGGGATCGAGGGCATCGGCAACGAGGCTCGGCGTGTCCCCGACGAGGCGTTCACCGCAGCCGGCGTTCGGCCACGAGGCCAGCTGTGGGCAGCGATGCTCGACACCAAGCAGTCGTGGGACGCGTTGGTGCGCCGGCATGCCCCCGACGCCGAGACCTGCGACCAGATCCTGGGCAACCCGCTCTACCGGAACATCTCGGGCCGGTTCGTCCAGAGCCACGACTACATCGCCATGGAGCGGCTGTTCGAGCTCCACGGTGAGGGGGACTACGACCTGATCGTGGTGGACACACCACCCTCACGCAACGCACTGGACTTCTTGGACGCACCTGAGCGGATGGCCGACTTCTTCTCCAGCCGGCTGCTTCGCTGGCTGATCGTCCCGTATCGGTCCCGGCTGGTGAACATGGCCTCGCGGCCGTTCTACCAGGTGGCCGACCGGATCCTCGGTAGCCAGTTCCTGTCCGACATCGCCGAATTCTTCATCTTGTTCCAGTCGATGTACGACGGGTTCGTGCAGCGGGCCCGGGCCGTGCAGCGCCTGCTGGCCGACCGGCGCACCACCTTCATCGTTGTGTCCACGCTCGAGGCCGCTCCGGTACGCGAAGCCGAGGCGTTCGCCGCCGAGCTGCGCAACCGGCACCTCCACCTGGGCGCGTTGGTGCTCAACAAGGTGCTGCCCACCTACCTTCTCGACGAGGAGAGCGCTCGGATCGCCGAGCGCTTGGCCCACGACACCGGCCCCATCGCCGACGAGGTCGCCGCCGCTGTACGCGGCGTGGACCGCGACCAGGTGGCGCGGGTGCTGCGATCGGTGGGGCAGAGCTTCGGGAACTTCCGGGTGGTTGCTCAACGCGAGACGGAGCAGCGGGCCGAGCTGGCTCAGGCACCCGATGTTCTCGTCAGCGTGCCGTACTTCGACACCGACGTCTACGACCTGGCCGGCCTGCTGCGGCTGAGCGGCCAGCTCTGGGACGGTTGAGTCGGGTGGCTGGCGGTCGGGTGGCTGGCGGTCGGGTGGCTGGCGGTCGGGTGGCTGGCGGTCGGGTGGCTGTGCTCCAGGCTGGTCCGCTCAGGTGCCCGTGCTCCAAGACCACAGGCTGACCCCGTGGTCGCCGGAGGGCGGCAGGCAAGCGCTCCGCCAGCGGCGCTGCCGCAATCAGGTGTGGCGAAGCCCGGGGAGCCCCCACATGGCGGCGAAGTAGCACGCGGATGCAGCCACCACCGCGGCGTGCCACAGCTCGTGGTACCCGAACACGTGGGGAACGGGGTCGGGTTTGCGGGTCGCCAGCACGACGGCGCCGCCGGTGTACAGGGCGCCCATGGCGGCGAACAGCGCCAGCTCCGCGGCGTCGAGGATCGGGAGCACCGCCGGCAAGGTCACCACGGCCATCCAGCCCATGAGCATGTACAGCGCGCCCGAGATGGCACGGGTGCGCTCAAAGCCCACCGCCTTGATGGTGATGCCCACCAGCGCGCCGGTCCACACCGCGGCGAGAACTGCCCATCCGAGCGGCCCGTGGACGGCGTCCAGGCAGAACGGTGTGTAGGCGGCGCCGATGTAGAGGTAGATCATGGCGTGGTCCATCCGGCGCATGACGCTGCGCCAGGTGCGGGACAGAGGCAGCAGGTGGTACCCGGCGCTGACGGCGAACAGGGCCACCAGCGCGGTGGCGTAGATGCCCGCAGCCGGCGTTCGGTCCCGCCACGTCAGCAGGATGGCTGCGGGGATGGCGAGCACGAGCGCGCCGAGGTGGAGGCGCCCTCGCCAGCGAGGCGTGTCGTCCGAGCCGCTCAGCCGGGTCGTGCGTGTGGGGACGGCCATCACCATCCCGACGGTAGCGCCCGGTGGGCCCGGAGCCCGAGTCCACGTTCTGGTGTGGGTCGGCTGGCGGGGTGTGGTCGGTTGGCGGGGTGTGGTCGGTTGGCGGGGTGTGGTCGGTTGGCGGGGTGTGGTCGGTTGGCGGGGTGTGGTCGGTTGGCGGGGTGTGGTCGGTTGGCGGAGTGTGGTCGGTTGGCGGGGTGTGGTCGGTTGGCGGGGTGTGGTCGGTTGGCGGGGTGTGGTCGGTTGGCGGGGTGTGGTCGGTTGGCGTGGTGTGGTCGGTTGGCGTGCCGGGGCGCGTGGAACCAGGAGCCGCCTACGATGCCACCGGAGGTCTTCTCATGCCCGACATCGTGGACCCAGCCGTCGGCGCCTACGCCGAGGCCCATTGCACGCCACCGCCAGACCATCTCGTCGCAGTCGACGCCGACACGCGGGAGCGGATGCCTGCGTTCGGGATGATGGTGGGTCTGATGGAGGGGCGGCTGTTGGAGCTGCTCGTCCACGCTGTCGGTGCCCGTCGCGTGCTCGAGATCGGAACCTTCACGGGCTATTCGGCGTTGTCGATGGCTGCCGGCCTCCCCCCGGAGGGAACCATCGTCACGTGCGAGGCCGATGCACACCACGCAGCGGTGGCGAAGGCGAACATTCAGGCGAGCCCGTACGCAGGGCGCATCGAGGTCCGGGTCGGATCTGCCGTCGACACGGTGGCGAGCCTGGCGGGGCCGTTCGATTTCGTCTTCATCGACGCCGACAAGGCCAATTACCCCACCTACTTCGAGATGGTCTTGCCGAAATTGTCCGACGGCGGCCTCATCGCCGCCGACAACACGTTGTGGAGCGGGCGTGTCCTCGACGGTTCCGACGACAGCACCGACACCGTCGCCCTGCGGGCCTTCAACGATC
>JAJZLP010000025.1 GCA_021803325.1 Actinomycetes bacterium
TGTTGAGGTGTGTGGCGGCCATGGACCCGGTATACGAGGCGTCGCCGAAGCTGAACACGCCGCCGTCCGCGCCGACCAGCCAGTAGCCGCCGCCGTCGGGGGTGGGGGCGATCCCCACTACCGGGCTGTTGAGGTGTGTGGCGGCCATCGATCCGGCGTACGACGCGTCGCCGAAGCTGAACACACCGCCGTCCGCGCCGACCAGCCGGTAGCCCGGAGGCGGCCTACTGGGTGCGTTCTGCCTGTCGCGACCGGTGTGTGCCTGCGTGTCTGGCCCGGCCCCGGCGCGTCTGGGGTGCGTTCCCGCTGAGCGCCCCGGGGTAGGAACGGGATGTGGTGACGGTGCGGCCGGCCGGCCAGCCGCCGCGGCCTGGGCGGAGATCGCCTGCCCTGCGAACGTGCCGACCAGCACGAGCACCAGCGTCGAACGCAGCCGCCGCCCGCTGGGCGAGCGACCAGTTCCCGTGCCACGCCATCGTGAAGCGATGGGCTCCTGCTGGCGTGCCATTCCCGTGCTCCCGCTGCCTGATCGCCACTGTGGACGTCCCATGCTACGGATCGGGCGTGCCCCGGCATCGGGAGATCTCCCTATCTTTAAGGCGAAATACGGGGACCGCGACGATCCTTCGGTCCTCTGCCGATGGCGCCGGTCACGGTGTGCTCACCCAGGGCGCCTGACCAAGCGCTCCGAGGCGCCAGGCGGTTGACGCCGTCACGCGGGAGCGATGTCGACGCTGACGCAGCGATCGGCGGGAACAGGCTGCCACTCGGCGGGCGTGTAGGTGAGGTGGCCGTAGTCGCCGACCAGGCCGAGCCACTTGACGAGTCCGGGCTCGACCTCGTTGTTGCCGGCACCGCCCTGGAACATGAAACCCTCAAAGCCGTTGTAGACCGTGAGCGCACCGGGACGCTGTGCCGGGCTGGTGCGGGCGTCCACGACGAATTCGCCGACGTCGTTCCACACGCGCACGGGGGCATCGTCGGCGATACCGCGGCGGGCGGCGTCGTCCTCGTTGACGAGGACGAACGGCTTACCGCGATGTGTCTGCAGCAGCAGTGGGTTCGTCATGTTCATGGCATGGATGCTCCACCGGCTGTGTCCTCCCGACAGCCGGAACGGGTGGCTCCCGCCCATAGCCGGCGGGTCCTTGTGTACCGGCAGGTCCTCGCCGGCCTCGACGAACCAGGGATGGTCGAGCAGGAACTGGGCACGGCGGGTGAGTGTTGGGTACGGGAGACCCAGCTCGACATGGTCGCGAAGCGGTGAGTGGGTCTCGTCCACCGGGAAGGGCGAGGCCTGGCCCTGCGCCATGTTCATGACGCCCCAGCCCTCGTAGCGGACCCATCCGCGCTCCCGGAGGGTGTCGACGGTGGTCCCGTCGGGGAGGTTGCCGGTGTGCACGGCGTCGCGCACCATCTCCTCCATCACGTCGTCGTCGTTGGCTAGGGCTCCGCCGAGCGTGAACTGGTCCCACAGATCGGTCACCCGGTGCTCGATCCCAGCCGCGTCGGTGTAGGACTGCAGGCCCCGCCCGGCGGCCCGCTCGGCCAGGACCCGGCACAGCTCGCTCAGGATGTGCCATTCGGTGCGGGACTCCCCCGCCGGTGCCAGGGCGGCCTCGCTGTAGGCGAGCGCCATCGTCCACGGTGTCGGCATCGCGAAGCCGGGCTTTTCGTAGTGGTGCGCGGCGGGCAGCACGATGTCGGCGTACAGGGCGGTCTGCGACATCCGGATGTCACAGACCACGACCTTGGCCAGCTGTGGCCACAGGTGGTCGAGAAGGACGCTCTGGCCTCCTCTGGTCCGGCGCAGCATGTTCCCCGCGACCTCCAGGAGCACTCGGGGCGGCTTGTCGGGGCTGGGGCTGGCAACTGCACCCCACCAGCCGGAGCGCACCGCCTCCTCGAGCAGGTCGGCGAACGGTCTCGGCATGGTCGGGTCCGCTGCCGCCGGATCGTCCCACCGTGCCCGGAACCCCGCGTGCCAGTACCAGAAGAACGCCGGGGGAACCATGCCGAGCATGGGGCCGATGGAGCGCCACAGTGCCGTGCCGGCCAGCTCCCCGGTGAGGGTCGGATCGGCGCTCCGCAGGGCTTGCGTCATGGCGTCCATCGCCCCGAGGAAGGCCTCGGTTCCCTCCACCCCCGGGGCATCCTTGCTCATCGCCAGGGTCAGCCCGTCGAACATGCCGACGGCCCACCCACCGGCACCGGCGCCCTTGCGTCCCCAGTTCCCGGTGAGCCCGAGCAGCAGCAACATGGCCCGGGCCATCAGGTCTCCATGGAAGTACTTGGAGAGGCCGCCTGGTGTCACGATCTTGCATCGCCCGGCGGCGATCCAACGCGCCAGTCGTCGGATGGTGCCCGGGTCGGTGCCGCAGACCGTGCCGGCGGACTCGGGCGTGTAGCACTCGTCGAGCATGCGCCGGAGCCGTGCCAGCAGCGGCTCGGCCCGGATGGTGGTGCCGTCCGCCAGGTCGACGTCGACGGTGCCGTCGAGCATGGGCTCCACGTCGAGGAGCAAGGAGGCGGGGTCGGCAGGGACGAGGCCGTGCGCACGATGCCCGTGGAAGAACCTGTCGTCGCGGCCGCCGGTGACCTCGGACTCGCGCAGGTAGCAGCCCGTGTCCTTGCGGACGAGCAGCGACAGGTCGGTTTGGGACCGCACGAAGTCGAGGTCCGCGAGCCCCTCCGCCAGCACCACCTGGCACATGGCCAGGGCCAGCGCGGCGTCGGTGCCGTGACGAACCGGGACGTGCATGTCGACGTGGCTGTGGCTGGGGTTCACGTCGGGCGAGATCAACGCCACCCGCGCCCCGCGGTAGCGCGCTTCGGGGATGTAGTGGAAGTTCGGGATCTGCGTGTACGCAGGGTTGGCGTGCCAGATGAGCACACAGTCGGCGTGGAAGATGTCGTCGACCGACGGCGTGAAATACGCCTTGCCGAAGACCTGGTGGAACCCCGCCCAGAAGTCGTTGATCGAGCCATTCACATCCAGGTTGGTCGCGCCGAGCATCCGGATGAACCGGCTGGCGGGCATCACCGCGCCGATCTCCGGCGATCCCTCGTAGACGACGGACTCGGGGCCGATCTCGATGATGGCGTCGATGATGGCGTCGGCCACCTCCGTCAGCGCCTCGTCCCACGAGATGCGCTCCCACTGCCCTGATCCCCGGTCGCCCACACGCCGCATGGGGTGCAAGAGGCGGTCCGGGGCGTGGACCTGCTGCCCCCACGCCAGGCCCTTCTGACAGACGAGGGGGTTCGCGTCCGGAACGCCGACCTCCACCGTGGCACGATCCCCCGCCGTCTCTTCGTAGACGACGGCACCGTCGCGGACGTACGCGAGCAGCGTGCAGCCGGTGGGATAGCAGTCGACGCAGTGGGTCACCCGCGCCACTCGGTCCCACGGTCCGGCGATCCGAGTCCGGTAGCGCTCCTCGCTCAGGCGATGGCCGTTGCTCATGCCGCTCTCCTCATTCTTCGGGTGACGCGGTGGCGCTGGTGCGCACGTTAGGTGTCGGAACGGGCCTCATGCCCGCCCGCCGGTGGGTGCCGTCACCCGGGCCGGCGTGTGGCGAGGCAGCACTGCTTGAATTTGCGTCCGCTGCCACATGGGCAGGGATCGTTGCGACCGGCGTGGCGCCAGGGCGCCCGCTCGTCGGCCTCCTCGGCGGCCAGCTCCGTCATGATGGCCGTGGCCGGGCGGCCGCGGCGGCTGAGCGCGGCCATCCTGGCGAGCACCGGCAGCGCGTGGGTCAGGAACTGCCGGTAGCCGCCGCACAGGTGGTTGTGGCCGGGCTCGCCGTCCGGCGACGAGACGAAGCGGTCTTTCGGGCAGCCACCGCGGCAGAGCGCGAGGACGAGGCAGTTGCGACAGGCTGCCGTCAGGCCGTCACGCTTGGCCAGGCCGAAGGACTGCTGGCGCGGTGTCTCCAACAGGGCTGCCAGCCCGTCGAGAGCCACGTCGCCCAGCTTGTGCTCCGGATCGACGAAGTGGTCGCAGGCATAGACACCGCCGTCGTGCTCGACCACCGGCACCCGCCCGCAGGTTGGCGCCATGGTGCACAGCGTTGGTCCCCGCCCGGTGAGCGCCAGGAGGCACTCCACGAAGACCTGGACGTCGATCCGGCCGACGTCATGGCGTACCCACTCGTCGAAGACCTGGCACAGGAACGACCCGAACGCCTCGGGACTCACCGATATCGGGGCTGCGGTGCCGTCGGGTCCGCGCACCACGACCGGCAGGAATTGGACCCAGCGGATCTGCTCTTCCCGGAAGTACCGGTAGACCTCGGTGGGGTGCGCGGCGCTGGTGGCCGTGAGGGTGCACAGGATGTCGGGGTCGATGCCGTGGCGCCGAAGCAGCCGCAGGGCGCGTACCACCCGCTCGTGGGTCGGGGCGCCGCTCAGGTGGCGGCGCCCGGCGTCGTGGACCTCCTGCGGGCCGTCCAGACTGAGCCCCACGGCGAACCGGTGCTCGGCGAGGAACGCCGCCCACCGGTCGTCGATCAGCCATCCGTTGGTCTGCAGGCTGTTGACGATCCGCCATCCGTCCGGGAGGTGCCGCTGCTGCACGGCGACCGCCTGGCGGTAGAAGTCGAGCCCGGCCAGCGTGGGCTCGCCGCCATGCCAGACCATGTGGAGCTCCGGCCCCGGGCTCTCCTCGATGGCCCGGCGAACCAGCGCCTCGAGCACCTGGGTGTCCATCCGACGGGGGGTTCCCGGAGCGAAGAGGGCGTCCCGCTCGAGGTAGTAGCAGCTGGCGCACCGGAGGTTGCACGTCGGGCCGACAGGCTTGGCCATCACCACGAACGGCACCGTCGCACGTGTCACCTGGTTCCTCCTGCTCTGCCGATGATGTGCACGTAGTCCTTGTCACACGACATCGAGTGTTTTACTCTACGAGACATTGATACACCGTTCGTCTCATCGGACGGGCGGCGATGCTCGGCCGGGGGGGCCGATCGGGGTCGGGGCACCCGGCACCGGCACGACCCGCGCGGTGCCGGAGCCGACCTCTGGGAGTGGGCACGATGCGTGACGAGCGCTTCGACGTGGTTGTCGTTGGCGGGGGGCACAACGGTTCGACGATCGCTGCGTACCTGGCCAAGTCCGGGCTGAGCACGTGCGTGCTCGAGGCCCGGCCCGAGTGCGGGGGCGGGCAGGAGAACACCGAGGTCCGCCCGGGCTTTCGCATCGACCCGCACGCAACCTACCTGTACGGGGGCGCCGCTCCCGGCTTCGACCAGCTCGAGCTGGGGAAGTACGGGATGCGCATGGTCTACTACCCCTCGATGGCCGGGGTCGTCACCACCGACGGGCAGGCGGCCAACATGGGATCGCGGTGGCGACCCGACCTCGCCGAGCAGAGCCTTGCCCGCTACTCGCCCCAGGACCAGGCCGGAGCCGGTCTCATCTTTGCGGAGCTCGGCGAGACCGGCGCCCGCGAGCTGCTCCGGGCGCTGTTCTGGACTCCACCACATTTCGGCGAGTCCGAGCTCGACCCCGCGGACCTCCCGTGGTGGCAGGTCTTCAGGGAGCGTCTTCCCCAGTTCTGGTCCGACCGGCTCGTCGACATGAACTACCTCGACTTCCTCGACGAGTTCATCCATTGGGAGCCGCTGAAGGCGCTCAGTGCCATCGGCGCCTGGTACTGCGGGGCGCACCCGGGATGGGATGGCATGCTCCTGCAGGCATTGGGTGGCACCCTGCTGTACCAGTACGCATCCGGCGCACCGCGCGGCGGCATGCACACCTACGCGCACGCCATCATCCGGTGCGCGCTCGCCCACGGGGCACGGGTCATCACCAACGCGCCGGTGGGTGAGATCATCGTTCGCGACGGACGGGCCGTGGGTGTCCAGCTGGCCGAGGACGCCGCCTTCGGGGAGAAGACGATCTGGGCCGACAAGGCGGTCATATCCGCCATCGACGTGCAGCACACGTTCCAGGGCCTGGTCGGGCGCCGCCACCTGGACCCGTCGTTCCTGCAGCGGATCGCCGACATCTCCCTGAAGGGTGGCAGCCTGTTCGTCATGTCGGTGATCTGCCGGGAGCTGCCCCGCTACCACGGCCGTGCCGACGCCTTCCCCGACGAGGTCTACCCGTCGTGCGTGGTGGCGCCGGGCGATTCGCTCGAGTGGATCCGCATCCAGACACGTGACGCCTACTCCAGCCGCACCGGCCCCACGTCGTTCGGACCGGAGCACCTCACCATGATGATCTGCACCCACGACGTCTACGACTCGACGCGTACCGTCGACGGCTACCACGTCCTCTCCCCCATCTACCTGGAGATGCCACCACCCGCCTATGACGTGAGCGGGCCCGACGGCGTCAACCGGCAGAAGGACCGGATCACCCAGGCGGCGCTCGACCTGCTCGGCCAGCTGGCACCCAACATGACTGGTGCCAACATCGTCGACGTCTTCGTCAACACGCCCCAGGACTCCGAATTCCGGAACACCGGCATGGTGGGTGGCAACTGGTATGGCATCCGGCACTCCGAGGACCAGTGGTCCGGCAACCGCCCGCTGCCGGAGCTCGGGCGGTACCGGACGCCCATCGAAGGCCTGTACCTGTGCAACCAGACATCGCACCCCGGAGGGCTGTGCCTGATGGCTGTCCCCTACAATCTCATGCACATCCTGATCGAGGACGGCATCGCCGATCCAGGAAGCTGGTGGTACCCGTCGCCGTTCTACGTACCGGACCCGTCGGCGCGGGGTGCGGCATGACCCGGGTCGAGCACCGGGTCCGCCAACCCGCCGAGCACATCCTCGACGAGTTCCCCGAGCGCAGCGAGCTCGACGTGGTCGTCGTCGGCGCCGGTCCGAACGGGTTGATCGCCGCCGCATATCTTGCCCGCGCCGGCCTGCGTGTCGCCGTCGTCGAAAGACGTCAGGAGATCGGTGGCGGCCTCTGCACCGAGGAGACGCTCTTCCCCGGCTACTACACGAACCCACACGCCTTCTACCACATGATGACCGAGTACCTGCCGGTCCTTTCCGACTTCGACCTGCGGGCGCACGGTCTCCACTTCGTCAAGCCCAACGTGCAGACCGCTGCCGTCTTCTCCGACGGCTCCAGTCTGGCGTTGTGCCACCAGATCGAGGACACCAAGGACTCGCTCGCCACGGCGTCGCCCGGCGACGCAGCCGCCTTCGGTCGGGTCATGCGGACGTGGCACAAGATCGTCGACGACCTGCTGGCGCCAGGCACCTACCTTCCGGCCCTGTCGCCCATCGACATGATCGAGTCGCTCGAGCGCACCGACGTCGGGCGCGAGGCACTGCGGCTCACGGAGCTCTCCCCGCTCGAGATCATCGAGGAGACCTTCGCCAACGACCGGGTTCGGGCACTCATGCTCTACGCCGCGTGCCAGTGGGGGCTCGATCCCCGGGAGAGCGGCCTCGGCTTCATGGTGCCGCTCATGGTCGACCGAGCCGCCAACAAGGCCCAGTGCTACGGAGGATCGCACAAGCTGGCCGGAGCCTTGTCACGCGAGATCCACCGTGCCGGCGGCGTCGTCCTCGACAATGCCGAGGTCACCCGCATCGTCGTGGAGCAGGGCGCTGTCCGCGGCGTCGAATGCTTCGACGGCCGGTTCCTCGGCGCTACCGCTGTGCTCTCGAGCCTGCCGCCGCCGCTCACCTTCGGCCGGCTCATCGACCCGGCTGAGGTCCCTGCCGAGCTGGTCGAGGCGGCCGAGCACTGGGAGTGGGACACCTGGTCGCTGTTCACCCTGTCGTTGGCCACCACCGAACCGCCCGACTACGCGGCTTGCGACCCCTGGGTCAACGACGCCCTCATGGTGGTGCTCGGCTTTGACTCCACCGACGACGTGCTCGATCACTTCGACGCGGTCGCCGGCGGTCGCATGGGAGAGCGGATCGGCGGCCATGCCACCGTCGAGACGCGCTACGACCCCACCCTGTCGCGTGTCCCCGGCCACCACGTGAGCTTCTTCCAGGTCCACGCACCCTACGACGTTGACGGCGGTTGGGAGGCCCGTGCGCCCCAGGTCGCCGACGAGCTGTTGTCGGTGTGGGGCCGTCACTGGCCTGGACTGGCATCGACCGAGATCGTGCAGCGCTCCACGGAGAGCCCGGTCGACATCGAGCGGCGGATCGCCTCGATGGTGCGTGGCTCGATCAAGCACGGCGACTACAACCCCCTGCAGATGGGGTCGTTCCGCCCGAGCGCATCGTGTCAGGCGGGTCGGTCGCCCATCGACGGCCTGTACCTGTGCGGCGCGTCGTCGTACCCGGGGGGGCTCGTCATCGGCGGCCCCGGCTACATCGCGGCGGGCTCGGTGGCCGAGGACATGGGCGTGGCGCAGTGGTGGCAAACCCCGAAATTCGTCACCCGCTACCAGGACCGGTACCTGTCATGAAGATCCGTTCCCGAGGATTGGGCCGGCGCGAGCTCGAGATGAACCTGCGCGAGTTCACCGTCGAGCGAGACGGGAGAGGGCTGCTGCTGAAGGGCGTCACCCACGCGCCCATCACGTGGGAGACGACGGTGCG
>JAJZLP010000151.1 GCA_021803325.1 Actinomycetes bacterium
CCGCAGGTGCAGGGACCGTCTCAGCTCAGGCGGCGTTGGTGCGGTACTGGGCCATGAGGGCGTCCCGCTCGAGCTCGCTCAGGCGGACGAAGCCGTAGTCCGGTTCGGGCCGGGCCAAGAGCGGGTGCGTGGGGTCCCCCATGCCCGTGCGTTCATGCCAGTTGCGTATGATGCGCAGGTTGTAGCAGGCAGCTGACAGGCCGACAACAAGGTTCACCAACGCTATCCCCGTGAAGCGGAACTGCCCGCGCCGCATGTTCTCGGTGTTCACGTTCTTGCGGTTCCCGTAGGTGCCCTCGACGTAGGTCCGCTTGTCGAAGCACCGTTTCCAGGCGCTACTGCCCCAGTAGTGGGGCTGGAGGAGCTTGCGCACCTTGGTCGGAGGGGTGACGGTGACGGTCGACTGCGTGCAGCACGCCGGCAGTGGCTCACCGTCGAGGTCGGCATCAGGGGGCGTGGCGACGATGGGCAGGCCGAGGCGGTGGGCGGCCGCCAGCGTCCCCTCCCGCAGGGCGCAGCCGACGCTGCCGGCCAGCGCGGGGCACTGCACCCGGTGGGTGCCGTTGGCGTCGAAGGACGTGATGCGGCGCAGAGCGTAGGCGTGGCGACGCTCGAGCCTCCTGTCGAAGGCGACGTGCTTGGCCCTGGGCTCGCTCGGCGACGGGCGGGTGATGGTGCCGAGGTCGTCGGGTGTGCATGGGCAGTGGGGGGCACCTGCCGCCCAGCGGAGGCGGTCGCCGTTGCCCTCGGTGACGCCCTGTTCGTCCTCGCGCAGTGTCAGGTGCTGGCTGACCCCGCGGCCGTACAGCTCCGCCCACCAGCGCTGGAAGTCCTTGTAGTGGTAATGGCGGTCGACGACCAGATCGCCGACGTGCTGGGCGCCGGCCACGGCGAAGACGTGCGCCCCCGACTCGAGGCGGGCCTGCCTTGCGGCGTTGAAGCGGTCGATGAGCGAGAGGCTCACATCCACCACGTCGGCGTTGGCGGCCTGCAGTTCCAGGCGGACGATGAGACGGGGCTCGTCGTCCGCGGCCTGGCCCGCGCCGGGCACCTGGACGAGCGTGTTCTCGCTGTAGCCGTAGTAGCGCTGTTCCCCGCCGATCTTGGCCGTCTTCACCCCCCAGGCCCCGTCCGGGTCGTGGCTGGTGGGGTCACCGAGGACGATCTCGTCCTCGCCCGGTGCCTGCTCGGCCTCCTCGCCGGGCCCGGCGGCCTCAGCGGTCCCGGTGGCGCCCTGGCGCGTGCGGGCGGCGTTCGCCACGCCGGCCCCGGTGGCCGCGGCGACGTGCTCGTCAGCGCCGTCGTCCCGGCCGCTCACGGCCTTGGCCTTGCCCCGGCCCCAGCTCCAGATGCCGGTGGCGTCCATGGCGAACACCTCGCTCTGCCAGCCGAGGTCGAACACGTCCATCAGGTCGTCCAGGCAGGTGACGATGGTGCGGTGCCGCCGTGCCCGTTCCTCGGCACCGAGGTCGGGGTGCTTGCCCAGCCCGTAGCCGAGCTTGGTGTTGAGCTTGGCGGTCAGCTCGTACAGGTCGGCGATGGGCAGGGCCCAGGTCGTCGCCGTGCCGTCGGCCGCGGTGCCCACCCGGCACACGCCGAGGCGCAGCTGCTCGTCGAGCGGCAGTTCGTTGGTGAGCAGCTCGTGCACGGCGGTCACGACGGCCTGGCCGTGCACCAGGACGCACAGCACGAGGCCGATGAGCAGGAGCCTCAGCTTGTTCGGGTCGTCTTTGCGGCCGCGCCGGTCGGTGCGCATGCCCTCGCTCAGGGTCTTCACCGCGCCGCTGTGGTCGACGATGTGCTCGGCGGCGCGTATATCGCTCAGGTTGATCACTTTTCGGCACCGCCCCTCAAGAGCGCGGGGCTCCCGGCCTCGGGGAGGTAGGGGAGCAGGTCGCACAGTGTGTGGGCGGTCTTCAGCCCGGAGGCCTGGAGGACGGCGTTGAGCGGCAGGGGCTGGCACATGACCCATGCCAGCCAGGTGGCGCGCAGCCGGGAGGCCTCGATGTGCGGGCAGCCCTCCAGGTCGGCACGCTCCACGATCCCGCCCACGATGTTCCTGCGCTTTAGGTCCCTGCCGATGACGAGCTGGCCCGGGCTCAGACCGGCGATGCCGGTGAGCAGCATGTCCTCATAGGCGCGCCGCAGTGTGACGGTGCGTGCCCGTGGGCCGCTGAAGTGCACCTCGTAGCCGGCGTCCTCGCTGTAGGCGATGTCCCTGCGGCGGAGCTGGCGCAGGTCCACCGAGTCACCGCCGGCGCCGGCGCAAAGTGCCACGGCGGCGCAGAGCTGACGGCCGGTGACCGTGCTGCGCTGGCGCATGGCGTAACGGCCTATGGCGGCCTCTTCGCCGGCGGTGTAGGGGGGCTTGGTGGCCACACGGCCGATCTTCACGCTGCCCGGCGCGCTGAGGCCCGGGTTCACCTTGGCTGCCAGTGCCCGGAGCCGGCTGCGGTAGTCGTTGCGGGTCTTCGGGTCGTAGGAGGCCATGCCGTGCATGTAGTAGTGGTCGATCGCCGTGTAGCTCATGGACTCGTCCGCCTGGGGCGCCAGGCCCTCGGCGACCCGGAACGCGAGGTAGTCCGCGACCACACGACGGTGCTTGCGGAAGCTGGTCTCGCCCCGCAGCATGGAGCGGTTCATGATGTCGGCGTGATGGGGCTGGACGGCTGCCCAGGTCGCAGGTCCCATGTTCTCGGGCACGTAGCCGCTCAGGAGGTGGCCGAGCGCCGGCGCCAGAGGCGCTGGGGCCGCCTTGGCCTGGGCGTAGCTGGCAGCCAGGCGGCGGGCCTCGGCCCTGGTCGGTTTGTTCGTCGTCATCGGTGCTCCTTTCGTGCACGGGGCCGCTCGGCCCCTGGGAGCACGGTGCTCGGGCCGGTGCGCGGTGCAATCGCGCTCTTTGGGCTCCCCCTGTCGGCGCGCGTCCCGGTCGCGCCGGGGGCCGGGGCGCCGGCCGGCACGCACGCGCCCGCCCGAGCGCCGGGGGCTGCCGGAAATGCGACGGGTTCCTTTCGCGCCAGGAAGTGTTTCGTGACGTGGAAGTCCTGGTCGCGGGGTGTGGCTGGTCACTGGACATTGTGTTGACAGAACATCGGGATTCCTGACGTTCCTCTGCCATACATGGCAGATGCGCTCCTTTCGTGAACCCGTCCTGTAGTGGCGCTGGCGGTCGCCCGGTCGTTGGGCTCGGCGCCGAGCCTGCGTTCGGCTCACGAGCTGGAGGATCTGGAGCAAGAGCTGGTCGACCAGTACGCCCTGGCGCTGGCCGGCTCGGGGATCAAGGACCGGCATGTCGACGCGGAACGCCGGGTGCCGTTCGGGTTCGTGAGGTTCTTGGGCCGGCCGATCTGGACGGCAGGCCCCGAGGACGCCGACCGGTTCTTGGCCGGGCTGCGACGGGCGGGGCAGGCGCATTCGACGGTGCAGTTCAAGGCGTGGACCCTTCAGCGGTTCTGCGAGTTCGTGACCGCCCGCTATCAAGGCGACCTCCACGCCTTGACCGGGCACGTGATGGTTCAGCTGGTCGACGAGTACAACCGGCCGGCCAGGACCGACTATGGGGCCGGCCGGGTCCCGCCTCCCGCCGAAGCGGTCGACCATCTCTTCGACGCGTGGCGCGAGGCACTGCCCGAGGCCCGCAAGTACCTGCCGGCGGTGCGGGACTACGTGGCGGCGTCGCTGTGGCGCCGGGTGGGGTTGCGGATCAACGAGACGGTGATGCTCGATGTCCGGGACTGGCGACCGGAGCTGGGCACACATGGCAAGCTGCACGTCCGCTTCGGCAAAGGCAGCTATGGCCGTGGCCCCAAGACCCGGATCGTGCCGGCCATCAACTCGGCCGACGTGCTGTTGGAGTGGTGGTTCGCCGAGGTGCGCCACCAGTTCGGCGACGACTGGGATGACCCAGACGCCCCGCTGCTGCCGAGCGAGCGACGCGATCCTGACACCGGCCGGCCGACGCGCGCTGGTGTCGAGGCGCTGCGAGCCGGGCTGGCGGGCGCCACCAGGCGGTGGCTGCCGACTTGGCAGGGCCGGCTGGCCCCGCACGCCCTGCGCCACTTCTGTGCCTCGTCGCTCTACGCGCGCGGCCTGGACTTGAAGGCCGTCCAGGACCTGTTGGGTCACAGCTGGCTGTCGACCACGACCCGGTACATCCACGTCCACGACGACCACATCGAGCACGCCTGGACGTCCGCGAACGCCCGCACCACCAGCCGGCTCGGCAACATCGAAAGGAGCGACCACCATGCGCTGGAACCTGAGGATGAAAGCCGCCGAGCGCGGCATCTGGAAGTCGACCGAGATGCGCCGCCGCCTCGCTGACGCCGGCTTGGAGATCAGCGCCGGGAAGATGTCGGCCCTATGGACGGGCACCCCGATCAGTGTCCGCCTCGACGACCTCGACGGCATCTGTGCGGTGCTCGACTGCCAGCCCGCCGAGCTGTTGATCCCCGAGCCGGACAAGGTCGCCGCTCGCAAGCCCCGCAAGGTCGCCGCGGCCACGACCGACCCGTCGGCCAAGAAGGCCAGGCCGAGACTGGGCAAGAACCGCAACGCGCCTCCGGTCTGAGCCCGGTGATCATGTGCCGAGCCTGCGGCAAAAGGCCGCAGGCCTATAGCCGCCGCGGGTTCTGCTTCGACTGCAAGCCCGGGATCGGAGGGCTGCCCCGCCCCTGCCGGCGCTGCGGCGCGACCGGCGACTACTGGGCGAAGGGGCTCTGCGCCCGCTGCCACCGCAACGCCCCCCAACCGCCGGTCGACTCCTGCACCGACTGCTTCGCCTGGGGCGCGACGCGGACGAACAAGTGGCTGTGCGAAGCATGCCGGGGCTGGAAGCGCGCCCACCACACCATCACCGCCTGCTCGGGCTGTGGACGCGAGGTCACGCTCGACGACGCGGGCTCGTGCCGACTGTGCCGCCCGCAACGGCTGCTGCTGCCCGACGACCGACGGACGGCAGCCCGCATCGACTGGCACCAGCTGTTCTTCGCCGGCATGTCCAGGCCCGCGAAGCGATACGGGCCACGCCCACGCCGCCTCGTGCGCCGAGACCCCGACATCACACCGCCGCTCCCACAAGGCCGACGGGGCCGCCAACTGAGACTGCTCGACCTTCCCCCCATCCCGCGCCCACCGGTGCGTCCCCGACTGCGCCGACACTGCGGGCAGCGACCAGTGAAGATGGCGTGGTCCGACCACTGCCACGCCTGCACGCCCGGCGGTCCGGTCACCCCACCACCCTGCCGGCGTTGCGGATCGACCACCAACTACTAAGCGCTGGCCTGTGCTCCCGCTGCCACAAGTACTCGCCGGTCGGCATCGACACCTGCATCGACTGCTTCGCCTGGGGAGCGACCCGCACCAACAGCTGGCGTTGCGAAGGATGCCGGGGATGGCGGAAGAACCATCACACCGGCACCTGCATCGGATGCAGCCGACGGATCTCGGTCGGACCACAAGACGCCTGCCGTCTCTGCTATCTCGACGCCGCCCGCCGCCGACGACGTGACGGCCCCTGGGAGTTCACCAACCGCTATGGCCAGCAGCTCACCTTCGCCGACATGCGCCGCAAGGCCGGGCGGCGACGACAAGGCGCCCGGCCCACGCCGCCACGCCCGTTCGGGCACTATCCGGTGACCCACCGTCAAGGCGTGTTCTTCGTCGTCGCTGTCGACCTCGTCGCCGGGGCACGCTCCGGCTTCGACGAACCCAAAGACCCCGAGCTGCTCCGCTTCCTCGACCACCACCTCGCCGACTACGCCCACGAGCACGGCTGGGGCATCAGCACCCTCGGCCGGACCCGTCAAGGGCTGCGAATCCTCTGCAGCCTCCAAGACACCCCTGGCGCGCCAATCAAAGCCACCGACGTCATGCGGCTCCCCAGCATCGAGTTGCCCGCCGATCCCGTCCTGGTCGTCCTCGAGGTCGCCGGCATGCTCGAAGAGGACCGCCCTTCCACCTTCGGACCCTGGCTCGACACCAAGACCGTCGGGCTGCCCACGGCCATCGCCGCCGAGCTCGCCGTCGCCGCTGACGTGTTGCTTCACGGCAACACGAGCCCGCCACGAATGCGGCCCCGACCGAAAGACTCGGTGCAACAAACGATCCGCGCCGCTCTGCCCGCCATCGGGTCCTGGGCCGACCAGGGCCATACCTCGCTGCGAGAGATCACCCGCCATGACGTGCTGACTGCACTCGCCACCGCAGGACCGGGCCGAGCCAGCACGCTCACCGCCCTGCGTCACATCTTCCGAGTCCTCAAGGCCCGCCAGGTCGTCTTCGTCAACCCGACCGCCCGCATCCGCTCCGGCAGTTCGACCAAGACCATCCCGCTGCCCGCCGATCTCGACACCGTCCGGGCCGTGCTGCGCTCCGAGGACCCCACCGTCGCCGCCATGGCTGCACTGACCGCGTTCCACGCCCTCACGCCGGCCCAGCTGTCCGCCATCACCCTCACCGACATACACGACGGCCGGCTTCACATCGCCGGGCGGGTCGTCGTGCTCGCCGAGCCGGTCCGACAGCGCCTGCGCGTCTATCTCGACCACCGCGCCCACCGCTGGCCGGCGACCGCCAACCCCTACCTGTTCCTCCATCAGCGCAACGCCCTGCGCGTCACCCCGCCCAAGCCGGACTGGATCAGCCTCCGCCTCGCCGGCATGGCCCAGATCATGCGAGAGGACCGCATCCTCGACGAGCGGCTCGCCACCGGCGGCGACCTCCGCCGCCTCTGCGACCTCTTCGGCCTGTCCATCTCTGGCGCCGAGCGATACCTCGGCGCCCTCAACCACCCCGACCTCGATCCGGCCGACCACACCACCGATCAGCCAACGTCTAACTCCATAGACACCATTGCGTCTAGTCTGATAGACTGAGCGCGTGACGGCACGGAGGTTGGTCCGCATCCTGCGCCAGCGTGGCTGCGAACCGGTCCGCCAGCGAGGATCCCACCAGATATGGCGGTGCGCCAACTGCCAGACCGTGATCCCCCTCCACGCCGGCGACATCCCGACCGGCACCCTCAGATCCATCGAACGTGACCTCGAGCCCTGCCTCGGAACGAGGTGGCTCACCCAATGACCAGCGACACCCACAGCGAAAGGACCAAAGACGTGAAGACCTACACCGCCCGCCTGGAGCGGGAAAAAGACGGGCGCTGGACCGTCGAGCTCGAAGAAGAACCCCGAGTCCACACCTGGGGAAAGACCGTCGACCAGGCCCTGACCCGCATCCGCGAAGCCGCCGCCTTGTGGCTCAACACCGACGAAGACCAGATCGACCTCGTCCCCGTCCCGGTGCTCCCCAAGACCACCGGCCGGACCGTCGAAGCCGCCCGAGCCGCCCGAGACCAAGCACGCGATGCCGACCGCCTGGCCGTCGAGCAGACCAGAAAAGCCGCCGCCGCGCTCACCGGCCGCGGGATCAGCATGCGCGACGCCGCCGCCATCCTGGGCATCTCCCACCAGAGAGTCCACCAACTCCTCACCACCGACACCGCCCCACGGCGCAAAGCCGGCTGATCCCCGATGACCTTGGAACTCGCAGTGCTCGACGTGAAGCCCGGCCAGGCCACCGAATTCGAGGCTGCCTTCGCGGAGGCCAAGTCCCTGATCGCATCCATGCCCGGCTTCATCGGCCTCGAGCTTCAACGGTGCGTCGAAGCCGACCACCGCTACGTACTTCTCGTCCGGTGGAACCGACTGGAAGACCACATCGACGGCTTTCGGAAATCTCCTGAGTACGAGCGCTGGCGCTCCCTTCTCCACCACTTCTACGACCCGTTCCCAGCCGTCGAGCACTACGAGCCCGTCGTCGCGCTCGGATGACGCCGCCGAAACCTCGACTATCACGCCCGAAGGTGCGTAGATACGCCCCAGTCCGGAAACCCAAGGGTGCGGACGAGCGCTCATCAGACCTCTACCCTTGGGTTCCGGCCGATCAATGCTTCAGAATTCATGAACCCATCGCCTTTCGGGGCGCCGGCCGGCACGCACGCGGCCGCCCCAGGGCCGGTTACGGTGGGGTGGTCGACGCCTGGTGCGGCGCAAGCTTTGTACCTCGGTCACTGCTCTGGGATGGTCACGACATGAGCAACGGAGCCCGCAGCAGACCGAGCAGACCGCCGTTGCTCGTCGTCGTGCCCGGGCTCTCAGGCCTCGGGAAGACGGCCGTCGCCGCAGAGCTGGCCGGCACCTGCGCGCAGTGCACATCTCGATCGACGTCATCGAAGACGCCCTCCTGGTCGCCGGTCTGGAGGCGTCCTGGACGACAGGAGCGGCGGCCTACGAAGCCGCCGGAGCACTCAGCGGGTACAACTTGCGGCTAGGGAACACTGTCGTTGTCGACGCCGTCAACTGGGCTTCCCCCCGGTAGCCGGACACGCGGTTATGCGGCCTGCTGTTCTTGCTGTAGATAGTAGGTGATCTCCCACTCGACGGGTGGGACGTAGCCGATCGAGGAGTGCAGCCTTACGGTGTTGT
>JAJZLP010000078.1 GCA_021803325.1 Actinomycetes bacterium
TGATCTACCTCGCCTCCGAGCTGGCCGAGCGCGGTGTCCGGGTCAACACGATCTCAGCTGGGCCGGTGCCGACGAAGGCCGCCGCGGCGATGGTCGGGCCGGAGAATCTCGAGGCCGCGATGTCGGCGGCGGCGCTCGCTTCACCGCGTCGGCGTGGCCTGGAGCTCGTCGAGGTCGGTGAGGCCGCTCGTCTGGTGTGCAGCGAGGCCGCCTCGGGCATCACCGGGCAGACGCTCGTCGTCGACGGGGGTGTGTTCACGGAGCTCGTGCTCACCCCTGCCCAGCTGCAGCGCTGACGTCGTCGGTGGCCCCGACCTTCCACGCGCCGTGCACGGTTGCCACGACGTCGGCATGGCTGGCCGTGCTCATGAGCGCCACCCGGTCGCCGGCACCTACCCCGACGCCTACCCCGACGCCTACCCCGGCGCCGACCAACCCGTCGGCGATGGCACGAGCCCGGTCATCGATGTCGCGGTAGGTCAGGTCCCCGTCCGCCGTCCGCAGGCCACCTTGGCGGGCAGCCGGGCGGCGGTCGCCTCGAGGCGCGCGGCCAGGCTCCAGTTGCCGTCGTCGGCCAGTGCCTGGAGCGCTGCCGCGGCTGCCTGGAGAGCGACGTCGCGGCCGCTCATCGTCCCGCCGTCCGCTCGGTGCCGCCGGACGGGGCGAGCGGCGCGGCGCCGAAGATCTGGCGGCGGTCGACCCAGTCGAGAACGGCCGCGGTGAGCTGGTCCGGGTCGCGCCGGTAGTAGTGGTCGTCATCGATGACCAGGAGCTCCCCGTCGGGAGCACCGGCAGCCACCTCCTCCGCCCGGCGGCGGTACGGGGCTGGTTCGCGGGCGCCGGACACCACCAGCACCGGCATGGACAGCGAGCCGACGTGTCGACGGGAGTCCGCCAGCGTGTCCGGACCCCATGTGGAGAGCACCGTGGCCGCTTCGGCCACCATCGGCACGGGCGCACCCGACGACAGCACCACGAGCCGCTCGGGGTGCCCGGCGGCGACGAATGCCGCAGCTCGGGCGATGTGGTGCTCTACGGCGCCGTCGACGAAGACGTCGGCCGCCCCCTGCAGCTCCGGCGCGGGGCTCAAGAGCACGAGCGCGGCCGCCGGCGTGGCCTTCGGGTCAGCCTGCCAAAAGGTGGCACGGTGTGCGCCAAAGCTGTGGGCCACGGCGACGAACCTGGGCAACCCCCGCTCTGCCAGCAGGCCGGCCGCGGCTTGAAGGTCGAGCGGTGCGTCCTCGAAGCGGTCTCGCAGGAAGCCGATGCACCGCTCGCCGTCGCCGAGGGAGCCGAGGTCGTGGCCCCTCCCGTTGATCGACAGGGCGGCGAGGCCCCGGGCCGGCGCTGCATCGAGGAATCGCGCCACCGGCGTCCCGTAGAAATTGCCCCAGGCGCCGTGCACGGCGAGCACAGCGCCACGAGCCGCCTCCGGCGCCGTCAGCGCGCCGTGGAGCAGCACGCCGTCCGCCGTCCGGGTGTGCACCAGGTCGACCAGCACGTGGACCTCCCTCGCGAACAGCCCAAGAACGTCAAACGTCAGGTCGACGTCATGCTAGGGCAGGTGGGTGGGCAGAGCACGCGATGCACCGATGCACGCGGCGACGGTGACGGGTGCCAGGATCGGGCAGGCGTCAGGGGCTCGGATGCCCGTCCCCGCGTTGGCCGTTCCCGGCGAGCACGCCCTCGAGTGTCATGTCCTGTGCGGGGGGGAACGGCCGTTGGGCCTGGGCGATCTGGACGAGCGTGCCGTGTGCCTCGCTGGGGTGCAGGAACACCTCGCGCCAGAATTGATCGTCGAGGTGCAGGCCGGTGAGCGAGTAGCCCTGGCGGCGCATTGCTGCCAGGGCCGCCTCGATGTCGTCGACCTTGAAGGTGACGTGGTGCAGCCCCCCGGCGCCGCGGGAGGCGAAGAAGCTGTCGAAGAACGTGGATCCGCTGAGTGGCTCCATGAGCTCGATGCGCGATCCGTCGGCGAAACCGAGCTGGACGGCGCGGTAGCCCACGCGCTGGTTGTCGCCGCCTTCGATGAAGGTCCCGCCGAGCAGCTCGTGGTAGATGGGCAGCAGGTCGCGAATGCGCCGGGCGGCCATGGCCGCATGGTCGAAGACGGCGTTGAACCTCGTCAGCACGTGCGGAGGTGTCGTTCCCGGCGATGCTGTGCCGGGTGACGAGCTGGGATCGGTGGTCACGGCATGCTCCTGTTCGTTGTGGTCGGGTCTCGTTCGCGCTCGCAGAGCGGCACGCCGTCGTCTGGGCCGGCATCCACACGGGTGCTCGGGCCGTGGGGCACCGGTTCGTCGGGTTGGCGTCAGCGCCAGGCGACCGGGTCGGTGTCGACAGGGCCGTTCGGTTCGGCGCTGGCGTCACCCGAGGTCCTCGCTCATAATCTCGCGTTTGACGTTGCGCGTCCACTGTAGGTATGCTGACTTGCCAAAGACGACGGGCGGTCAGCAGGTGGAGCGTCGGAGGCGCCCGGCTGGCGGCGGCGAGCGGCGCGGCCAGAGCGGAGGTCGCCAGGGCGACCGGTGCTCGGGGTCATGGCCAGGGGCGCACGCCGTCGGCCTGGTCATCGGTTCAGCTGTGCACGATGAAGCTGTGCACGATGACGAACAACGGAGGATGCCAGCATGGCCGACGTGAACCGCTGCTGGGTGTTGGTCCGGCGGCCGCAGGGCAGGGACTTCGCCGACGCGCTCGAGCTGACCGAGGGCAGCATCCCGGCGCTCGCCGACGGCGAGGTCCTGGTTCGCAACGCGCTGCTGTCGCTGGATGCCGGCACGCGCATGTGGATGAACCCGCGCGAGGACTCGTACTCGCCGCCGACGCCGCTCGGCTCGCCGGTGATCGGCATGGTGCTCGGGACCGTCGTGGCGTCACGTCATCCGGATTTCCGCGAAGGCGACCTGGCTCGGGCATACGGGCAGTGGTCCGACTACTCGGTGTGCCAGCCGGATGTCGCCTACGCTCAGCGGCTCAGCTGGCGGATGGATGACCTGCGCCAGTACCTGGCCGTGTTCGGGCCGAACGGGTGGACCGCCTATCTCGGCGTGCTCGAGTACACCCAGGCCAAGCCGGGTGACACGTTCGTGGTGTCGGCCGCGTCGGGGGTGACCGGGGCGCTCGCCGGACAGATCGCCAAGCTGCACGGATGCCGGGTGGTGGGGATCACGGGCTCTCGGGCGAAGTGCTCATGGGTGGTCGACGAGCTTGGCTTCGACGCGGCGATCGACTACTCGACGCAGGACGTGCCGGAGGCGCTGGCCGCAGCCTGCCCCGACGGGATCGACGTGTACTTCGACAACGTCGGCGGAGAGATCCTGGACGCGTGCATGGGGAACATGGCGTTGTTCGGCCGTATCGGGATCTGCGGGCTGATCGTCAACTACGAGAACGACGAGCTGGTGCCCGGCCCGTACAAGTTCGACCAGATGCTGATGAAGCGTCTGACGATGGTCGGGTTCTTCTCCCCGGACTTCTACCACCGAGGCCCCGACGTGGACCGTCGCATGCGGCCGTGGTACGACGCCGGCCAGCTGAAGATGGCGTTCGACGTCACCGAGGGCCTGGAGCACACCCTCGATGCGTACGCCAAGCTGTTCACGAGTGCCAAGGTCGGCAAGTCGCTGGTCCAGCTCCAGGAGCTGCATCCCTGAGCCGTGCTCGTCGGCGGTGGTGCCCAATGGGCACCAGGGCTCCGCATGCCGCTTCACCGACCGGCGATGGTGGACATGCAGACCGGCGGCTCCAGCGCCGACGCCGGCGTGCCTGCCTTCGCTCGCGAGCTGCCCGTCTCGTTCGCGCTCGGCCCGAGCAGCGCCTGTCGGCGTCCCCCGGAGGGGTCAGCGCCGCACATAGAACATATAACGTTTGACGTAGGACGCCGAAGTGTGCAACCATGCAGTCGCATGAGGGGTGGAGGAGGGGGTGGTCTGCGTCGTGCACCAGGGGCGCAGGAGCCGCTGGCATCGCACTCGCCCGTCACGCCCCTGGGTCGGTGGTTGGAGCCCCGAGCCCGCCGCACCCGTAGGTCGGTTCGCTCGGCGACGACCATGTCTTCCGCACCCAGCTGATCCACTCAATCCACCGTCGCTACTTCCCTTGGGGGTTCAATGCGAACTGGCAAGTCAACCCGTCGGACCATGGTCGTGGGAGCGCTGGCCACTACGGCCGTGCTGCTCGCAGCGTGCAGCTCCTCGAGCTCCTCGTCCTCGGCCAGCAGCGGCGCGAGCACGAGCAGCGCGGCCACGTCGTCGTCATCGTCGGCGAGCGGCCAGGTCGCTACCGCAGAAGCATTCGTCAAGAAGTACGAGCAGGTACCGACGAGCATCCCGCTCACAACGCCGCTGAAATCCAAGCCGCCGACCGGCAAGACGCTGGTCTTCATGAAGTGCGACATCAGCCAGTGCACCGACATCGCCACTGGTTTGCAGGCGGCGACCGCTGCGGTCGGTTGGACGCTGAAGACGATCGACTACCAGTCGGCCAACCCTGCCACGCTCATCTCCGGTTTGCAGCAGGGGCTGCAGTACCACCCGGTCGCGGCCATCGTGACGGGTATCCCGAGCGCGGCGTGGGCGAGTGAGCTCGCTGCCTACCAGGCGGCGGGCGTCCCGATCATCGAGGGCTACACGGGTGACCCGCTGTCGAAGGAGATCATCGCCAACAACGGCGGTATCCCCTACACCACGTTGGTCGGCCAGATCATCGCGAACTGGGTGATCGCCGACTCCAACGGCAAGGCGAACATCGTCTCCTACCAGGTGTCCTCGTTCCCGGTACTGGCAGCGTTCGACACGTCGTTCGAAAAGACGATCCGCGACGGGTGCCCGGCGTGCTCGATCACCCCGATCCAGGCGACCATCGCTCAGGCTGTCGGCGGCCAGGGCCCCAGCCAGATCGTGTCGACCTTGCAGCGTGACCCGTCGGCGAATTACGTGGTGACGGATGACGCCACGTGGATCGACGGCTTGCCGTCTGCGCTCAGTGCTGCGGGCCTGCACGTGAAGGTCGCCGGTGAGAGTGGTGACACCGCGGCACTGACGGCGGTGAAGACCGGCACGGAGAACGCGTTCACCGGGTTGGCGACCATCCCCGGCGCGTGGAACATGGTCGATGCAGCGTTGCGCTATGTCGAGGGGATGCCGGTCCCGGCGGCCGACGGCCAGCTGCCTGTGCAGCTGCTGACGAAGAACGTGCCGTTCACCGTGTCGAACTCGTACAACCTGCCGGCAAACTACCAGCAGCTGTTCAAGACGCTGTGGAAGGTGTGACCACTGGTGCTTCGGAGCGAAGCGCAGCCGCCGGGCTGCGCTTCGCTCTCGAGGTGCGCTCGCTCACCAAGACGTTCGCTGGTATCCCGGCGTTGAGCGCGTTGGACCTGACCATCGAGCCCGGTGAGATCCACGCGTTGGTCGGGGAGAACGGGTCGGGCAAGTCGACGGTCATCAAGATCCTCGCCGGGTACCACCGCCCTGATCCAGGTGGCGAGGTGCGGGTGGGCGGGGAGCGGCTCGTGTGGGGATCGGCCGAATCGTCGTCGGCGCTCGGATGCCGGTTCGTCCACCAAGACCTCGGTTTGGTGGACGGGTTGTCGATCCTCGACAACCTGTTCATCGGTGGAGGGTTCTCGTGCCGGTTCGGGACGGTCTTGGACCGTGCGTCTCGGGCGGCAGCCCGTGCCATGCTGAGCCAGGTCGGCGTGGACGTAGACCCGCGGCAACTGGTCGGCACGCTGTCGCCGGCGCAGCGGACGGCTGTGGCCGTGGCGCGAGCCATGAAGGACACCGCGTCGGGTGCGGTCAAGCTGATGGTGTTCGACGAGCCGACCGCGACGCTGCCGGACAACGAGGTCAACCAGCTCCTCCAGACCATCCGTGCGGTCGCGGCACGTGGTGTCGGCGTCTTGTACGTCACGCACCGGTTGGACGAGATCTTCGTGTTGGCAAAGAACGTGACGGTCCTCCGGGACGGCAGGAAGGTCGCCACCGTGCCGGTGGCGTCGGTCGACCGGAAGAAGCTCGTCAACCTGCTGGTCGGCAGCGAGCTCGACGACGCCCACGCGGAGTCGGTTGCGGTGCACACCGAGCGCGGTGGACCGGTGTTGGAGGTCGAGGCGTTGACCGCGCCGCGTATCGACGGGGTCAGCTTCACCGCTCGAGCCGGAGACATCATCGGTGTGGCGGGCATCACCGGGTCCGGGCGCGAGACGATCTTGGGGACCATCTTCGGGGCGCAGCCGCGCACCGGCGGTCGCGTCGCTGTCAACGGGGTGGCGATCCGGCCGTCGCGGCCGTCTCACGCGATGCGGTCGTTGATGGCGTACCTCCCACCTGACCGCAAGATCAGCGGTGGTGTCATGACGCTTTCGGCGCGTGAGAACTGCTCGCTGTCGAACCTTGCTCCGTTTTGGCGGGTGCCGTGGCTGCGACGGCGGATGGAACGCAGCGAGGTGGCGTCGTGGTTCGCTCGGCTCGACGTGCGGCCGCCGCGGGTGGAGGCCGACCTCGCGACGTTCAGCGGCGGCAACCAGCAGAAGATCCTGTTTGCCAAGTGGCTTCGGCTCGGGCCCTCGGTGTTCCTCCTCGACGAGCCGACCCAGGGCGTCGATGTCGGCGCGAAAGCCCAGCTGCACCACCAGCTGCTCGGTGCTGCCGCACACGGAGCCGCGGTCATCGTCAGCTCGTCGGACGCAGACGAGCTGGTCGCCATCTGCCACCGGGTGCTTGTTCTGCGCGGCGGCCGGATCGTGGCGGATCTCAGCAAAGGCGAGATCACGGTCGCTCGGATCTCGGGCGAGTCCCTGGGCGCCGGGGCACCGGCATCGGAGCAGGAGGTAAGGGTGGGATGACAGCACCGCGTCGGCGTATCAACTTCGGGTTCGACCGTTTCAGCGGCGCGTACCTGTGGGTGCTGTTCATCGTGGTGTTCGGAGTGTGGACGCCGAGCCTGTTCCTGACGTCGTCGACGTTGCATTCGGTCGCCTCACAAGAGGCGATCGCGGCGATGCTCGGCATCGCGGTGCTCGTCCCGCTCGTCGCCGGCGCCTACGACCTGTCGGTCGGCTCGGTCATCAACCTGTCGACGATCGTCGTGGTCGTCCTGCAGACAAGCCACCACTGGGGTATGTGGCCGGCGATCTTCGTCGCGATCGGCGTGTCGGTGGTGATCGGGGTGGTCAACGGGTTCTTGGTCGTGAAGCTGCGGGTCAATTCGTTCATCGCCACGCTGGGGATGGCCACCGTCGTCACCGCCATCCAAGAGATCGTGTCGGGAGAGAGCCAGCCGCTGCCACCGGTGTCGCACGCGTGGAACGCCCTGACGCAGACCAAGGTCTTCGGGTTCCAGATCGTGGTTCTCTACTTGATCATCCTGGCGTTCATCGTGTGGTGGGCGCTCGAGCACACGCCGGTCGGCCGGTACCTGTACGCCGTGGGCGGCAACCCCGAGGCAGCCCGGCTGTCTGGCGTCAACGTCGACAAGTGGACGTGGGTGGCGATGATCGCGTCGAGCACCATCTGCGGGATCGCCGGTGTGTTCTACGCGTCGCTGACCGGACCGTCGCTCACGTTCGGCTCGTCGCTGCTGCTCCCGGCGTTCGCCGCGGCGTTCTTGGGCTCCACCCAGCTGAAACCGGGCCGCTTCAACGTGTGGGGGTCGATGCTGGCGATCTACGTGCTGGCGACCGGGGTGAAGGGTCTGCAGCTCGTCACCGGCAAGCAGTGGCTGAACGACATGTTCAACGGGGTGGCGCTGGTCGGCGCGGTGGCCTTCGCTGTCTGGCGCCAGCGCGTGGCAGGGAGCAAGCCGACAGCGGCGCCCGAACCGAGCGAGGCCGAAGCACAAGCGACCGGTCCCGGTGGAGCGGGAAGCACCAGGGAGGCCGTTCCTGCGAGCCAGCACGCGACCGCGGCCGGCCCCGATCCTGCGCATGTGCAGTCCACCGCCCAGTAGCGGAGGATCGTGAGCCCGGCCGGACGCCGGCCGGGATGTGACAGCGCGCAGCGTCGGTGGCCCGTGGCGGGGGAGCGGGGCTGCTTGTTCGAGCGGGGTAGGGATCGCAGGCTGCCAACCTGATCGGCGGCGGCACCGTCGTCGCGCCGATCAGCTCGGTCGCCGCAGCGCTGGGGTCTCCACTACGATCGATCGCCGCTGCAGTCCTTTGAGGGCACGTCGAGCGTGTCGGCGGTCCACTCGGGGCGTGGCGGGCGGAGGCGTGACGATCAGCGAGACGAGGACGACCGTGGCACGCGACGACCAGTCGAAGGGCGAGGCGACCGGCTGCGGACCTGCGGGGAGCAGCCCCCAGCGCCAGGTTCGGCGCCGGCAGCAGGAGATCTTGGACGCTGCGGCGGAGATCTTCCGGGAGAAGGGCTACGAGGCGACGTCCACGCAGGACATCGCCGATGCGGTCGGGCTCCTGAAAGGGAGCCTGTACTACTACATCGATTCCAAGGAAGACCTGC
>JAJZLP010000319.1 GCA_021803325.1 Actinomycetes bacterium
CGGCCTCGCATTGCAGAGAGGACAGCGGCGAGCGCGAGGAAGCTCATCGACGCGTAGAAGGCGGCGTGCAAGCCGCTCGTGAAGATGGAAGCGATGTGCCCGTGGAGCTTCGCGGTGCCGACGAAGACGGCGAAAGCCACCTGGCGAGGGATCGAGCGTGACGCGATGAGGATGGCCATCGAGAACGAGAAGACCATCCCGGTGTTCTGAAAGGTTCGGAGCATCCCGGAGGACACCCCGAAGACCTCGCGGGGCGACGCCTTCATCACCGCTGAGTTGTTGGCCGGGAAGAAGCTGCTCGCGCCGATGCCGTTCACGACGCTCCCGATCACCACGAGCCACAGCCCGGTGTGGTTGCCGAGGTGCGCGTAGATGAACAGCGCCACCACTTGGACCGAAAGGCCCACGGTCGCCGGGATGACCGGCCCGACCTTGTCGGCCATCCTTCCCGACAACGGCCCAATGGCGCCCCCGATGAGGTAGCCCGGCACGAGCAGCAACGACGCGTCGAGCGGCGACAGGCCCCGGGGTCCCTGGAGGTACATGAGGATCAGGAACAGGACGGCGTAGTTGGCGAGACCCTGGAACAGGGATGCGAGCAGCGAGGGGGACATGGTCGGCACCCGGAAGATCGACAGGCGCACCATCGGATCGCTCCGCGTCCGCTCCACGAGCACGAAGACCACCAGGCACACCACTCCTCCGACGATGAAGCCCACCAACGTTGCGTCGAGCGGTGTGGTTGCCAGGCTGGTGACCGCCCAGAGGATGCCGAAGAGGCCGAGGCCGGCCGTGACCATCCCGGCGAGGTCGATCCGGCGACGTTCGCGCTTGCCCGTGTCGCGGAGCACCCGAAACGCGACGAGCACCGCCACGGCACCGATCGGCACGTTGATCCAGAAGATCCACCGCCACGAGACGTAGGTGACGATGAGGCCGCCGAGCACGATGCCGAGCACGGCGCCCACGCTGTAGCCCATGCCGTTGTAGCCGTAGGCCTTACCCCGCTTCTCGGGGGGGAAGAGGTCGGCGATGACGGCACCGCTGTTCGCCGTCACCAGCGCGGCGCCGATGCCTTGGATGAGCCGGAAGACGATGATCGAGGCCTCGTCCCACGACAGGGCGCACAGCGCTGAGCCGACGATGAAGACGACGAAGCCCGCCTCGTACATCCGCACCCGACCGAACATCTCGCCGAGCCGGCCGACCTGCGACGCGAGCAAGGTGATGACAAGGAGGTATCCGATGATCACCCAGATCACCGAGGTCAGAGCCACGTGAAGGCCGCGCTCGATCTCGGGGAGGGCGAGGACCACGATGGTGGTGTCGACGGCGGTGATGAGCACCCCGGTCATGACCACCGCCAGTGCCAGGGCGGTTCCTCTCTTGGGCTCCGCCTTGCCCGGGGGACCGCCGGGTCGGGTGGCGCCTGGTGAGCCGGTGACTCCATCAGTCCCCCTCATGGCGATGTCTCCTGTACGAGCAGCGCTGCGGCGTCGGGCTCTGGTGATCAAGGGGATGGTGGCCATGGGCAGGTCCTCTCGGGTCGGGTGGGCGGCGACGGGGCGCACGGTCCGACGTCGTCGATCGTGTGGCGCCGGTGCAGCCAGCAGGCAGCTGGTGGCCGGGCGCATCGCTGAGCGCCGTGCAGGTGCCCGTCGCCCACCAGGATCCTCGCTCAGAGCAGCGACGCGTTCTACCAAAGCTGCCAATCTTGCCGGATCATGTACATGACTAGGCTGGGCTGCCGTGGAGACAGTTGGCATGGATGGGCTTGATGAGCGGATCATCCATGGCTTGATCGTCGAACCCAGGGTCCCCTTCCGGGTGCTCGCGGATGTCGTGGGGGCTTCCCCACAGACCGTTGCCCGTCGCTACCGCCGCCTCCAGGACGTCGCCGGCCTCCGGGTGACCGGCCGGGTGGTCGCCCCGCTCGCCGGCTGGGTCGACTGGTACGTGCGGATGCAGTGCGTGCCGGGTGCATCCGCCGGCCTTGCCGGCGCGCTCGCCCGCAGGCCGGACACCACCTGGGTCGGGCTCGCCTCCGGAGGCGCCGAGGTCGTCTGCTCGCTGCAGGCGCGCAGCCCCGAGCAGCGTGACGAGCTCCTGCTCGCCGGCCTGCCGGCTAGCCGGCGCGTGGTGTCGCTGAGCGCCTATGCGCTCTTGCACGACTACAGCCCGCCCGCCCTGCCGCGCCTCACCCAGGCACTGGACGAGGAGGCCTGCGCCAGGTTGCGTCACACGTCCCCCGACAAGCCCGGAGGGCGTGTCGGCTCGCTCGACACCCATGACGAGCGGCTGGTCGACCTCCTCGCCGGTGACGGAAGAGCCTCCAGCGCCTTCCTCGCGTCGGCGATCGGCTGGCACGAGTCGACGATCCGGCGTCGTATCGCCGACCTGCGACACGGCGGCGTGCTGCAGTTCGACGTGGACATCGACCCGGGCGTGTTCGGGGCGGAGGTGCACGCCATGCTCTGGGCCTCCATCGACCCCGCACAGCTCGATGCCGTCGGCACGGCGATGGCGCAGCACGTCGAGGTGCCGTTCGTGTCGGCGACCACCGGACCGACAAACCTCATGGCGGCGATCGTCTGCCGCGACCCGAGCAGCCTGTACGAGTACCTGACGGGGCGACTCGCTCCACTCCCCGGGATCAAGACGACCGAGGTCTCCCTGCTCATCCGGACCGTCAAACGAGCCGCGCCTGCGGGTGGCGCCATGGCCGCCATGCCCTGACACCTCCACCTTCGACAAGGGGCGTCAGGCGGCACGCAACGGATTTGCTAGCATAGTGCGACATGAGGACGATCTACCTTCGCAACGTGCCCGACGAGGTTGTCGAGCGCCTGGAACGGCTGGCCGCCCGTGAGCGGATGTCGGTCGCGGCGGTGGCGGTGAGGGAGCTCGAGGAAGTCTCGCGCCGGGTGGACAACCCGGTGCTGCTGGGCGACCTGCCGGACCTGGGCATTGATCCGGTCTCCGTCGTCGCCGATGTGGACGCGGGGCGCGCCGCGAGGTGATCGTCGTCGACGCGTCGGCGGCGGTCTCCGCGCTGCTCAACGCTGGCCCTGCTCGTCGGGCATTGGCCGAGGAGCAGGTACATGTCCCTCACCTGATCGACCCCGAGGTCGCCAACGCCCTTCGCCGTGGGGTCGCTGCCTCGCGGCTCGAGCCTGGCGATGCATGGACCGCGCTCGGCAGGTGGCGCCGGCTCGGCATGTCGCGCTATGCCGTCTTCCATCTGCTGGAGCGCGTGTGGGAGCTGCGGGAGAATCTCTCGGCCTACGACGCTTCGTATGTCGCGTTGGCCGAATCACTCGGCTGTGCACTGTTTACTGCGGACGTACGGCTTGCCAGAGCTCCAGGGCTCCGCTGTCCGGTGACCGTGGTCCCCCGGTAGTGGCGGTGCGCCAGGATCTACGTGATCGCCGATTTTCGGTGGAGGCATGACGAATGCCCGAGAATGAGCAGGTGGCCGCCATGGCGCCGCCATACGCAGGCTCAGCCACCGGCAGGTTCGCAGTATCAGCGACGCGCAGACGTGCAGGCGAACGATGTCACCTCCACCCTGTGCTTTGGGGTTGGCACGGTCTGACGGACATCCACCACAAGGCGCGCAGCGCCGGAGAGGATGCCCATCATGGAGACTGAACCCCCTGGGATCGTTGGAGGCTCCATCGCGAGGATGGAGCTATGCCTACACAGAAGCCTTCGGGGCATCCGGCGACGCGGCGGTACAGTCCGTCGGAGAAGCAGCAGGCGGTCCGGCTGGTGCGCCAGCTGCGGGCCGAGCTGGGGACCGAGCACGGGACGGTGCAGCGCGTCGCGAAGCAGCTGGGGTTCGGGGTGGAGTCGGTGCGGGCCGGGGTGCGTCAGGCGGACATCGACGGGGGGAGCAAGCCCGGCACCAGCACCGAGGACGCCGAGCGGATCAAGCGCCTTCAGCAGGAGAACCGCGAGTTGAAGCGCGCGAACGAGACCTTGCGTCATGCGTCGGCGTATTTCGCCGCGGCGGAGCTCGACCGCCTGCCGAAGTGATCGTCGGGTTCATCGACGAGAACCGCCACGAGCTCGGGGTCGAGCCCGTCTGCAGGGTGCTGCAGGTGGCTCCGAGCACGTACTACGCGGCCAAACGCCGCCAGCGCCAGCCGTCGGCGCGGACGGTGCGTGACGCGGCGATGATGCAGGTCCTGATGGCGCTGTGGGTGACGAACCGCAAGGTGTATGGCGCTGACAAGCTGTGGAAGGCAGCCCGGCGGGCCGGCCACGACCTCGGCCGGGACCAGGTCGCCCGCCGGGACCAGGTCGCCCGGCTGATGCGGGCCATGGCCATCTGCGGAGTGACCCGCCGTCGCAAGGTGTTCACCACCCGGCGCGAACCCGACGGGTTGCGGGCACCGGACCTGGTGAACCGCAACTTCACCGCCTATCGACCCGACGCGCTGTGGGTCACGGACCTCACCTACGTCCCGACCCGCTCGGGCATGGCGTATGTGTGTTGCATCGTCGACGCCTTCAGCCGGATGATCGTCGGCTGGCGGGTCGCGTCGCACATGCGCACCGACATTGTCCTCGACGCGCTCGAGATGGCGAGAGCCCGCCGCGGGGCGTGTCGGCTCGTCGGGCTGGTGACACACTCCGATGCCGGGTCGCAATTCACGTCGGTGCGCTTCACGGAACGCCTGGGGGAGATCGGCGCCCAACCGTCGATTGGAACGGTGGCCGATTCCTATGACAACGCGCTGGCGGAGACCACCAACGGGCTGTACAAGGCCGAGTGTGTCTACGGGCCCGACGCAGCCGGCTGGGACGACGTCGAGCACCTCGAGCTGGCCACGCTGTCGTGGGTGGCCTGGTTCAACGAGACCCAGCTCCACGGCCACTGCGGCGACGTGCCACCGGCAGAGTTCGAAGCGGCGTTCTACGCTGCCTCCCAGACCGACCAGACCCTGGTTGGAATCAAAGGCTGAGAGCCTCCATCAGACCCAGGGGGGTTCAGTCACCGGACCGTGCACCAGACCCAAGCAAGCCATACTGTGGGGAGGGGAGGCTTGCGAAGGTCGTCGCTCATGCAGCTGTGTACGGCCCGTAGCGGGGAGTTGCAGGTGGGGAAGTTGCAGGTCGAGGTAGGAGCGCTGTGGGGCTTGGCGAAGGTCGTCGAGCGGGAGTCCGCGACGACAGCTGATGTGGCCCGGCTGCCGGTGGTCGACAGCGGCAACCCAGAGGTCGACAACGCCCTGTCGGGGTTCGTGCGGGACTGGGCGGCGCAGACTGGTGGCCTGTCGCAGGTCAGTGGTGCGCTGGCCCTGGCGCTGGGGGCTTCCGCCGTCGACTATCTGAAGACCGACCAGTCGGTGGCTCGGGGCTATCGAGGCCGATGAGCTTGGGGTATCCCCTGGCGGGCCTGTATCTGCCTCCGGGTGATCCGGGGGCGCTGCGCAGTGCCGCCCGGAGGTTCGTCAAACACGGCGAGGCGTTGCGAACGAGTGGACAGGTCCAGCGGCGTGCGATCGACGCGGTGACGGGGGAGACCTGGAAGGGCTCCTCGGCGGAGCAAGCCCACGCGGCCGTGACCAAGACGGTGGCGGCCTATGGGCGCGGTGCGGATCTGGCCGAGCAGGCGTCGGGAGCCTTGCATCACTGCGCGTCGAGGTGGGAGGCCGCCCAGACCGAATGGCGGGCTGCCTGCGAGCTGGCCGAACAGGCCATGGCGGAAGAAGCCCAGATGGCTGCTCTGGCGGCAGCTGCGAGCCATGGCGTCGGCGTCTTCGAGGTGTTCGTCAGTCCGGACCGGGCCCGTTCCCGGGCCATGGCCGAGCGGGCCATCTCAGACGTCACCACCGCCAGCCACCATCTGGCGGGCCATCTCGATGATCTGGCTCGCCAGATGCGCGCCACCCCTGCCTTCCTACCCCAGCCCCACACCCCGTGGTACGAGGACCCGCTCCACTGGGGACGTGACGCGCTCCACGATGTCGGTAGTGCCTTCGGCGACGCCTGGAGCTGGACCGAGGCGAACGCTGGCAATCTGGCAAAATCGGCTTTCGACGTCCTGGGCATGGCAGGGAGCGCCGGCCTGGCAGCTCTCGGCGGGATTGCCGCCGGGGGAGGATTGGCCCTGGACGCGACCGGAGCCGGGGCTGTCGTGGGGGTGCCGGTCGACGCCCTGGGAGTCGTCGGCGTGGCTGCAGGTGCCGGCGGCGTCGGCTACTTCGGCCACGAGCTGTCCAAGGACCTCATCTTCCACGAAGCCCGGTCCCAGGTCAGCATCCAGAGCGACCCTGGATACGGCGCCCGACCCCAGCCCGGAGACGGCACCCCCGCCGGCGGCAACGCCTACAACCCAGACGTGGCCGACCAAGTACCTGCATGGGGCGAGAACGGAGCCAAGACCTCGGGGATGCTCGAGGTCGGGGACCGGGCTCCTGTCGAGATCACCAGCGGGGAATCGAACCTGACCGCTGCACTCAAGGACCTACCGGACAATGCCCTGCAGGGAACTGGCCTGCGCGGCGATCTGCAGACACACGTCGAAGCCCAGACGGCCATCTACATGCGCCTCGATGGTATCGACAACGCCACCCTCTATATCAACAGGGCCTTCTGTGGAACCGATTCGTGGCAAGGCTGCAGCCAGTTCTTCCAGCGTTTCCTGGCGAAAGGGCAGACAGTGACCGTGTATGGCCCGAATGGCGGTGTCGTCGTGGTCGGCACCGGCCCGCAGATTCCGGGGCTCGACGGATGAACGACGGAACTTCCACTCGGCTGCAGCCGGTACGGGTTGGCTTCGCCAACGGAGACGCCCCGACCTTGGTGACGACTCCCGAGGAGCTCGACGGCGTGCTCGACGAGCTGGATCGTCGCGCCCGAAACGATTGGCCGCGCATCGTGTTGATGGACACCGATGACCACCAGAACTACTTCTCGATCGGCGTGGGCGCCGAGATGGTCCCAGTGAATCACGCTGACGACAGGCCCGGGGCCCCGGTGCCCTGCTACGCCCACAGCGTTGGGCCGGATCGCGCCGGCGAGCCGCAGGAGTGGGCCTATTCGAACACCTGGAACGAAGTCCCTTCCGAGCGGCTGATCCCTGCCGACGTGGCCCGCTTAGCAGCCCGGCACTGGGTTCTCACGCATGAACGACCCGACAACATCAGATGGGAAGCGGACTGACGGCTCGCGTGACGGCAACCGCGAGGGAGCTAGTGAACGGCCTGTAAGTCTCGTGGTGGCTGGCCTGGGGCTGGCTGCGGCAGGGTTGGCGTTGTCTGCTGCGTGGTGCGTGACTCGTGAATCGCCTGGCCCTGTAGGGGTGCCTTTCCCAGGATCTGTGCGTGCTGCGTGGTTGACGACGCCGACCCGGTCGTCCACCTCGATGGCTTGATGAGAAGCTTGCCCGACCCGTGGCTGCGGTCGTGGCCCGTTACAGGCCTGCCTCGCGGTGATCCTCCCGGGTCGACGCCGATCACGACGTCCCCGGAGAAGGAGTTGCCGCGATGCGTTCCATCGTGTCAGACGAGTACGAGTTTGTCATCGGGGTGGACACCCACGCCGCCAGGCATAGCTTCGCGGTCGTCGCTGCAGCGACGGGCGCGGTGCTTGATCACGCCCTGTTCCCGACCAGTCCAGCCGGTCTGTCCAGGGGGCAGAGCTGGATCGATCGGTGGACGGCCGGCGCTACGACGCTGGTCGTCGTCGAGGGCATGGGATCCTTCGGCGCGATCCTGACTGAGCGGCTGGTCGCCGCGAGACGCACGGTCGTCGAGGCAGCGAGGATGCCTGCGTAGTCCGGTCCATCACGGACACCGGTTCCGGCTGATGGCGGATAGGCGTTCCGGCTGATCCCGGACGGCTGGGTGGGTGGTGGTGGTCCACCAACGAGGGCACGCTGTCCTCAACAGTGACGGCTGTCGAGTCCGTCATGTCGAGGAGGTCCGCGTGCCCGGAAAGAGGCTACCTATGAGGAAGATCAGCGAGGTTCTGCGCTTGCGGGCGCAGGGCCGCTCGATCAGGGAGATCGCTGCGAGTGTCGGTGTTGGGCACACCGCTGTCGGCGAGTACCTGCGCCGGGCGGAGACAGCCGGGCTGGGCTGGCCGCTGCCGGTGGGCGTAGGGAGGAAGAGCTGGATGCCCGGTTGTTCCCGCCGCCGGTGGCGGTGCGGGGCGCGGCCTGTCCGGTGCCTGAGTGCCGGTACGCGTCCCCTGATGCTCAACCAGTCACGCCGTCAACAGTAGGCGGCACGGGAGACCTCGAACAGATCGCAGCAGTGCTTGATGCTGTGACCTGCAGCTTCCTTCGCCTCGGGTGTTGGGGTCCATCTTCACCGGGTCTCCTTCTCGAAGAAAGTTGCAATGACGAATTCCGCGGTCTCCATGATGGGCATCCTCTCCGGCGCCACGCGCCTTGTGGTGGATGTCCGTCAG
>JAJZLP010000243.1 GCA_021803325.1 Actinomycetes bacterium
GTCGTGGCACCGAGGACGTTCGCGTCCCCGCTCACCCCCGACCCCGACCGGCTGCAGGCGCGTGCCTCGTCACCGGCGTGTGCGGCGGCCGCCGACCACCTCCTCACACAGGTCGGCGACCGCACGATGATCCTGCGTGTCGACCGGGTGGAGCCGTCGAAAAACCTGGTGCGCGGCTTCTGGGCGTTCGACGACCTGCTCGACCGCCATCCCGAGCACCGCGACCGCGTCGTGTTCGTCGCCCTGGCCTACGCGTCGCGCCAGGGACTGGCCGAGTACCTCGCCTACCGCTCCGAGGTGGAGCAGGCCGCGTCGCTGATCAACGAACGGTGGGGGACGGCGACGTGGACGCCGGTGATGCTCGACATCGCAGACAACCCGGACCGCTCGTTCGCAGCCCTGGCGAACGCCGACATCCTGTTGGTGAACCCGATCCGCGACGGCCTCAACCTGGTGGCCAAGGAAGGACCGATCGTCAACCGGCGCGACGGCGTGCTCGTGCTGTCTCGCGAGGCGGGCGCCCACGACGAGCTCGCCGGCCCGGTGCTGTCGGTCAACCCGTTCGACATCACGTCGACCGCCGACGCGCTCCACCAGGCGCTCACGATGCCTCCGGCCGAGCGCGCGGCCCGCGCCGAGGCCCTGCGCCAGGCCATCACCAGCCGTTCGCCCCGTCGCTGGCTCGACGACCAACTGGCTGCCGCTGCCAGCTGAACGGCGTACCGTTCGACCCCGGCGAGGGCTGAGGCGGGTGGGACCACCACGACGGGCGGGGGAACGGGCGAAGACGCACGACCGCAGCCTCGGCTCGCCCGAGCCCGGCGGAACCTGGGCAGGGGCCTTAGCCCGCTGTTGCTCCCACACCGGGGTCCGCCCCAGGCCCCGACGCGAGCAGGGTCCGCAGCCCGTCGACCATGGCCTCCGGGCCTGCCAGCACGACGTCGGCCCGCTCGATCAGCGCCGACGGCGACTCCGTGTCGACGACGGCGACTTTCACCACCTGCACCGTGCCCGCACCGGCCAGCCGATCCAGGGCATCGAACGCGGCGAGATCCCCGGTATCGTCGCCGGCGAAGCCGACGACCCGGCACCCGCGGGCCAGACGTTCGACCGCGGTGCCTTTGTCGGCTGCGATCGGCGGGCGCAGCTCGACGCTCATGCGGCCCGGTTGGGCCACCAGACCGGACGACGCTGCCCACCGGCTCCCTGCATCCCGGCACCAGGGACCCTGGCCCGGGGCGGTCCGCCAGTGGAGCACCAGCGACACGCCCTTGGCCTCGACGAGGACACCGGCGGGTGCCTCGTCGCGTGCCCGCTCCACCAGCTTGGATACCACGCCGATCCACGGTTCGGCCTCGGGCGCGACGCGAACCACGCCGTCTTCGATCCACTGCAAACCGTAGAGACCGACGAGATGCACCGCGGGGCCGGCATCAGCGAGGTGCTCGGCCAAAAAGGCCGCCGGTCGGCCCGACACCACGGCCACCACGGCCCAGCGCCGCGAGAGCCCGGCGAGGACCTCGGCCACGCCGGGACATGGCCGGGCTGCTTCGGGGTCGTCGACGATGGGAGCCAGCGTCCCGTCGAAGTCGCAGAACAGGCCGGTCGTAGGTGGATCGGCCGCCAACAGGGCCAGGCGCCCGGCCAGAGGCTCCATCACCCCGACGACGAGGTCCCGGCGCCCGCTGACGAGACCTGCCCGGCCAGGTCCGGACCGGCCACCACGACGACGTCGACACCCGACGTGCTCGTGACCGGCGGGGGGCCGTCGACCGCGGTGCGCACCGCCGACTGTGGGAGCCCGAGCGCGGCCAGGACCTCGGCGACTGCGCTCGTGCCGGTGGCATCCACGGGGTACACGAGGGACGCGGGCACCGTCGTCAGCGCGTTGACGGCGACCAGGGTGCCGAACCCCTTGTCGTGCAAGGTGGTGGTGACGGCACCGGCGAGCCCCGCCGTGTTGGTGCCGTTGGCCACCAGGACCTGTACCGACGACGGGGCAGGTCCTGACGGGGCGGCAGACGATGCCGGCTGCGGCGCCGACGACGAGGACGAGGCCGGCTGCGGCGAGGGCGGGGTGGACGAGCCAGCCGAGGACGCCGGAGCGGTCGACCCTGCCGACGACGACCCTGCACTCGACGACGCGCCGGCCGCCGGTTGACCGGCGCTGCTCTGGCCTGCCGCCGGTGCTGACGGAACGGTCCCGCTAGCGCCCGCCGACACCACGCCAGCGGGCAGGCGGCGTGTCACCGACGGCAGCAGCAGCGCGCCCAGCGCGACGACGACGACCACGAGCGCCAGGCCACGGGCGGTCACCAGCGGCTCTCGATCGCCGGGGCCGACAGGATCCCGCGGTGTCACCAGCGCGTCCCCTGCCCGAGCGACCGCCCGGCCGAGGTGTGCCGGTACCTGGGGCCGCGGTGGGCGGCGGCTGCCGCCGCCGGGTGGGAAGCGCCCGATGGCACACAGGCCTCGGGCACCGTCGAAGCGGCGGGATCCAACCGGGGGCTCGTCATGACGAGGCCAGCCTGCCAACCTGGCTGAGGCGACGCAAGGACCGCGCCGCCCGGCGCCGTGCACCTGCGACCTCGCCGGGCCGGCGCGGTGCCCCACCGTGGCCTGGTAGCCACCGCACAGGGCTTCGGACGCCAGCCACCGCACCGGGCGGCGCACCGGGCGGCGCACGGCGTCGGGAGGCCGGCCGACAGCAGGCTTGGGGGTAGCGTTGGCCGACATGCCGGTGTGGCGCAGCTGGTAGCGCAGGCGACTTGTAATCGTCAGGCCGTGGGTTCGAGTCCCACCACCGGCTCTCGTTCTCCCTGTTCAGGTGTGGTTTTTTCGGATCTCGTGCCATCCCGTCGATTCGGCCCGTCCCAACAATTCCGGTCCTTCCGCCGAATAGAGGCGCTGATTGCGACTGTCGACCACTCCTGCAGCAGACCGGTTGAGTGAGGTCTGCGCCGTGCGATGTCAGTGACGCTGGAGTTCGAGGACGCCTAGATACTCCACCGTCGTTGCGATACCGCTGTGACACCGCTCTTGATCCCACGTGCGTGATGAGCTCCGTCTTCGGGGTCGACGGTGGCGATGAGCCCGCTCTCGAAGGTGACGACGCATGAGGAGGCCGTGGTGCAGGCAACCCGGCTGAAGCGGTCGCATCCTCAGAGCTTGACCGTGTCGTGAATCGTCCAAGTCCGCAGGTGGGAGATGTGGGACCTCGACGAGCGTGGCCGGCCGGTCAGACGGGCACACAGGCCCCGGTGACCGCGACAACTCCCACCGCTACGAACGTCAGGCCCCCAGCCGCCAAGGGGCACCTCGACCGCTCCGTCAACGATGCCCCCGATCGCCCATGGTTCCCCACCCAGCCGACCGCGGACGCCGGAGCGCGAAGGCTACCGCGGACCAGTGCTGCCGGCCATCGGTCTCTAGTGAACTATGGGCTATTATTGGAAAACCCTATAGGCGACTATAACTAGGTAGAGAACGTGGATCCTGTGCGGAACCCCTACTCACCGGGCGCCGGACGTCGCCCGGCTGCCCTCGTGGGCCGTGACGACCAGCTCGCCGAGTGGGACGTCGCCCTCCAGCGCGTCGAGGGAGGCCGGACGGCCCAGCCAGCGGTTCTCTACGGCTTGCGCGGTGTCGGCAAGACCGTGCTGCTCTCGGAGTTCGCCCACAAGGCGACCGAGCGGGACTGGATCGTCACCCGGATGGAGGCGCGCTCCGGCACGTCGCTGCGAGCGTCCATCGGCGACGCCCTCCACGGGCCGCTGGCGGATCTGGCACGGCCGTCCGCCGGCAAGCGGCTGCTGCGAGCCCTGAAGACGATGGCAAGCTTCCGGGCCAGCGTGGACCCCAGCGGCGCGTGGAGCTTCGGCCTCGACCTCTCACAGGTCGGCGGTGGGGGCGCCGACACCGGGGTCCTCGAGGTGGACCTCACCAAGGTGCTCCATGACGTCGCCGCGGCTGCTGCCGAGGAGGGCAGGGGCCTGGCGGTTCTCGTCGACGAAGCCCAGGACGTGGCCGAAGCGGAGCTGGCGGCGTTGTGCTCCGCTGTACACGCCGCCAGCCAGGACGGCTGGGCTCTGACCGTAGGGCTCGCCGGCCTTCCGAGCCTTCCGCGCATCCTGGCCGAGGCGAAGTCGTACTCCGAGCGCCTCTTCAGCTTCCACACCATCGACAACCTGGCCGCCCCACTCGCCGCTGAGGTCCTCACCGTCCCGGCCGCCGCCGAATCCGTCGTATGGGAGGAATCCGCCGTCGAGCACGTGGTGTCCCAGGCCTCTGGCTACCCGTACTTCCTGCAGCAGTTCGGCCAGGACACCTGGAACGACGCGGCCGGCCCGGACATCACCCTGGCGGACGCCCGAGTCGGCGTCGCCACCGGCCGGGCGGCTCTCGACACCGGCTTCTTCCGGATTCGATGGGACCGCGCCACCCCCGCAGAACAGCGATACCTGCGGGCGATGGCCGTGGACGGAGACGCCGGGAGCGGGTCGGGCGACGTCGCCGGCCGACTGGACCGCAAGATCACCAGCCTCGGGCCCACACGCGCCAACCTCATCGCCAAAGGCCTCGTCTACGCCCCCGAGCACGGCGTCGTCGCCTTCACCGTCCCCGGAATGGCCGACTTCATCCGTCGCCAGCCCGACCCGTAGACGTGAAGCGGACGCAGGATCGCCCCCGCGCGGGAGCCAGGCCGGCGTCCCAGGTGCTGGGCCACCCGGACGACCCGGGAACCGAGGATTGCGACTTGTGGGTCATGGCGGTTGCGACGTGGTGACCGAACGTCCCGCCGTCCCAACAATCGCGTCACGAGTTGTCCTCGAACGTCGCACGCCGTCCACTCCGACCCGTGGGCCACCGCCCCCGACCGGCCAGGATGCGACTCCAAGGGACGATGAGCGACAGGCCGGGCCGGCTTGTCGCTCCCTTGTAATCGTCAGGTCGTGGGTTCGAGTCCCACCACCGGCTCTGCCGTTTTCCCTGGTAAAAGGCTCTTTTCCTTTCGACTGTGCTGCACTGTCGCCGCCGTCATCCCAACAATTGTGTCCCGGAGCGTCGCTCGTGGTGTTGTGACGTCCCGGTACAGGCTTGACACTGTGGCTCCGGTACGTGGGTGACAGTTTCGGGGTGCGGTTCCGGTAGCTGGGCGACAGTGGCTCCGGTGCCTGCCAGAGCCGATCGGGCGGTCAACGCCCAATGGCACGTCGACCGGCGCGCCCGCCGGTACAAGGCGGCCAACGACTGCCTGCGCGACTCCTGCAGGATCGCCAGGCTGGTGTGAGCGGCCGGCCCGACGGCACCCCGGCGAAGGGGGGCGACGGCCCGGTGTTGATGGCCACGGAGATCTCCACGGCAGTGGCCACGGGCTACTCCCCGGTGGCGGACACGCCGTCACCCATAGTGACGGCTGCTACGGAGAAGAGGGCGACGCCTGATCCGTTCAAGGTGGGGACGGAACACTGGGCGATCTTTTGGACGCCCAGGCCCCGGCGAGTCAGAGCTGCCCTCGTGTCGCTGGGATTATCGGTGGACGAGCAACCGATCCCCCGGCCGTTCGTGGATCCCGGCGGCTACCGAGAACCACCTCGCCCGTAACGTCAAAGCAATCGGTTATGCCGGGCAAGCGTGCCGAGACACCGAGTCGGCGTTCGGAACGGCAGTCGACCGTGATTCTTGTGCCACCGGGCGCCACACTGCGTGGCGGACCATGGTGGCCGTCAATGGGGAGTCTCGTAGGCCGCCGACGGCCCGGTTCAAGGGTCGCCGCCACGGTCGCCGTCTGGACCGCCGGTTGGGCGAAGGCGTGGAGCCCCGAGCAGATCTCCAACCGGCTCCGGGTCGACTTCCCCGACGACGAGACCGTGCGTGTCTCCGCCGAGGCTGCCTATCAGTCGTTGTTCATCGAGGGACGAGGAGCGCGCCAGCGGGAGCTGGTGGCCTGTCTGCGCACCGGGCGAGCGCTTGGGGATCCCACGTGCTTCGTTCTCAGCGATGGTGGCGTCGCCAGGGAGACGATCAACTCGTGTTCGCCCTCGGTGATGTCAGGCGGTCCCGCTTTGGTCAACCAACACGGCGCGCTGCTCGGGCCCGTACGGTGGGGCGAGACAAGCAGTTCGTCACCCCCGAGGTGATGATCTCCCAACGGCACTCACCGTCCTCCTGCTGCAAGGCTGACGACCGGTGGTCGTGGCTCGGAGAAGACCCAGGCTCCAAGGACCGCCATCAGAACAGGTGTCCACCATCTGTCCTTCCGGCAGCCACTTCACCATCGTCGCTCGCTGGGCGCGGCTTGCGGGTGCGTCTCCGAGGGAAGTTCGCACCCCGGCCGTATTCAACGCTCGGTCCCCGGGTCGCCTCGGACGTCCGGACGATGATGGACCGCTGCTGCAAGTCGGCGAGGATGTCTCGGGCGCGCCAGAGGTCGATATCGAAGAGGTTTTGGAGCGTCCGGTTCGTGATCTTGCCGTACTCGTTGATGTGGGCGATCACCTTGCGGTCGACTTCGCCAGTGGTTCGGCGGTGGTAACGCACCGCTGCACCGAGAGCCCTCAGCGTGTCGCTGCGGAGCCGGTACTGCTTCATCTTGGACCGCTGTGATTCACGGGTCGGCTCCAAGATGCCGGGAACGTCTTGCGCCAGGCGGCGGAGGACGAGGTCGGCCTCGCCCTCGCCCTTCTGGAGGATCCCGGTCATGGCCGAGGCGGTGACGCTACGCCGTTGGCACAGCGTGAACAGGACCAGCATGGCGTCGGTGTCGTCACGCTCCTCAGGGGGAAGCTGGGCGACGAAGCGGGCCACGGAAGTTCGCGGTGCCCCTCCGGCCAGCACGACCCGCACGTAATCGACTCCCTCCTCGATAACCGGCGGATCTTGTCCCGCCCGGATCATTTCCCTGAACATGCGGTCGACGCCTCGGCCGGTCTCTTCTGCCAAACGAAGCAGCCGGGCCGCCCGGGCCAGCACCGGGTTCCGGGGAGTCGAAGCATGCGTCAGGATGTTGTCACGGGTGACACTGCCCACGAGCGGGCCGGGCGAGATCACTACGAATGCCGAAGGCGAGTGCTCCAGGTTCACCGGCTGCTCGAGGCGATAGTCGCGGTGAATGACGGCATTCGACAGGGCCTCCCGAACTGCCACCTCGGGGAAGTCGGCGATCTCGATTTGTTGCCCGTTGGGCAAGGTCAAGGGCGTGACGTTCCGCCGGGCCCAGACGAGGTTCATCACCCCCTCGAACGAGGCGACAAGCGGTCCGAGGAGGCGTTGCACCGCAGTGGCCTCTCCCCCCGGGGTCTGTCGGTATTGGTAGAGGATCGCCTGGCTCGACGCCGCCGGCGGCACGCAGAACAGGATCTCGCCCGCTCTGAGCAGGCGTCCGCTTTCGCCGACCACTCCGAGAGCCCGCAGCAAGTCCTCGTCGCTGAGATCAGCCAGGGGTCGGCGATCGTCGGCGACCCGGCCTAGCGCCTCCCGGGCTGTCCGCATCGCCCCCGGGTCTACGTCAGAGAGGGCCCGATCCGAGGGTTGGGCCGACCAGTCGACGCCGAGCCGCTCTTCGCGGAGGCGTCGATGATCGTGGGGAGACATGGGGACGCAGTCGGTGCCGACCCGGTAACTTCCCCGGCCCTGCTTGTCGGCGTGGATCTCGAAGCTTCGAAACACGTCCATGACGAGCACGGAGCGCCCGACGACCTCCTCAGTGCGAGTGCCGACCATCAGGGGCGGCTCGGTCAGCTCGTGGATCCGTCGCTGGACCACAGCCGGGTCAAGGCTGCAGCCGGTGACCGCGTCGGGACCACCCGTTCCGTTCGTTACACCCATCACCACAGTGCCGCCCTCGCTGTTGGCGAAGCAGACCGCGGCGTCGACAAGCACCTTGATGGAGTCGCCTCTGCTGTCCGGCTGCCGCTTGAAGTCGAGCTGGTCGGTCTCGAGCGTGGCCGGCACTGCCCCATCGACGATCCGGGCCATGACGTCGCGGAGTTCGGCGGTCCCGAGAGGCACCCATCCAGTTTCTCAGAGTTTGGCGCTGTCGACAACTGTCAGGTTTTCGCCAAACTCAGCCAAACTCGTGACCGCGGCGGGCTTAGCAGCAAGGTCACCGGCGAAGGCGGCGTCCCCGTCCCCCCCCGTCCCCCCCGCCCGCCGGTGCCCGGCCGCGTCCCAACTCGCGTCCCAACAATTGCATCCCCAGCCGTCTTCGCTGGTCGCACCGAGTACCCACCATCCGGCCAGACCGCTCTCCTGACCAGCGAACAATGGACTCTGCGCCACGGCCAGACACGGGCGCTGACACCCTTTCGCTCCCTTGTCATCGTCAGGTCGTGGGTTCGAGTCCCACCACCTGCTCTCAT
>JAJZLP010000170.1 GCA_021803325.1 Actinomycetes bacterium
CGATCGCGGGACCGCACGGTCCCGCAGCAGATGTCCAGCGGGAAGGCCTCGCTGGTCGACGCGGCATGACCGTGGCGCCCACGCCGGTTTCGGTGTGGGCGCCACGGCGCGTCTACGTGCCGGCATGGCGAGGTGGGGGCACGCTGGTCGCGGCGGTGCTGCCCGAGCTCACGGCGCGACGCCCGGCCGAGTGGGCATGGCGCTGGGTTGGCGTGCCGTCCGGCACAGCCGTGCAGGTTGGGCGGTCATGACGGGCGGCACCAAGCGTTCTGGTTGTGCCGACGATGCGCGTTGGGACGGCCGTGGCGGGTGGCGTCAAGCGTTCTGGTTGTGCACGTGGTGCACGCTGGGACGGTCGTGACGGGTGGCGTCGCTCACGGGACGTCGTCGATGGCCGGGAGCGTCCACGTGACGTCCGGGCTGGGCGGCAGGTCGTCGCGCTGCTCCTCGGGCTGATCAGGTCGCGAAGCCTCGGCGGTCGCGGGCCTGTAGGCGGCTGTCGTGTCGGTCGCAGCCGTTAATGCGGTCGGAGCGTCGGCGGTCGCTGGCCCGCGTTCGGCTGTTGCTCCGAGCTGGACAGCGATCGTGGGATCCCCCTGTTGCCCATCTGGCCGGGTCCTGGCTGGTGCGGAGCGCTTCGTTGGTGCCGATCCGTTGGCGCTGCCGCTGACGCCGACGTTCGAGCCCATGGCGGAAGATGGCAGCACCGCAGCAACGGCCCGAAGCGCGTCGACGATCTCCTCGATCTGTCCAGGGGACGCTCGGAAGGTGCCGATGCAGCGTCCGTGGCGCCACAGGCTGACCACCACGGCATGCTCCTCGGAGTGAGCCGACACGCGCAGGACCGTTCCTCTGCCGTCGACCACCTCCAAGCGCTCCCCTGCAGCCACGCCTGCATGTTGTCGCACCGTGGGAATGGGCACAACGGCTGGTGCTGGTCTGCCCGTCGGGTAGCATGGCGCACTGCAGTTCATGGCCGCCCGAGGTGCTACGCGGGCGCCAGCACCTGCGCTCGTAGCTCAATTGGATAGAGCGTCTGACTACGGATCAGAAGGTTGGGGGTTCGAGTCCCTCCGAGCGCGCTGGATAAGTCCAGGTCAGGGGTCTGCTGGCCGGGGCGCTCCGTCGGCGTCCGGGGAACTTGCAACAACTTGCAACGGCTGGAGGGTCCCCGCCCGCCTTCTGACCACGGTCAGGTGCCCTTGCACGCCGGGCCAGTCAGAAGCCCAGCGCGCACCGTCTGCGCTGGTCTACAGGGAAGACCAGCCGCCGTCCGAGGCGATCGTCTGCCCGGTCACCCACGACGCTTCGTCGCTCGCCAGCCAGGCGACCAGGCGGGCGGTGTCTACCGGCAGGCCCCACCGGCGACCGGGGTTCCGTGTGACGACGTCGGCTTTCGTCGCCGCATCGGCGTAGCCGGTGTCGCAGGGGCCCGGGTCCACACAGTTCACGGTGATCCCCCTGTCCATCAGGTGAACGGCGAGGCTCGGCGTCAGTTCGCGGAGCGCTGCCTTGGAGGCGACGTAGGGAAGCTCGCCGGGCATGGCCCCGTGGTACTGGCCGGACGTGAAGAGGATCACCCGACCACCGTCACCGGTGCCGTGATGGTCGGCGAAACGCTGCAGGAGGAGCAGCGTCGCCCGGACATTGACCGCGTAGGTGAGATCGAGCTCCGACGCGGTGAGCGCCTCGAGTGCCTGGCTGCTGCTCCGTGCGTGGTTGGCGACGACGATGTCGAGCGAGCCGAAGGCCGCAACGGTGGTGTCGACCAGCGCGGCAGGCGCGAGCGGATCGACCAGGTCCATCGCCACGTGCTCGACGCGCCCGCCGCTCGCCCCCAACTCCGAAACCAGATCATCGGCGTCGGTCGGATCGGCGCCCCAGGGCTGCGCTCCGTCGTTCGGACTCCACGAATGCAGCATGACGGCGGCTCCATCGGAGACCAGTCGGCGCGCCACGGCAGCGCCGATGCCGATCCGTCGGCTTGCCCCGGTCACCAGGGCCACCCGGCCTTGGAGCAGATTGCCTCTCATCTCGGGAGGTCGTTCGCGAGGGTGAATGGCCGCATCGTCCACAATGTTCTTCCCGTGTCGGTTTCACGCCTTGCCGGGCACACCAGACCGCTCGTCGATGAGCTCCTGCAGCCGTTGGGAGACCGATGGCCACTCGTCCGCGACGATCCCGAAGAACACGCGCTCCCCCTCGAAGACGAAGAGGTGGCCGACGACATCGACCGGCTCCTCAACCTGCCGCCCACAGGGCCATTCGCCGTGACCATGGAGCACCGGCCCATCGAGATCGAGGTCCCGATCACGCCGACCTGAACCACGAAGGTTGCCTTCCGATCGCGCCGCAGAGCCGAGCTGGTGGTCAGCTGACCCTGGCGAGCACCGTCTGGGTGTGGGTCGAGCTGGTCGGCATCTCGAGCCCGATGACGAGATGACCGCCGAACGCGCCGGCGATCTTGCGCAGGGTTTCGGCCGTGGGGGCGTGGCGGCCGCTCTCGAGCCGGGAGATCGCCGCCTTGCTGGTGCCCACTCGCTGCGCCAGGGCCTCCTGGGTGAGGTCGTGGTCCATACGCAGACGGATGATCATCCGGGCCACGTCCTCGTAGGGAGCGAGACGGGCCTGCTCGGCCCGGTAGGCGGCGCTGCGCTCGGCGCGCCGCCGGCTGGCATCGGCGGCGCTGCGCCCAACGGCGCTGTGGCTGACCATGGCCTCATGTTACCCATTTTGATAACCGGTCGTCCATGCCCTAAGGGGCGTCGTGGCCAGCCGCTCGGGGTGGGCGTCGGGGCTGGGCGTCCATGCGGGCCCGGAAATCTCCCCAGCGCGCTCTGGCCACCGCCTTGTCTTCCTCGGAGACCAGCCGGGAACGCTTCTCGAAGGCGTGGAGTAGGACGAAGAGGTTGCCCGACCGCCGGTACAGGACCCGAACGAGCCGCCGGCCGTAGTGGCAGCGCAGTTCGCGGAGCTCACCCTCGATCTGGCTGCTGTGAGGGAACGCAAGAGGCGGATCGGTCGTGCGCAGCATGTTCAGCCGGTCGATCTGGTGATCGATCGCCACCTGCGCCTCCACGGGCCGCAGCCGGTCGATGAACTCGTCGACCGGCTCGTGCCCCTGGTCGTCGCGGTAGAAGACGGTGTGCATCATGGCCATGGCGAAGAGCCATCGTACGGTGCGCAATCCGAACGGTTACCGCTCACCGCCCACGACTCGACCGTGAGCTCCGCCGGTTCGCCGCTGCCGCCTGCGCGGCGTCAACGGGCCGAAGTGGGGCAGTCTGACGTCATCCAGGCGATGGCACCGGCCAGGAAGCCAGCAGGCGGTGCGATGACAAGGACTCCGACGCCTTGTCGGCCTCGCCGCAGGATCGTCGCCGTCGCGCACGTTGCCATCATGGGCGCGCTCGGCCAGAGATGCAGATGCCATGGTCACCGACCTACGAGCTCCACTCTCGCCCTACAGGGATGCTGCGCTACCACAGATGTCTGGCTCTTCTGCTGTTTCCGTGGGTGGGGTGAGGGTGGTCTGAGGGAGCATCGCCTTTCCCCGTCTACGTTTCTGGCTGTTCGAAGGTCAGAGACGGCAGGCAGGGAGACGGCGTGCGCAGCACCAGGGTATGGAAGCAGCTGCTCGGTGTCGAGCAGGCGGTGATCGAGAAGGTGGACCTCGATGGCGAGGCGGCGGTGGTGGTGGCCAAGGTGCGTCCGACCCGGGGTCAGCGGGGCCGCTGTTCTCGCTGTGGGCGTCGGTGCCGGGGCTATGACCGCGGGAGGGGCGACGGCGCTGGCGGACGCTGGACCTCGGGGCGGTCCAGGCGTATCTCGAGGCGGACGCTCCTCGGGTCAGGTGCCCGGACCTTGGTGTGGTGGTCGAGGCGGTGCCTTGGGCTCGCGGCGGCGCCCGGTTCACCGGGTCGTTCGAAGACCAGTACGCCTAGCCGACATCGCTGGACGCGGTGTGGCCCCGAACGCGCGGACATATCGACGTGGAGCATCGCCCCGAGGTGCCCGTGAGGGGCGTGGGTGCGTCGAGGGACACACCACCCAACAGTCTGATATCGCGATATCATGATTTCATGACTAAGCAGACCACGGTTCGGCTGCCCGACGACCTGGCCGACGAGGCCGAAGCGGTCGCCAGGATCCGCGAGACGAGCATGAACGCCTTGATCGTGGAATCACTGGCGGCGGAGATCGAGCGGGTGCGGGCCGACAAGGCGTTCACCGAGCGGGCCAAGGTGCTGCTCGAGCGCGACAAGGAGTTGCTCGAGCGCCTCGCCCGGTGACCCGGTACATCATCCTTGCCGAGTACATCTGGCTCGCCGAGCAGGTCACTGGCGTCGCCGCCGCCGTTCTGGCCAAGTCGGGACGGATCGATCTGGCCGACTCGGCGCTGCACGCGCCAGCAGCCAGCTTCGGGGGCCAGGAGGTCCATCGACGCTCGTGAGCAAGGCCGCGGTCCTCACCACCCACTTGGCATAGAACCATCCGCTACTTGACGGCAACAAGCGAGCGGCATGGGCGGCGCTGGTCATGTTCGTCGACCTCAACGGTGGCCAGTGGCATCCCGACCCGCCAGATGTCGACGAGGCCGAGCAGGCCATGCTGGATGTCACCGCCCACCAGGTCGACGAGGCCTGGTGCGCCGACTGGCTATCGAGCCGAGTCCGCTTCCCGGAACCGAAGAGCCACGATCCCGAGCTCTGAGCCACCATCCCGCCGGCGAGTGGCTGCCCCAGGTGACCGGATGCCGGCTCGTTCGTGGCTCCACCTGCAGTACACAGGGACCGGCCTGGTCGCGGCAGCCAGGCTCGCAGCCAAGAGAGCCGACATCGGGCGACCCCGAGCGACACCGTCCGACGGAACACCTCAGGTCAGCGGCCTGGCGTCGACTCCTATCGCCACTCAGCCCGACCGGACGGAGCCTTGTTGCTGCTGGCCGCAACCGGCAATCAGTCTGGTTGCGCGGCGTTGTCCACGATCGCCTCCGCTGGGCCTCCGAGCCACTTTGCTGGCTATCCCGAAGCCCGGCGTTTCGGGCAAGTCCAGCCGGAGAAGACCGCCGTTGGTAGGGGTCAGGGAACCGCCAGGTATCCGGCTCGACTGTGGCATAAACACGCTACCGTCATGGCATGGCCCGCGTCAGGATCAGCATCACCGTGGACCAGCAACTTCTCGAGCAGGCACGCGCGGTGAAAGCGGGAGTGCCGGACTCAAGACTTGTCGATGACGCCTTGGCGGCGTTGCTTGCTCGACACCGTGTCGCGGAAGTCGACGCAGCGTATTCCTCCTACGACAACCACCCGCTCGACGAAGACGACGAGTGGGGTGATCTCGCATCGTTCCGGGCTGCCGCAGCCGCGTCATGAGCTTGTTGCCCGCTCGGGGCGACGTGTGGTGGTGCGAGCGTTCCGCCATTGGCCGGAGGCCCGTGGTCGTGCGGTCCCGGGATGCCGCCATTCCACGCCTTCGACGAGCGGTGATCGCTCCGTGCACGACCACGATCCGCGGCTTGCCCAGTGAAATCGTCCTCGAGCCGGGGGACGACCCCGTGCCACAGCGTTGTGCCGCCAACCTGGACTCGATCGAAAGCGTCGCACTCGGCGCCCTCGCCGAACGGATCGGGCGCCTTGCTGACGTCAGGATGCGGCAGGTTTGCCAGGCGCTCGACGTCGCCGTTGACTGCGACCGCTGAGCGCCCAGGTTCGCACTCGCCCGCGACCCGGCCATCGGGGGCCTGGATGTCCACTCCCGTCGACGAGCTTCGGGGACATTCGATCGGGGGCACTTCCCCTCCGAGAGCAACGACCTGATCCCAGGCGAAGTGCGCAGCCAGGCTGGGATTCCTGCCTGAGTTGGGTCAACGACATCGGAAGGGGGGCGTGTCGGAACGCGATCGTGCCCGGCTTGAAGTCACCGAGCTGTCCTGGAAAGCGTCCGTCGTCGCAGGAGAACCACACGATGCCGTCAGACCCAACCGCGACATGAAACCCGTCGGGTACGACCGAGCGGAAGCGGTCGGCCAATTCCTCGACCAAGCCGTCCACGTCCACCAAGCCGTCCACGTCCATGCTGCCCATTCCAGCCGAGCGTGCCCCTGTTGTCGACGCCACCCGGCCTTGGAGTGGCTTGACCCTTCTCATTTTGGGGCCATGCTCACGAGGGCGGACAGCGAAATGGTCCACGGCCCTGCCTCCTGCCTTGACCTCACGACTTGCCGGGTGCACCAGAGCGCTCGTCGATGAGATCCTGTAGCCGCTGGGCCACGGATGGCCATTCGTCTTCGACGATCCCGAAGAACGACGTGCTTGACGACCTCGTTGTAGCCCTGGCTCCACGAGCGGCGATCGAGCCAGGTGAACCCCATCTCGGCGCGCTGATGCTTCAGGTCGAAGTTATCGCCTGTGTGTCAGGTTCTCGGTGACGCCGGCTGCGAACCGGTGACGGAGTTGCCGCTCCGGATGGTACCCAGGGCCGGCAGGAGGTGGTGTTCTCGAGGGGTGGGTGCGACGCGTTGTTCGGGGGACACTTCCCGGAAGGCGACCGGGGGCAGCTGTTCCCTTCTTCGCCGGGAGGCGCTGGTCTGATTCACGTGACAGGTCGGTTGACCTTTCACCAGGCTGGCGGCATGACAAGTATCGATGTCTGGGCGGAAGTGCGACGTCTGCGCTGCGAGCTCGCCGATCAGGTCGAGTCGCTCAGTGAGACCGGACTGGACGCTCCGTCATGGTGTGACGGCTGGCGAGTGCGTGACGTGCTCGGTCATCTCGTGTACCTGGCTGGAGCCACGCAGAGGTCTGTCGTCCGCGACGTCATCGGTGGTGGCTTTCGAGTTGACAACGTGCTGGGTGAGGCCGCTCGACGCCTGGGGAACGAGCACGTACCCGACCTCGCCTGCCGACTCCGCGCGGCGGCTGGCAGCCGCTTCCATGTCCCGGGCACTCCTGCGGCGGTGGCCTTGGGCGAGGTCCTCGTCCATGGTGCCGACGCCATGCGCCCTCTGGGACTGGAGCTCGCCGTGCCGCCCCAGGACGCCACCACGGTTCTCGATGCCTATTGGCGGGTCGGACGGGTGGCCTTCCATGCAGTGCCGCACCGCGGACGCCGTCTGGTGGCAGACGATGTCGAATGGAGCCGAGGCCGAGGACCGGAGGTGAAGGGCAGAGCGCTCGACCTCCTGCTCTTCGTCGCCAACCGCCGTCAGGTTCTCGGGTCGATCAGTGGTCCAGGTGTGCCGACGCGCTGACGGCTGCCGCCGCCACGTGTGGCTCGCGGCCGAAGTTCGGGGTCGTGCGTTCCACACGTCAGTGGCCGGCGGAGTGCCGTGCGTCAGGCTGACGTGGCAGGTGGTTTGCTGACCCCGAGCAGTCGAGTCGGCCGTCTTGTGGCGGCCCTTGACGACGTTCACCCGGCGCCATGATCAACACAACCAACCTGTCCGTCAGAGCGGGCCAACTCCAGGGCGAGCTCAGATCCGCTCGACGCGGACGGCGCTGGTGTGGGATGCGAGTGCGCTGAGATCCTCGACATCGCCGCTGAGCACGACACCGCCGGGCTCAGCGCTGGCCACGACGACGGCGTCCACGGCCGAACCACGTCGGGCGAGGTGGCGGAGCTCACCGGCGCGACGGGCAAGGGAAACGGGAAGATCCTCGCGGACATCGCAGGTATTGAGGAGTCGGTTCACCGCCGCGTCGTTCCGTTGGCGCCCGGTCGTCGACTCGACGAGGACGACGGAAGGGACCAGCGGTGGCCAGGCACCGTCGCGGACGAGTGCACGGATGGTGGCGACTGCATCCTGGTTGCGTTTGGCGAAGAAACTCACTCCCCCGGAGTCCAAGACGAGCACCGTCAACTCGCCTTGGGTGCCTCGGCCGTGGTCCCCCGCACGCGTCGGGCAAGGCGTTCGGCCCGAGCCACCGACGCCGTCGACGGTTCTCCCACCTCGTCGACGAGCTCGGAAAGATACCGCTCCGTTGCCTCCAGCAGCTCCAGGCGCCGAAGTTCGAAGCGGACAGCGCCCTGCAGCAGCTCAGAGGCGGCGAGATGCCGCTCCTTGACGGCGCGGTAGAGCTCGTCGGGGAGATAGACCTGCACTCGAGGCATACGCCTAATCATACGCCTACCGGTTGCCCAGGGTCACCACAAAGTCGTAGGTAGTGGTCCCTGACCAGGGGTGATGTGACGAGACTGGCGCTTTCTGTTCTACCCTGGTACTCCTGGTGGGGTGC
>JAJZLP010000066.1 GCA_021803325.1 Actinomycetes bacterium
TGTACCTGGACCTCGACCGGTTCTCTGAGGTCAACGACCAGTTCGGGCGAGCCACCGGCGACGAGGTCCTGGTCGAGGTGGCCCGCCGCCTGAGCGCTGGCGTGCGCCAAAGCGACCTGCCAGCGCGTCCGGGTGGCGACGAGTTCGCCGTTCTGCTCCCATCGGTGTCTTCGACGGGCGAGGCAGAGGCCGTGGCTGCCCGTGTCATCGACTGCTTCGCTGAACCCGTGCTCGTGGGCACCACCGAGTTGGCGATGACCGCCAGCGTCGGCATTGCACTGAGCGAACCCAGCGATGACTTTGACGCCTTTCTGGTCCGGGCGGACCGGGCGATGTACGTGGCCAAGGCAGCCGGTCCAGGACAGGTTCGTCTGGTCGCCTGAGAGTGCCGGGGTGCGCCGGCCCGTGGCGGTGTGGGTGGGCGTGCCGGCCCGTGTCGGTGTGGGTGGGCGTGTCGGTGTGGGTGGGTGTGGGTGGGCGTGCCGGCCCGTGGCGGTGTGGGTGGGCGTGGCGGTGTGGGTGGGCGTGCCGGCCCGTGTCGGTGTGGGTGGGCGTGTCGGTGTGGGTGGGCGTGCCGGCCCGTGTCGGTGTGGGTGGGCGTGTCGGTGTGGGTGGGTGTGGCGGCCCGTGTCGGTGTGGGTGGGCGTGTCGGTGTGGGTGGGTGTGGCGGCTAGTCTGACCGTGGTTCGGAACGCGTTCCGATGCCCATGGCTGCGAGCCGGCGGTAGCCGGAGCGAGCGTGCCGCCGCAAGGCGGGCCGGGCCGCCGCCATGCCCCTGTCGGGCGCGGTGGGTACCTGATGACGTCGATTGGGTTGCCGCCGCCGCCCCTGTCACCGAGAGGGATCGTGAACGTTTCGGATCTACGGGGTGAGACCGTTGCCTTCTGTGCGTCTGGCGGCCTCGACAGTTGCACCATCACGCACTGGCTGAGCGAGCAGGGCGTCCGCGTGGTCTGCTACACCGCCGACCTGGGCCAGACCGACGAGACCGATCTTGGGCAGGTGGCCGAGCGCATGCGCGCCTGCGGTGCCGCTGAGGCGCACATCGTCCCGCTGCGTACGGAGATGGGTGAGGCCGGGCTCCGAGCCGTTCAGGCCCAGGCGCGCTACGAGGGTGGATATTGGAACACCACACCTTTGGCCCGCTACGTCACGGTACGGGGCATCCTGCCGCCTGCGATGGCGGCGGGCGTGACGGTACTGAGCCACGGCAGCACGGGGCGGGGCAACGACCAGGTTCGGTTCCAGCTGGCGACCAATATGGTGGCGCCGTCAATTGAGGTGTACGCACCGTGGCGCGACCAGGCGTTCTTGGACGCGTTCGGCGGTCGCGAGGAGATGATCCGGTACTGCACGGACAACGGCTTGCCTATCAAGCCTCCGAGCCGGTCGCTGTACTCCACCGACGCGAACTTGCTGGGTTTGACCCACGAGGCTGGGGAGCTCGAGTCGCTCGACACCCCGGCGAGCTTCGTCGAGCCGGAGATGGGGGTGCGCCCGACCGAGGCCCCTGACCATCCGGAGCGGGTGACGGTGCGTTTCGAAGCCGGCCGGCCCGTCACCATCGCTGGTGTGCCTCTGCTCGACGCTGCAAGTGCCTTCGAGGTAGCGAACGAGATCGGTGGCCGGCACGGGATCGGCATCAATTTGCACCTCGTGGAGAACCGGTTTGTGGGAGTGAAGTCGCGCGGCGTGTACGAGGCTCCGGGCCTGGAGCTCCTCGGGACTGCCTATGACGTTCTGCTCCAGCTGATCCTCGACCGGCGGGCCCGGCGACTGTTCGACTCGAATGCCACCTTCCTGGCGGAGCAGATCTATCAGGGTTACGGCGAGGATCTTGCTTCGCGCTTGGCGCAGGAATTGGCTGGCTCCGTTGCCGAGCTCGTGACTGGCACGGTCACCGTAGAGCTGTACAAGGGCGCCGTCGCCTTCGTATCGGTCTCGGACGCACCGCACTCGCTCTACGTCGAGGAGGCGGCATCGATGAGCCGATCTGACGCGTTCGACCACAAGGACTCGGAGGGTTTTGTCCGGGTGCTCGGGGTCGGCGCCCGGGCGGCATCGGAGCGGGGCTTGGTCGCGGGGGTGCTCGACAAGCGCTGAACGGCGGGGCATGGTCGCCGGGTGCTCGCGGCGGTCGGGGACGCTCAGACCGGCGACGGCGCGGGTGCGTCGATGCCGAGGGCTCCGAGCGCGGTGTGGAGCTTGGCGGCAGTCTCGGCCAGCTCGCGATCGGGTGCCGACCCTGCCACGATGCCGGCACCGCCGTAGGCGACGGCTCGGTTGCCGGCGACCGTTGCCGACCGGATGGCGACCAGCAGCTCGCCGTCGCCGCGGGCGTCGACCCAACCGACTGGACCGGCGTAGAACCCGCGCCCTTCGTCTTCGAGGTCGGTGATGAGGGCGAGGGCGGCGCCCGTGGGGACACCGGCGACCGCCGGGGTGGGATGCAGGGCGGCGGCCAGCGTGAGCGCGTCCGCCGCCGGCTGGTGCAGCCGACCGGTGATCCGGGTGCCGAGATGCGCGACGCCGTGCAAGCGCACCGGCGTCGGGGCTTTGGGTACCTGAAGCACATCGCACCAGGCGGCGAGGCGATCGGCGACCGCCTCCGCCACGGTACGGTGCTCCGCCTGCTCCTTCGTCGACGCGACGAGGGCGACGACAGCTGCGTCGTCAGCGGCGGACGTACCGGCCAGCGGGTGCGAGACGACCCGGTCGCCACGCCGACGAACCAGCAATTCGGGGCTGGCGCCCAGGAAGACGCCCCCTGCCTGCCGGTGGGCGAACACCGCGCACGTGGGCTCATCCGCCTGCAGGCGTCGAAGCACGGCAACCGGGTCGAGCGGGTGGGTGAACCTGGCGTGCACCTGGCGGGCGAGGACCACCTTGCCGACCCGCCCGGACGCGATGGCAGCCAGGGCAGCGGTGACCCGGCGTTCGAATTCGGGTCCGTCGGGAGCTTGCCAGATGGCTTCCACCGCGGTCGTCGTGGCCTGTCGTTCGGGGTCCGGAGACACCGGTGTGGCAGGAGGAGCGGCGCTGACGGCGTCGACACGGGTTCGGTGAGGCGGCGGGGCCGTGACCGTACCGCCGGTTTCCGCAGGCAGGCCGGCACCGTCGAGCTGTGCGGCGAGGTCGGTGCTCACGGGTCGAGCGGCCACAGCGGGTCCGCTGAGCCGTGCCGCCAGGCCGCGCCGGTCCGGTGTTCGGGCCGGGTCGGTCCCGTCGAGCAGGGTGGCCGGGTCGGTGCTGTCGAGCAGGGTGGTCGGGTCGGTGCCGTCGAGCAGCGTGGCCGGGTCGGTCTCGTCGAGCAGCGTGGTCGGGTCGGTGTCGTCGAGCAGGGTGGCCAAGGCTGTCCTGTCGAGCAGGGTGGCTAAACCGGTTCCGATGAGCAGCGCGGCCAGGTCCGACAACAGGGCAAGGTCCTCGGCTTCGTCGGCGCTGGTCGCCGCGGGGCGCACGACAGTCACCAGGGACCGGCCTGCCGCCGTCGACACGACCGAGATCAATGGCACGAGCAGCTCGGTGGGCTGCCCGGGAAGGAACGGCAAGGCCCCCACAGCGAGTGGGCCGGAACCGGGCTGGCTCGCCGAACCGGTTGCCGGCACTGCCGCCAGCCACCGTGCCACGTCGCCGCTCGTGTCGGGGTGGAGGCCGCAAGGCAGCCGCAGCCGGGCAGCCACACCGGCGGCGGCCACGCTGCCGCGCGGTCCGAGCAGGACGAAGCCGTCGGCGGCGGTCATGGCCATGGCCAGCGGGTCCGGGCTTGCGCCAGTGAGGGCAACGGTGGACGCCGCGAAGGAGCGGGGGTCGGGGGCTGCCAGCGCGTGGTGCCTGGTGCTCATCGAAGGACCCGGCCGGATGTCAGCTGCCATCGGGCCGCGTCGCAGGGTCCGCGTCGGGCCTGGCAAAGCCGCAGCGGGTGCCGGTGACGAGCTGGACGACACCGCCGCCGAGCACGTGGTGGTTCACCCCGGAGAAACCCGCGGAGCGGACCATGGCCAGCAGGTCTGCCGGCGCCGGCAGATACGCGACCGAGCGGGGGAGGTAGCGGTATGCAGCCGCGTCGGACAGCAGTCCGCCGATGAGCGGCACCGCTCGCTCGAACCACAGCCGATGGCCGGCGCGCATGATGCCGGTCGGTGTGGCCACGTCAAGGAGCGCGACGCGCCCTCCGGGGCGGACGACCCGGCCCATCTCGGTCAGCACGGCAGCCAGGTCGCTGAAGTTGCGCATGCCGAAGCCACAGGTGGCGCCGTCGACAGCAGCGTCGGGCAGCGGCAGGTGCGTGGCGTCGGCTTGGACCCGGCCGATGGTGGGGTCGCCGGCAGCGAGCATGCCAGCAGACAGGTCGACCCCGAACGGGCGCAGCCCTTGCCGGCGCAGCTCGCGTCCCAGGTCGCCGGTGCCGCAGGCGACGTCCACGATGGACGACCCGGGAGGCAGGCCGAGCGCGCGGACGGTGCGACGCCGCCAGCCGATGTCGAGGCCGAAGGTCATCAGCCGGTTCACGAGGTCATAGCGGGGAGCGATGGTGTCGAACATGGCCCGCACCACACGGGTCTTCTCCTCGGCCGCGGGCAAGTCGGCGGCGGACGTGCCGAGCGCTGCGGCCGGCCGTGGCTGGCGGGGGCTCGTCACCGGCTTGCCATCGTGTCGAGGAGCTGCTCGGCCACCCGCGCAGCAGCGATGGCGTCGAGCTCGGGGTCGGTGCCCACGTGCTCGATGTGGTCGAGGGCGGCCTGCAGCAGCACCCGGGTGAAATGGTGGCCGACGAGCGTGGTGGTCGCCGGTAGGAGCGCGCGGAATGCGTCCACCAGCCGGATGGCAGCGGTTGCCTCGTCGACCTGGCTGTCGTCGCGCAGCCGGTGGCGGATGTGCGTGTCGAAGAGCGCCACGGCCCGGCGGGCGATGTCGGTGGTAGCACGGTGGTGGTCGGCGGCCAGCTCCAGCAGGTCCGTCAGCGGGATGCCCCACCCCAAGAGCGCGAGTCCGGCGGCGGCCGCCGCCACGTCACCCTCGGTGTAGCCGTACCGGTCGCCGATGCGATGGGGGACGAGCAGGCCTTCGGCGGTCACCGCCTGCAGGACCGGCACGGGGATGCCGGTTCGCGCACTGAGGTCCTCCACGCTGAGCAGCTCTCGGCTCCCGCCCGGGCGGGTGGTCTCGTCTGCCAGCGCACTCACCAGGGCTTCGTCGGCCGCGTCCAGGCTGCCGTCGACGATGCGGGCGATGGTGGCAAGGGTGAAGCCCTTGGCCTGCAGGCCACGGATCCGCTGCAGACGGGCGAGGTGCGTCTCGTCGTACCACGCGACGCGGCCTTGGCGACGCGGCGTGTGCAGGATGCCCCGGGCCTGGTAGTAGCGAACGGTGTCGACGCTGACCCCGGCCCGAACCGCCAGGGTCTCCACCCGAAGCTCCATGCCGCCAGTGTAGGGGGGTCACTCTGGGAGTGGCTACTCACACGATCGCCGTGATGGTGGGGCGCGGCCGGCATGCGCGATCGCTGCACCGTGCCCCCGTGTCACGTATGGTGGGCATGGTGATGAGCCTGGACGCAGTCCGGCTGGATGAGCTTCGGCGGAGCTTGACGGACGTGGAACGGGAGCTCGGATCGCTGGTGGCGTTCGTCGAAGCGCCGAGCGCGGCGCCCGCGAGCGACGTCGGCGGGTCGCTGAACCAGATCGCGGCCGACCTGGGCGAGACGCTCCAGGCAGTGCGGACGGCAATGGGTGCACTTTCCTGGCCGGTGGAGCCCCCCTCCCCAGGGGGGTCTCGGCGCGAGCTGCTCTTCGACGTGGCACCCGACGGTCTCGTCGAGACCACCCGCTCCGGCGTGGTGCGCGACGTGAACCGCTGTGCGCTGGCCATGTTCGGCGTCGAACGCGCCCAGCTGGTGGGGACCTCGCTGGCCGACCTTGTAGCGGCCGGCGACCGTCGGCGCTTCCGCCGGTTCCTGTCGTCGTGCCGAGCAGACCGGCGGTCCGGTGTCGACGGGCGGTCCGGTGTCGACGGGCGTTCCGGTGACGATGGGCGTTCTGGTGTCGACGGGTGTTCCGGCATCGACCTGCGCATCCGGTGCGAGGGCGGCGTGCCGTTCGACGCGGCGCTGCACGTTGCCAGGGTCGGGCAGGGTGGGGACGCCATGCTGCTGTGGTCGGTCCGGAACGTGAGCGACCGGCGGCAGCTGGTGGAGCAGCTCACCTTCCACGCCACGCACGACCACCTGACCATGGTCGCTAACCGCCGGCACTTCCTGCAGATCCTGACCCGTCGGCTGCGCAGCCGCGTGGGCCCCGACCGGTCGACGGTCGTGCTGTTCATCGACCTCGACCGGTTCAAGGCGGTGAACGACCGGCTCGGGCACCCGGCCGGTGACGAGTTGCTCGCGGCAGCAGGTGAGCGGGTGCGGTCGTTGCTGCGCGACGGCGATCTGCTCGGCAGGATCGGCGGGGACGAGTTCGCGGTCGCCCTCGACGACGAGCCTGGCGGTCCCAACGGTGCCGCACTCGCCGACCGGATCCTCGTCGCCCTCGGGGCGCCGTTCGCTCTGGCCGAGGGCATCGTGCACGTCGGTGCGAGCATCGGCATGGTGGTGGTGGAACCCGGTCGCCTCCGTGCCGAGGACGTCCTGCGCGACGCGGACATCGCCATGTACGCGTCGAAGGAGGCGGGTGGCAACCGGTGCACGGTGTTCAGCGTGCCGCTGCGGGCACGTGCCGTTGCCCGCGTCGACGCCGAGGCGGAGCTCCGCATGGCTCTCGGCAACCGGCAGCTGGCGGTGCACTACCAGCCGGTGGTGGATCTGGAGGACGGCCATGTCGTTGCCGTCGAGGCGCTGCTGCGGTGGCACCATCCGGTCCGAGGCGTGCTGGCCGCCAGCGAATTCATCGACGATCTGGAGAATTCCGGGCTCATCGTGGCGGCCGGCAGCTGGGCTCTGCGCCGGGCCATGGCCGATGTGCGCGGTTGGATCGATGCCGGGGCGCCGGCGGGGCTCGGTCTGCTGGCCAACGTGTCGCCCCGGCAGTTCGCCGACCCTGAGTTCGCCGAGGCGCTCGTCGACGAGGCGCTCCGAGCGGGGTTGGAGCCGGGCCAGCTCTGTATCGAGGTGACGGAGCGCACCGCGGTCGAAAGTGGCCGGCGGGGCGTGGACGCGCTTCGGCGCCTACGCCTCGCCGGCGTGCAGGTGGCGCTCGACGACTTCGGCACCGGGTACTCGTCGCTGGCGTACCTCCACGACCTTCCCGTCGACGTGGTCAAGATCGACCAGTCGTTCGTGGGCCGGCTGCTGGTGTCTCGCGAAGACCGATTGATCGTGGTCGCCATCGTGCAGCTCGCCCGGACATTGGGTCTGACGACGGTGGCGGAGGGTGTCGAGGCCGTCGAGCACATCGGAGCCCTGCGAGCGGCGGGGTGCGACCGCGTCCAGGGGTTCTACGTGTGGCCTCCGGCTCCAGCCGAGGAGCTGGCCGCCCTGCTGTCGTCGGGATGGCACCTGCCGATGCGGCGACGGGCGCGGGTATCGGGATGAACGGGCCGGAGCGCAAGGACGTGACCGGGCACGGTCAGGGCGCCCGTGAGAGCGACTCCCCCGGGACGGCAGAGCGTGCGGGGCCGGCGGGGCCAGGTTCGGCGAGCAGCGTCGCCGCCGATCGAGTGAACGCTGGGCGGCCGGCCACGTCCGCTGCTCCGTCTACGGCTACGTCTCTGTCGACGGCCGGGTCGACGGGTCCATCGCCAGACGGTGGGTCCAAACCTGCATTCGACCTGGTGGCGGTGGCCGCATCGGCCGGTGGGCTCGACGCGTTGAGCACGGTGCTCGGCGCCCTTGCGCCTGGGTTCGAAGCGGCGGTGGTGGTCGTGCAGCACCTCGATCCGAGGCACCGGACCCTGCTCGACACCGTCCTCGGCCGGCGGACCCGGCTGCCGGTGTCGCTGGCCGAGGACGGTGACTGCTTGCGGCCCGGGACGGTACTGGTCGCTCCGCCGGACCGGCATCTCCTCGTGAACCCGGGGGGCACCGTGGGACTGTCGCGCTCCGAGCTGGTGCATTTCGTCCGCCCGTCCGCCGACTTGCTGTTCGATTCGGCGGCAGGGAGCTACGGTGACCGCGTGATCGCCGTCGTGCTCACCGGTACCGGGAGCGACGGCAGCATGGGGGTGCGGGCGGTGCATCAGAGCGGCGGGACAGTGCT
>JAJZLP010000247.1 GCA_021803325.1 Actinomycetes bacterium
CGCCGCCAGCGTTGCCGCCTGCTCGGCCCGCAGCGCGGCCACCTCGTCGAGCACGGCATGGTTGAAGGCCACTTGGTGACGGAGGAACACCCAGCCCACCCGGTAGACGACCCGCTTGAGGAACCGGCGCCGGGCGCCCCGATCGACGGGCAGGCCAAGGTCGGCGTGCGCCCGTGCCGTGCGGAGGGAGGGGCTCTCGGAATCGGTGGTCATGGGTCGTTCCCGGTGCTCAGGTGGAACAGGGCAAGGTGCCGCTCCTCGCCGTCGAGCGAGACGCCGCGACCAGTCTCTTCGCCGTTCGCCACTAAGCGCGACGTGCCCACGGGACGCTAGCAGCGTAGCCGGACCCACACGGCGCAAGCACGCATCGCCTCGGGTGCGGCGCCCCCGACGTGACCACCCGGACGGAGGTTCTCGTGGTCACCACCACAGCCCGGCGCTGATCGCCATCTGCGCACCCCCGGATCCTCTACCGGGACATCGAGCCTACGACATCGTCACGAGCCACTACGGGGAGCCGGGCCTTACCGACTTCGGCATCGGGCGGGCTGCGAGCCGACCCGGCTCGGCCACCATGGATCGACGATCTTCACCGGGGGGGCATCCCGGGGCGGCCACTCGCGCGTCCTGCGGGGAGGAAGCCGTCGGGCTCAGCGGCGGCGCCATCGCGCGTGGCGGTGGCCCAGGGACGGCACGGATGCATCCGGCCAGGGCGGCGAGCGCCTCCGATGCGCCGCGCGCGTTCCGAACTTCGGGCCTGCGTGTGCGCACGGGCACTCCCGCCGCTCGACGGCGTCGCGGGCGCTACCGGGCGGGCGCGAGAGGAGGGGCCCGAAGGCCCCTCCTCTCACGACCCGCTGGCCGACACGGTCAGCGGAGCTGGCTCAGCCGTGAAGTCAGCCGTTGGCCAAGGCGGCGAACAACGTGTTCACCGTCGTCTGGGTGATGGCCAGCGGCCCACCCAGGATGTTCAGGGCGATCACCGGGTACTGCGCCGCGTTGGAACCGGCGTTGTTCAGGAAGGTGATCACCGACGGCGACACCGAGTTCGGGTTCAGTGTCAGCAGGATCGGCTCTCGGTACACACCGGCGACAGCGGAGCCGGTGATGGCGTCGCTGAAGTAGTCGCCGCGAGCCACCAGCACCGAGTTGGCGCCGCCCTTCACACCCCACCCGAGGCCGTCTGGCGCCCCAGCCAGGTTCTGGGAGTTCTGCTCGAACTGCGCCGTCATCTGGGAGGTGTCACCGAGGTCCTGCCCGGCGATGCGGAGCACCGACACGCCCAGGGCCTGCAGCTGAGTCACCACGTTGTCTGAGATGGCGAGTGGACCGCCCATCACGATGACCTGCTGGATCCCCAGGTTGACGATCGCCTGCTGGGCCTGCGACCCGAGCGACGCAGTGGGCGTCAACAGCAACGGGTAGCCCTTGTAGGCAATCGCGCTGGCCGACGCCGCGTCCTGGAAGCCGGCATCGGTGGCGAGGATCGCCGTCCGCAGCGGTTCGGTGGTCGACGGCGCCGACGAGCTATTGCCCGTGGTGTCGTTGTACATGCCGTAGGCACCCGGCACAGTCATGGAGTTGACCCCGGCGGTGCTGAAGTACTCGGCCACTGCCTGGGCGGTGCCATCGGCAGTCTGCCCGTAGATCGGGCCGACCACCTGGACGTTCTCCGGAGTGCCGACGAGAGAGGTCACCGGGGTGTTGCCTCCGCAGTCGTAGGCGGTGAGTGCCTTGACCTGATTGATCACCGTCGAGCTGATCGCCTCTGGGCCTCCGATCACGTACACCTCGGTGATGCCCTCGATGCGGATGGCGCTGGTCGCCGACGCAGACAGGCTGTCCGGCGACGTCAACAGCACACCGGTGCCCAACTGACCAGCCAGGTAGCTCGCCGACAGGGCATCCTGATAGCTCCTGTTCGTGGCCAGCACGACGGCGCGCGCCTGACCGCCCAGCAAGCCGCCAGGCGCGAGGTTCTCGGTGCAACCAGCGCCGACCGGGTAGGCCTGCAGCAGCGCCTGCGCCGCGGTGGCGTCCTCGGTGCTACCGGCGGTGCGGAAGGCGACGATGACGGAGAAGACGCGAGGACTGGTGGCGATCACCGATCCACCACCGCAGCCCGCGCTCGAGCCGGTCTTGACAAAGGCGCCGACGAGCTCGGGTGCGGTCGGGGCGTCGACCTGCAGGCCCGACAGCGTGTAGGTGGCCGGTCCCGACGACGAGGCCGTCGTCACCTTGAAGCTCAACTGGTTCGAGCCCATGCCCACCACGGTGCTGCCGACGGCGGCTCCGCCACCGCTTTCCGTCACGGTCGGGGTGCTGCTGGCGTCGAACGTGCCGGCGTCAAGCGCCACGCAGACGTAACCCGCGCTGATCACCCCAGCCTTCGTCTCCACGATGGCGATCGGGCTGATCTTGGCGTCAGGAGCGCCCGGCACCAGACCCACGGACGGGTTGTTGGCATTGACCAGCACGTCGCTGATGAAGGCGTTCGAGGGCCCACCAGTAAACGGCGGCCCGGACACGTACTGGGTGTTGCTGGCGGTGGTTGTGGTCGTGTTACCGGCGCTCGTGTAGGCAGTGCCCACATAGACCTGGCCCGCTTGAGCGGCCGAGCCGACGGTGTAGGACACCCCGGAGAGGTCGATCATCACCGGCGGCAGGTTGCTCCCGAGAGGGTTGGTCCCGATGATCGACCCGCTGTTGGTGAAGGTCAGCACCACGGTGTTGTCCACCGACTGTCCAGCGCAAACGCCGGTGGCGACCAGCGTCGGCGTGGAGAACGTCGGGGTCGGCGAGGCCTGCCCGGCGGTCACCGAGGCGGTCACCTTGGGGGCAGCCGAGAAGGCGACGGTGTCGTCCTTCGACGTGCAGTTGCTATTCGAGCCGTCGGCGACGGTGATGCTCAGGGTGTCACCCGACTGCCACGAGGTGTTCTGGGTGGCCAGCTGCACCTGCAGGTTGGCGGCGGCCTGCCCACCCGACACCCCAGCGCCGATAGTCGGAGACGACGCCGTCGCGTACGTGGCAAAGCTCGGCACATTGGTGGTGACGGTGGCGTTGGACGCGCCGGTCGTCGGGGTCAGCGTCGTGCCACCATACGTGGCGACCACGTTCACGCCCCCGGCCGCCGCGCCCGTCGTGTTGTAGGCCACGTTGGAGAACGTGAACGTCTCACCGTTGGCGTAGGAGGTGGCCCCTGCGCCGCATGTGATGGTCGTCGTGATGGTACCTGTGCCGGCACCAGCCACGGTCGTCACGGTCGGCGGGACGGTCCCGGCCGTGTCCGACGGGGTCACCGTGGGGTTATTCGTGAAGTCGACGGTGGCACCACCTTTCGAGTCAGTGACGCTCAGGGTGATCGTGTCACCGGTGGTGCAGGTGCTCCCCGGGGTCAACGTGACGACGAGGTTGCCCGCTGCCTGGTTGGTCCCGGTGGGGCGGATGGTCGGCGACGATGTCGCGCTGACCGAGGACCCGGTCGCTGGCGCCGCTGCTGCGACCCCGCTCAGCCCGAGCACGCTGGCACCGGTGAGCGCCAGGGTAGCCGCGAGGCCCCCCACCGCCCATCGGCGTGCTCCCGACGGATGTTCTCTCACTTGCTCTCCTTGTTGGATCGCTGATTGGTCACCCCGACCCACGCGGCTGTTGCACTGTGGTGCGCCGACTGGGCGAGACGAAGCTGGATGTTACTGCATCGTTCAACCGCCGAACCGGGGCTGTGTGACACAGTAATAACTTCGAGCCAGCGTCGGGCGGGGACGGGGAACGGTCGGGGCGGGAACGACAGCCTCTGCCGCGACCGTCAGCCGTCGCCGCCTGCGCCTACCGCTAACTCGACCCGGTCCGGTGACGGGAGCGGCGTTCGTTGCCCTGGATCAACGGGGACAGTAGGGTGGCGACAGTTGTGGTTGGTGCTTCGTGCACGTTTGCGTGTTCCGGGTCGGTGTAACGGCTGAGGCAAGGCCCTCGAGCGAGCCCGTGAGGCGGGCTCGGAGTCCCGAGGGAAGGCGACAGAGGGAAGTGGCAGGCACCATGGCGATCGCACCCTACGACCTCGACCAGCGTAGCGCCGAGCGGGATCGCAGGCTCGTGGAAGCGCACCAGGCGGGCGACCCCGACGCCTTCGCCGCCATCGTGGCTGACCACTACCCGGCACTGCTGGCGCAGGCTCAGCGCAGGCTGGTTAGCCGCGTCGACGCTGAAGATGTCGTCCAGGAGGTCTTCGAGCGGGCGCTGCGGGCCATCGACCGCTTCGGCGGGGAGTACCGGCTCGGTGCCTGGCTCAGTCTCATCACCACCAACGTGTGCGCCACCTACGGCGCTCGCCGCACGAGCCAGCGGCAGCTGCCGGAACGCTTGGTGGGCGACCAGATGGTGACGCCCGACTTGTCGGACTCGGTATCCGACCCGGCGGTGCTGGCGACTGTACTGTCAGCGATCGACCGGCTCCCTCGTTCACAGCGCAGCAGCTTCGTCCTGCATGCCATCGACGGCCTTCCCTACCCCGATGTCGCCGACCAGCTGGGGATCACCGAGGCGAACGCCCGGGCACGGGTGCACCGCGCTCGGGTTACCCTGCAGCGCCGCCTGCACGGTGTCCGCAGCCTGCTCGGAGCGGTGGTGGGCGCGCCACTGGCGCTGCCCAGAGCTCTGCAGCGCCTGGCCGGCCGGGTTCCCGTCGGCGAGCTCCACGACGCCAGCTCCGGTTCCGCCGTGCCGGCCGCCAGCGGCGTCGGTCCGGCACCTCCAACGGCCGGACAGTCCCTAGTCAAGCTGCAGCACAGCGTCAGCCAGCTGGCCGTGCAGGTGGCGACCAGTCCGCAGGCCCAGAGTGCAGTGGCAGGCGTCCAGAACCCGCGCGGGTCGCTGCTGGCAGTGGTGGCAGGCGTCGCCGCCGTCGCCACGGCCACCTTGTCGCCGGCTGCCACCGTTACCGCCACCGGCGGCACGCCGCCTGCGACCCGGCTAACTCAGGCGACCGCTTCACCGACGCCCGACCTTCTGGCGTCGGATCCGGTGGCGGAGCGTTCGACGGTGAAGCCGTCGTCAGCCCCCCCCGCGACGCCCGCGAGCGCTGCGCCGCTACTGGCGCTGCAGACGCCGTCGGCGCACGCCAGCTCGCCGGCGGCGGCAACCAGCACGACCAGCGGCAGCTCGCCGGCGGCGGCAACCAGCACCACCAGCGGCAGCTCGCCGGCGGCGGCAACCAGCACCACCAGCGGCAGCTCGCCGAAAGCGGGTGTGCCGTCGTGGGTCGTGCTGGCCGGTGTGACACCGCCCAGCACCAAGGCGTCCACCGGTGCAAGCACGCCGGCAGACGGCACCACAGGCACCACGGGGACGGGCTCCCCCCCGAGCACCTCAACGGCAGCCAGCCCGACGGCCGCCCCCTGTCCGTGGCTGGCCGCCTTCCCGGGCGCAACCCCCGGCCCGATCCTGAGCACGCCGCCGATGAGCGGGACCGTCGCCGATCTGCTCGGAACCGATCCGGTGACCCTGGCCGACGTGTCGACTACTCCCGTCTTCCACACGTCCGCCACCCTGACCAACCCAAGGTCCGAGGCGGCGGGCACGCCGGTGTCGGTGCTCAGCGGGGCGTGCGTCGCTCCCGACAGCGGGGTGTTGGTGGTGAACCTGACGGCAGCCGACGGCACCGAGGTGCAGCTGCGCGGCGCTCTGGCCTCCACCACCGGGACGAGCGGCGACCGGGGCTACCTGTTCCGGGGTACGACCGTCGTCTTGAACGGGCAGGCCCCGGCGTCGAGTTCGACGTCCCCCGCCTCGCTGCCCTGGGGCATCTCTGCCGACTTCGCAGCCCAGCTCCTTTTGCGCAAAGCAGACAACACTGCCCAGTTGGCAGTGGCTTTCATCGAACCGCCCGGAAGCGGGGGCGACGTGACGACCGGCACCTCGACGACCACCGCTCCCACATCGAGCTCGTCGACATTCTCCCCGTTGAGCAGCACAGCGGCGCCAGCTAGCGGTGGCTCAGACGGCAGCAGCCAAGCTGATCCGACGACGAACCAGGTCGACGAAGCGGCGTCCGAGCCACGACGACCAGGCTGAGGCAAGGCCTCTCTCTGAACGAACCCGACGACAATTCCGTGTCCGTTGAACTTCACCCGCCGACTGCCGGCACTACAGCGGAACGATCGAGGACCTGAAGCGAGCCCTGCGCCCAGTCTCCTTACCGACGCGGCGATCGTTCACCCACGGGCACGGATCGCGACGGCCCGTTGACCGTCTGGGTGTCGCGCTACCGGACGTAGTCGATGCGGGTCACGAGTCCATGCCCGTCCTCGGGACGTCCACCGGCGAGGCCGGCGGGGTCGGCGTCTACTTCGGCTTCCAAGGCTGACGCTCGCATTGTGCAGCCGCCTTGTCGTCGGCTCTCGTCCGATCTCAACCAGGAAGGCACGCCGCGTCTCCCGACGAGTGATCGACCCCGGGATCAGGTCAAACATCCACGTCAGGACGTGCGCGCCATTCGCTATCTCGGAATCCTCGCCTGTAGGCTGGCCCATCGAGGCCGAGGCCGAGGAAGCAGGCTCAGGTGAGGGAGTCGGGGCGCGTGGAGTTGGCGTCGAGCGATGGTGGACGAGGTGACCATCGCGGTAGCCGAGACGACCAAGCGCTCGTCGGAGCTCACCGGAGTGGCGGTCCCGGGCCTTTCGCCACAACCGTGCGCTCGCTCCGCCCCATGCTCCTCGCCCAAGCGAGACGACGACACCTCGGCACCGGCAGCGAGACGCAAGACGTCATCGTGGGGGTGTTCAAGCCGGCGTTGACAACGATCGACCGATTCGGTGGGAACAAGCAGGTTTCCTGCCTGATCGAGCAGGATCGGCTCCCACGTCTACGCCGACCACGGCTCCCAGCAGAACGCTCAGTGCCGGATGCACAATCGATTCGGCTGGCAGACCGCCCCAACGGACGACCCGAGTGCGGTGGACGGCTCCTCCCACCTCGAGGTCGTCGACCGGCTGGGCACTGCCCGGGCGAAGGCCGGGCACGCATCCGGGCGGGCACCACCTTGCCAGGACGTGTCGAGGGTCGGGGCGAGAACGTCGCCAGTGTCGCATCCGGCATTCGGCTCCTCAGGCACAGTGGCCCGAGGCCTGCCGCCGGGACCGGCCCGGGTGGCACCCCTTGGGCACGTACTGGGCGTGAGGCGTGTAGAGGACCTGGCGATGGCGCATAGTGGTTCCGCACACCCCCTCTCCGTGGCGGTTCAGCAGGTACCAGCCTGCACCGCTGTCCAGACAGGTGCCGCGGGAGAGCAGGCGCCCGACGGAGTCCTCCCCACAGTGCCTCAGCTGGCCACGCAGCTCACCTCTGGGACAGTCTCGGCCCCTCTCCGCCAGGTGGTGGTGCCAGCCGGGCCGAAGGGGCCGCTCCCGACCGCGTTGCTGATGTCCCCTCTCGAGGGGATCCGACGGTCACCGAACATAGCCGCGACGAGATACCCAGCAAGCAAGACGATCCTGATCGGCGTGGCCGCCCGAAGCGCCGCGGATTTGCTCGGACGTCGTCCAGCCGTGGGCACCTCCTTCCCCGGTCGGAATTCACTGGCCCAGAGCGCACCAGCCACAAGCACAAACGCTGCAACCAGACCGTCGGGCGCCGGGGCGAGCCCGGGCGGTTCCGCGTCGATGGGGGCTGGTGGAGCTGACGGCACGACCTCGGCGATTACCACGAGTGGCGTGCCGATCCCGCCGGGGAAGGAGATGCGCCCGTGCCTGCCCGGCAGCTCGGGACGAGAACCTGGGCAGACGCTTGGCGCAGAAGCGCTCCCCGCTGGGACTCCCCGACCGCTTCGTCGCCCAGCTCCAGATCGCCGTCCCCGGGGTCATCCCGCCGCCCGACGCACGATCAGAGACAGGTTCGACGGGCTCGCAGAGAACCATGGCCTCCGCCGCGTCGGCGGGCCCAACTCGGTGAACGAACCCGACCTGTGCCTGACCGCGCTCGTGCCTGACGCCAAGCTGGCGACCCCGGTGCGGCTCGTCGTCTATGGACCCACTCGAGTGGTGCCAGAGACAGGTCGCGTGGTTGCGAGCCAGGGATCGGCCCTGTCACCTCGGTGACGCGCTCCCCCGCTCACCGGGTACGGACCGAACGCCGCCGGTGGCCCCCGGCAGTG
>JAJZLP010000173.1 GCA_021803325.1 Actinomycetes bacterium
GTGCGCTCCGGACGGCCCCTGAACGTCGCAGCTCGTGCTCCTTGACAAGGACCGGACGAGCCGTCACCATGGCAGTGTAATGACACTGCGGTATGACACCACTGAGACAGGTAAGCTGGTCGATGCGGCGACCTGGCTCGACGAGCTGGACGAGGTCCAGCGGGAGTTGGCGATCCCGCCGACCGTCCCCGACGCGACGGCGCAACGCCTGTGGCGTGTGCTCGCCGAAGTCCCCACCACTCCTGACGAGCTGCAGGGCATGGACCCGTACCTGGCCCAGGCGTTCCTGGGAGGTGCCATCGAGAGCCTCAGAGCGCTGCATGAGGACGACCGCCGCGCCCAACGGCGCGCCCTGCGCGTGGGCGTGGAGCAGCTACGCCAGGCACTGCGCGACGCCGTCGCGGAGGAGGTCGTGGGTCCGGCGCAACCGGCCGGAGCCCTGGCCCGGTGGCTTGTCGACAGCCTTCGTGTGAGCGTCGGCGACCTTTCACGTGTGGTCGGCGTCAGCCCGCGGACACTGCACCGGTGGATGGAGGACGACACGGTCGAGCCGTCGTCGAAGGACGGGGCGCGCCTCGCCACGGTCGCCCGGGTGGCGAACCAGCTCCGCCACGTGTTCACCGGACCAGGGGTGATCGGCTGGTTCGAACGGCCCTCGGCTGCCCTCGATGGCGACACGCCACAGGCGCTGCTCGACGACCCCGTGCGCTACCCCGACGTGCTGGCTGCAGCACGCCGCTACCGCTCCATGGTCGCCGCCTGACCGTGCCAGCCTCCGTGACCGTGCCAGCCTCCGTGACCGTGCCAGCCTCCGTGACCGTGCCAGCCGCCGCCTGACCGTGCCAGCCTCCGACTGACCGTGGCACCCCCCGTGACCATGCCAGCCTCCGGCGGCGTCACCGGCTACCGGGTCGCCGCCTACGACACCCCGCTGTGGGTGAGCCCGAACCGGACGACGGGCCGCTACAACGGGCCGGGGGCGCCCCCCACCCAGTACCTCTGCGGGCATCCGGCCGGACCGTGGGCCGAGCTGCTCCGCTTCCACGACGAACGCGACCCGGCCGCGCTGGCCACGCTGCGGGCCCGCCTGTGGGCCGTGCGGGTGCCCGAGCCCATCCTGGAGGTCGCGTTCGACAACGCCACGACATTCGGCGTCACCCCAGCGGACCTGGTGGACGACGACTGGACGGCGTGCCAAGCCCTGGCCGCCGCCGCGTACGCCGACCCAAGCCTTCCAAACACGTTGTGCGTGCCATCTGCCGCGCTTGCCGGGACCGTGAACTACGTCATCTTCGGCCAGCGTGTCACCGTCCCGTTCGACGCGCCACCGCTCGACATCGAGGACCTGCCCACCGCACACGCCGCAGAGGACGCCCGTGCACTCCACACCATGCTGGGCTTGGTCTGCTTCCGGGGCCAGACCCACGCCGGCTACGCCAGGTGGAGCACCGGCGACACACTCGCGCCCCTGACCGTTCCAGTTCCACGCTGAGCGCAGCGCGACAGCCACCATCACGCCACCAGCTCTGGTGACGCCGGTAGCCGACGAGCCCGACAGCCACATCAACTCGCAGAGTGGGCGGCTCACCCATCGGGGTCCCCTGAGCAGTGAACACCGGGTCTCATGTCGGGCGACTCATCTCGACAGCGGGGGCGGTGCACCGACAAGCCGGTGCAGTAATTCCTCGATCGGTGCCTGCAATTGGCGCACGGCATCAGGCCCGTCGACGGCGGCCCATTGCAGCAGCCCCAGGAACGCCGCCAGAAAGGCCCGTGCCATAGGGAGCGTCATCCCCGCCTCGCCGTCCGAACTGGTCCTGAACCGGTCGGCGATTCGCACCATGGTGGCGGCAAACCGCTCGCCGGCTTCCCATCTGGCCTTGGCCATTGCGGGCGTGGCGTTGTTCGCCTCCACCATCAATTGGGTCAGGAAAGCTGGCTCGGAAACGATGGCGTCGAGGTAGGTGGCGATCGCCCGGCGAGCCGGTTCGCTCCACGACGTCGTCGTCGTGACGTCGCGCTCGAGCTCGACGAGAATCGACTGGATCCGGCGAGCGACAGCGTCATGGAGGGCGAGGTAGATCGTCTCCTTGTCAGCGAAGTGCGCGTAGACGGTGGACTTGGACACATGGCCCACGCGGGCGATGTCGGCCACCGTCGTGGCCGGGTAGCCCTTGTCAGCGACGACGTTGGCGAAGGCCTCGATGATCTGGTCGCGACGCGCCGCATCCAGTTCCTCCCGGACGGCGTCGAGCACCTGCGTCTTTCGTTCCGAGTACGTCCCCGAGGGCACGGACGCAATGGTACGGGGTTCAGTTCTTTCCGTAGCAAGGGTCAGTACGCTACGGTATCCTTTACAGTACCACTAGGTATTCCCAGGAGTCATGGTCCGCATGGCAGTTCGTCGCACGCACCGCCCCGGCATGGTTCGACGAAGCCGGGCGCTTTGGGCAGCGGCCCTCGCCGTGGTCGCCTCGACATGTGCTGCGCCGGCATCGTCGGCGGGCGAGGCCAAGCAGTTGTCGCTCACGGCGATCCCCGGGAACCGGACCTGGTACCACCTGGTCGACTCGCCAGGGCCGGTCGCCCGCCCTGCACGGGTACTTGACGTGACCGGCGGGGTCACCGACCCCCAGGCGCTGTTGGGCGGCGGAACAACCGTCACCACCCTCGACTTCCGACCCGGAGGGCCGGCGCCGTCAGTCGTGCTCGACTTCGGAGCAGATGTCGGCGGATACCCCACGTTCAGCGTGACGTCAACCACCGGAACGGTGCTCGCCTCGACGTGTTCCGAGACGCTCGCCAACCTGGGGAATGACGGCGCACTGTCCGTGGGGTTCTTCCATTCAGGTGACCCCCATCGGACCGACACCTTCGACGTCGTCTCCCCGGGAACCCTGACGTCCCCGGAGATCCAAGGAGGTGAGCGCTACGAGCGGCTCACGTTGACCAAACCCGGCCGTGTCACCCTCGACGCCGCTGGCATCATCCTCTCGCAGGTTCGCGAGGTTCCGTCGGATATGCCCGGGCACTTCCTGTCCAGCGACAACCTGCTGAACCGCATCTGGTATGCCGGCGCCTACACCCTGAGCCTCGACGAGCTCGCTCCCGGTGTTGCGGTGCAACCCGGCGCGGTGAACCAAGCCCACCTCATCCTGGACGGAGCCAAGCGAGATCGAGCCGTGTGGAGCGGCGACCAGCTGATCGCCGACATGGTGGCTTACTACGCCAGCGACCCGAGCTATGCCAGGGACTCGCTCGCGCTCCTCCTCGACCACCCGGCGACCGTGGCCGGCGAGCTGGTGCCGGCACAGGGGAACCTCTCCACGCCGGGACCGCTGCCCGGTGTCTGCACGCCGAACCCGAACCTCGCGGCCGTCGGCTGTTTCACATGGTCGGCGACGTACTCCATGGCCTCGGTCATCGCCCTGGCCAAGTACTACCTCTACACCGGCGATCTCGCCTTCGTCCGCCAGCACTGGGTCGCCGTCGTTCGACAGATGGCATGGGATGCCCACCAGGTCGACGCCCATGGCCTGGTATCGGTCAGCGCTGCCGATGATGCCGACTGGAACATCGAGCACATCCCCGGTGAGCTCACGTACGTCAACGCCATGTACGTGCTCGCCCTGCGGGCGGCGGCTTCGTTGGCGAGCGCGTTGGACTTGAGGAGCGACGCCGCCGCCTGGACTGCTCAAGCGGCGGCCATCACCGGTGCCGTGAACCGCCAGCTCTGGGACCCGACCATCGGTGCGTACGACGCGAGCACGAGCCAGCGGGGCGTGGTCGTCCAGGACGCCAACGTCATGGCCGTCCTGGCGGGCATTCCGGACCACACCCGCGCCAGGCAGCTACTTGGCACCATCGCAAGCAGGCTCAACACCCCATTCGGTCCTGCCACCGTCGCACGTCCGACGCCATCGGGATTCGTACGAGTGGTATCGCCGTACATGAGCGGGTTCGAGGTCCAAGCGGACTTCGGCACGGGCCTCACCTCGTCGGCACTGTCGCTCATTCGCAGCGAGTGGGGATGGATGGTCAGCCACGACCCCGGGGGGACGGACTGGGAGCGCATCCAGATGAGCGGAGGCCTTTCGGGTGGTCCGTTGGCCGACAGCGCGGCCCACGCGTGGTCGACCGACCCGACGGCGGCGCTGTCGGAGTACGTCCTGGGGGTGAGGCCGACCCAACCGGGATATTCGCGATGGCAGATCGCTCCGGTCGTCGCCGGCCTCCAATGGGCGCAGGGCGCGGTTCCAACCCCGCATGGCCCGATCGACGTCCGCTGGAGGATGGCCGGGCAGGGGTCGTTCGTGCTGACCATCGACACGCCGAAAGGCTCCGAGGGCACCGTCGACATTCCCCTGCTCGATGCCAACGGCACCATCGCCTGCGCCGGCGCCGTCATGTGGAGCCGCGGACACCCGACGAGTGGCGTGGCAGCCAGTCGGGATGGGCGTGGCGTCGTTCTGCACGCATCGAGCGGTCCGTGGACCTGCGCATCGGTCCGTTGATGGCTTCGGCGCCCTCGTCCGACGAGGTCGCCATGTGAGCCGGCGGGGAGCCAGCCACGTCACGCCACCTCGAATCGATACCCTCGCCACCAGGATGTGGGTCGAGGGCCTGCCGCCAACCGGGCGTCCCCAGCGGTCGCCATCGGCGATGAGGAGGAGCTTGTTCTGCAGGCCAGCGATGGACAGTTCGCTGTCGTCGTGCACCCCGAGGGGATGATCCTGGAGGTTGGCGACCTCGTCGGCCAGGCTGGCGGGGTCGTAGGGCTCGAGGCGGCCTGGCCGGTCCTGCGGCTCCGTTGCGGAGATCACGGTGGCGCCGGCGACGTCGCGGCCATAGCGGGCCAGCAGGCCGACGATGTCGATGGTCGAGACCTTCGCTTGGGCGGCGACAGCCTGGAGGTGCCGGCCCTCGGGGAGCATCCCCTTGAAGTAGACAGCCGCTGTCTGTCGCCTGGTGGTGACGGGCAGGGAACACGACAGCACGGGGGTGTTGCGCGGCCAGCGGCCGAGGGTCTCGTCGCGCTTGTGCCTCACCAGGCACACCACTGCGGGAGGGGTGACCTGCACACCGGCGACGCCAGGCCCGCCGACAGATCCGAAGAGCAGGGCGCGCCGCTGACCGGCGCCGCACCACGTCGCGTGGGGACCGTCAGCGGTGAAACGTCGGGCGTGCGGCCACGTGGTGCGACCGCAACGTGCCAGTCGCAGACCTGCTTTTCGCCACGCCCACGACCGAGCACGAGGGCACCGCAGCATGGCCACCGCCGTTCGGAACCTCGTGCAGCCTGTCGGGCTCTGGGCGCCCGGTCGGAGGGGGAAGGTCCGGCCGCCGCGTGAAGATCCGATCGAAACAGCGGGGGCGGTTCAGCTCTGCTGCTGCGCGGTCATCGGACCTCGTAGGTGCCGTCGAGTCGGGCGCGTGCGACGACATGTCCGGCCATGGCGTGCAGCGCATCGGCGAGGGTGAACCTGTCGGGCAGTTCGAGCTGGTGGTCCAGGGCGAAGAGCTGGAAGACGTAGGTGTGCGGTCCGTGCGAGCGCGGGGGCTTGGGGCCGGCCCAGCCGCGGCGGCCGAGGATGCCGAGGCCGTGCTTCAGCCCGCTGATCGGGCTGGGGTGGGTGAGGCCGTTGTCGGGGATGGTGCGTCGCGACGGGTCGATGCCGATCGTGAGGGCGTGGGTGGCAGGTTTGCCGAGGGGGACGTCGGGGTCTTGCACGACGAGCACGAGCTCCGCGGTTTCGGCTGGCGGCGCTGTCCAGGCGAGAGCGGGTGACACGTTCGCTCCGAAGATCCTGCCGCGGTACCGCTCGGGGATGGGGGCGCCGGGGTCGAACGCGGGGCTGGTGAGGGTGAAGCTCTCCGGTGCGTGGAGCTCGGTGCGTGCCCACACCAGCGTGTGGTGTCCGGCGTGTCGGTTGCGCAGCGCCAAGCCGATCGGGTTTGCGGGCATGGTCGTGGGTTCTTCTCTCTCTGCCTTGCAGATAGGGAGGCCGGGGGTGCGACGTCTGCGGTCACACTCGGGATCGACGGCTGCGTGGAAAACACGTAGGCGATCCTGCCCGGTGACAACCGTACGCCTGACGATCGACGGTCACCGGCCCTGCACCAGCCGCGCGATCAGAGACGCTGCCACCATCGCGGCGGGCCGGCACGGTCGGGGACGAGGTGGTCCCATGATGCTGGCAACAGGGTGGTCCCTTGGGACTGGCAAGCGCCAGGCTAGGCGATCTGGACAGCCGTCGCCCCTGACGCGGTCCGTACTCGCCGGATGAACACCACACCCGCACCCTACGCCCCTCGTTAGTGCGCGAAACCGTCGCCGCGCACCGGCATCAGCCCAGGTCAGGACGGCGCCAACACGAATTCTCCAACTCCATGAACCGAGTCAGGCCAGAACCCGAAGCAGGAGCCCATTGCGGTGGTACTGCACGATGGGATCTGTCCGGGGGGCCGCCCGCAAGGGCGGTCCCTACCGGGAACCGAACCGCACGGGTTGGCCCGGTCGACCGCCTCCAGGATTTTGGTCACCTCAGCGAGGTCACCCACGGGAGCAGTAGGAGAGCCGAACTCGGACGTTACAGGACCGAGTCCACGGCGGTCAGAAACGCCCGAAGCGATTGACCGGCATCCACCACCAGTGGATGGGATAAGGGATCCGGAAACGGAGGGACCACTAGCGCTCGACGAGTGGCGGCCGCCACCGCATCCACACGACACTCAACCGTCATGATGGCCCCATCGGCCACGCTGGTAGGCAGGGTGCTCACCACATGCATCCCGGCGGCAAGATAGTCCTTGATCTTGAGCGGATCATTAAAGGCGTGCATGGGAAACTGCGGGTCGTAGAGCGCCCATCCAACCCGAGCCCGCAATAGCACTTCAGCCAGCTCGTCTCGACCGTCGACCAGGCTATGGAAGTACACACCGGGCAGGTTGGTAACAGCTCGGGCCACTGCGTTCCTCGCCGGCCCGTCACCGACTATATCCACCATCACCCCCTCGCGGCCAACGGCTGCGGCAGCGCCCAAGAGGACATCGACCCCCTGCTGCTCGGACAGGCCGCCGACATAGGCAACCGACTGGGGCCTGTCGACCCATGCTGGTCCAGTGCCCAGATCAAGCGGCTGGTTCGCCAGCACTAGCACCTCGTGCCGCCGCCGTCCCACATGCGTCAGTTCGCTCGCCGCCGCCGGTGAGATGGCTGCCGCTAAGTCTGCCAGGCCCAGAGCGACGCGGGCCACCAGTCGGTAAGCTGCCGCTGTCACCGGCTGCTGGAGCCGCTGCGCCGACCAGTCGACGAACCACACGGCGCTGGCCCGCACCCGGATCGGCACGCTGCGAAACGCAACGGCCGCCTCAAGAAACGAAACCGGGTCGCATCCGACCAGCACCACGTCACGACAACCGGCTCTCTCTAGTTGCCATGCGAAACGCGTCACATCGAACGCACTCCACAACTCCCGCACCAAAGGGACCCGGCGCACCTCATCGGTTAGAACGTGCGGTGCCTGCGCACCCGGCAGCATCCGCTCCGCACGCCACCGGGACGCACCGGGCAGCGGCACAGCGCATGCAGCCACAGCCCGACCGTCTCGCAGCAAGGCCCTGACAAGCCGGTGGCTGGGGCCGTTCGGTAGCAAGGCATGAGTCACCACCACCCACGTTGGCTCGTTGCTCACTGACGTCCTCTTTCTCTGACGAGAAACATCTCACTGACAACACCCGCCGATCGTTGCAGCCCAGCTCCTGCACTAACGCACATCACCATTCCCGTCCCTGTCTATCCGCCCTATCGCCTAGCCGTACATCGCTCAATTGCCGAGACAGGCACATTGCTTTCCCCACGCCTTCGGGTCCGGGCGCCTCTTATCGAAAGCACCGTTAACCAGTACTCTCAGCATCCGGTTCGAAGAATAACGTCACCCGTAACAATCATCGAAGCACCGCCAGCTCCCTATCTCGACTTTGGAACACTGGGAACGGTCGGCAAGAACTGCAAGAGCACAATTTGCGAACCGGCCGTCCCGACCACGGCCGGTTCTAGTGGTCACTGCACGGTGAGGGCAGTGTAGAGGGCGGCGGGGCTGTTGTAGTGGAGGCTGCGGCGGCGTTGGTGGTTGATGACGTGG
>JAJZLP010000239.1 GCA_021803325.1 Actinomycetes bacterium
TCGAGGTCAACCTGCTCGGACCCACCCGGGTCGCCGCTGCGGTCGCCGCCGCTGCAGATCGACGCGCCGAGCTCCACCCGGACGCACCACCAACCCATCTCGTCACGATCTCGACCGCGTACGTCGCGGGAACGCACCAGGGATACGCCACCGAAACGCTGGCCACCGATGCCATGGCCTCGGGCGCCCGCGCCCGAACGCACACGACGGTGACGACCGAGGTCGACATCGCCGCCGAGATCACCGCCATCCGGGGCCTCCGCGCCGACCGCGAAGCAGAGTCGCGCCGGCCTGAACGGCTCACCGACTTCACCCGCCGGGCCCGGAAGGATCTCGGGTCCGCCGGCGTCCACCTCATCGCCGAACGAGCCGAACGGCTGCGCGACGACTGGGTCCGATCGGAGCTCGTCGAGGCCGGCCGCGCCCGCGCCCAAGCCCTCGGCTGGCCCGACGCCTACGCCTTCACCAAGGCCCTCGGGGAGCGCCTTCTCGTCGGCGAGCACGGCGACCTTCCGATCACCGTGGTCCGGCCGTCGATCATCGAGTCGGCGCTGGCCGAGCCGCACCCCGGATGGATCCGTGGCTTCCGCATGGCGGAGCCGATCATCGTGTCCTACGCCCGTGGACTGTTGCGAGAGTTCCCCGGTCTCCCCGAAGGCGTCGTCGACGTGATCCCGGTGGACCTCGTCGTGGCCGCCATCGTCGCCGTGGCCGCCGCCGGTCCGGATCCTGGCGGGCCCAGCGTGGTGCAGGTCGCCTCGGGCGTCCGCAACCCGCTGCGCTACGGCCAGCTCGTCGACCTGGTGCAGCGCTGGTTCACGGACCACCCGCTGTACGACAGCGATGGCCAACCCATCGTCGTCCCGGAGTGGTCGTTCCCCGGACGGGGGCGGGTGCAGCGCCAGTTGAAGCGCGCCACCGACATGCTCGAGCTCGCGGAGCGGCTGCTCACCATCCTGCCACTGCGCGGGGAGCGTGCCGAGGTCGCCGGACGGGTCGAGGATCGCCGGCTCCAGGTGGAGCGCGCCCGGTCGTACGTGGAGCTGTACGGCGCCTACACCGAGACCGAAGCCCTGTTCCGTGTCGACCGTCTCCTCGCCTTGTGGGACCGCTTGTCGCCCGCCGACCAGCAGGACTTCTGCTTCGACCCCGGCGCCGTCGACTGGAGCGCCTACGTCCACGACATCCACCTGCCGTCGGTGGTCCAGCACGCCCGGGTCCGCACCACCCCCGGACGCTCCCCCATGGCAAGCCGCTCGGAGCGCACCCGCAGGGCCATCCTCGCCCCCGATCGCCACCTGGCCGCCTTCGACCTCGAGAACACGCTGGTGGCGTCCAACGTCGTGGAGTCCTACACGTGGCTCGCCACCCGGCACCTCCCTGCCGGCGAGCGCGCCGCCTTCGCCGCTCGCGTCCTGGCCGCTGCCCCGGCGCTCGCCGCGCTCGACCGGCGCGACCGCGGCGACTTCCTGCGCACCTTCTACCGGCGTTACGACGGCGCGCCCGCTGACGTCCTGCGCCGCGACGGCCAGGAGCTGTTCCAACAGCTCCTCCTGGCCAAGTCCTTCCCCGCCGGCATCGCCCGCGTCCGTCGCCACCGCGCCCTGGGCCATCGGACCGTCCTCATCACCGGGGCACTCGATTTCGTGGTGGAGGGACTACGGCCGCTGTTCGACGAGGTCGTCTGCGCCGAGCTCGGTGTCGACAGCGACGGCCGGTTCGACGGCCGCCTGGTTCGCCTGCCTCCTACCGGTGAAGCCCGTGCCCTGGTGCTCGCCGAGTACGCCGAAGCCGAAGGGCTCGACCTGGGCGAGAGCGTCGCCTACGCCGACTCGGCGTCGGACCTCCCACTGCTCGAATGCGTCGGGTTCCCCGTCGCTGTCAACCCCGAAGCCAGGCTGTCCGCGATCGCCAGGCGCCGAGGGTGGCACGTCGAGCAGTGGTCTCGGGCCGCTACCCGGCCACCGCTGCCCATGGGTCCACTCGACGGCGGTATCTCGCGCTGGTGGACCCACATCGACCACCTACTACGGGAGAGCCGGTGAAGGCACTCGTGTTCGAGCGGGTCGTGCCCCGCTTCGCCGCTGCCCGCGTTGCTGCGACGCTGCGCGGGAGCGGCCGGGGCGCCGCCGTCGGACCGCTGCGCCTCCTCGACCAGGACCCCCCGGCCGCCCCCGGACCCGACTGGATCCACGTGCGGCCGCGGCTGGCTGGGATCTGCGGCTCCGACCTGGCCACCGTCGACGGGGCAAGCTCGCGGTACTTCGAAGACCTGGTCAGCTTTCCGTTCGTGCCCGGCCACGAGATCCTCGGCGTGGTCGAAGCATCGACCGGTGCCGGTGCCAGTGGTGCCGCGAGCGCCGCAGGTGCTGGCGCCCGTGCCAGTGCTACAGGCAGCGAAGGCGTTCCGGGTACCGGTCATGCTGCCGGTGCCAGTGCTGCCGATGCCAGTGCTGCCGGCGCCAGTGCTGCCGATGCCAGTGCTGCCGGGGCGGGCGTCTGGGCCTCGCTCCAGCCCGGTGAGCGGGTGGTGGTCGAACCGGTTCTCGGCTGTGTGCCACGTGCTCTGGAACCGCCGTGCCCGGCCTGTGCCGTCGGCGACACCGGCAGCTGCCAGCACGTCGCCTTCGGCCACCTGTCACCAGGCTTGCAGATCGGCTACTGCACCGACACCGGTGGCGGTTGGTCCACCGCCGGCCTGGTCGCGCACCGCAGCCAGCTCCACCTCGTCCCCGACACCATGAGCGACGAGGATGCGGTCATGGTGGAGCCGACCGCCTGCGCCGTGCATGGCGCGCTGTCGGCCGGCATCACCGGCACGGACACCGTCGCGGTGATCGGCGCCGGCACGCTCGGCCTGGCGACCGTGGCGGCCGTCCGCCAGCTTCTGGCGCCCAGCACGCTGCTCGTCGGTGCGCGGTACGCCCACCAGCGTTCGCTCGCCGTGGAGCTCGGCGCTGACAGGGCCGTCCCTTCCGCCCAGTTGGAGCGCACCGTCCGACGGGCCACCCACTCGCTCCGCACCGCCGGGCAGGTCACTGCCGGCGCCGACGTCGTCATCGACTGCGTCGGCAGCGCCGACTCGATCGCCGCCGCGCTGGCCATGGTCCGCCCCCGCGGGCGTGTCGTGCTGGTCGGCATGCCGGGTCGGGTGACACTGGACCTGGCCGGTTTGTGGCACCGCCAGGTGTCCCTGACCGGTGCCTATGCCTATGGGACCGAGACCGTCGACGGCACGCGTCGGCGCACCTTCGACCTTGCCTTCGACGTCGTGGCCGCTGCCCACCTGGGGCGCCTCGTCTCCGCCCGGTACCCGCTCGAGCGGTTCACCGAAGCCCTCGCCCATGCCGGGGCTGCGGGCAGCCGGGGCGCCGTCAAGATCGTGTTCGACCTCGACCAGCGGCCCCCGAGGGCCGCTCCGGGCGCGCCTGCGGGCCGCTCCACCCCGAAAGGACGCCGCGCATGAGCCCGAGGCCTGGGTACGTCTTGGAGGTGGACCGCACCACCCCGCCGACCCTCTTCTGGCACGGCGAGGGGTTCCGGCTCGAGCGGCTGCCGACCGGCAGCCGTGTCGTGTACGCCCCCGAACCGCACGAGCCCCTGGCGGACCCCATCGCCGCCATCCGCGACGCGCTCGACAACCCGCTCGGCGACAGCCAACCGCTCCGCAGCCTGCTGCGACCCGGGATGAAGTTGACCATCGCCTTCGACGACGTGTCGCTCCCGCTGCCCCCCATGCGCCGGCCCGACGTTCGCCAGCTCGTGATCGAGCAGGTCCTCGACCAGGCCGCGTCGGCCGGAGTCGACGACGTCGTGCTCATCGTCGCACTGGCGCTGCATCGCCGGATGACCGAGAGCGAGCTGCGCCACGCGCTCGGGGACCGGATCTACGACGCCTTCGCCCCGCACGACCTGCTCTGGCAGCACGATGCCGAGGACCCCGACGGACTGGTGCACCTGGGGGTGACCGACCAGGGCGAGGACGTGGAGATCAACAAGCGGGCCGCTACCTCCGACCTGATCGTCTACGTCAACATCAACCTGGTGGCCATGGACGGCGGCCACAAGTCAGTCGCCACCGGCTTGGCGTCGTACCGGAGCCTGCGCCACCACCACAACGCCCACACCATGCGCCACAGCCGGTCCTTCATGGACCAGGACCACTCGGAGCTGCACAGCAGCAACTGGCGGATGGGGCGCCTCATCGCGGCGAGCGGGATCAAGGTCTTCCAGATCGAGACGACGCTCAACAACGACGCGTTCCCCGAGCAGTTCCGCTTCCTGCAGCGGCGCGAGTGGGAATGGAGCATGCGGGACCGGGCCGCCTACGTGGGCGCCAGCTCGGCGCTGGCGCGCGTGCCGGCCCGCCTGGCCCGGTCCGTCCTGCACGGCGTAGCCGCGCCACACCGGATGACGTCTGTGCAGGCCGGCGAGGTCGAAGCCGTCCACGCAGTCACCACCGCCAACGTCTACGCGCAGCAGCTCGTCGAGGTGGACGGGCAGACCGACGTGCTCACCATGGGCCTGCCCTACATCTCGCCCTACAACGTGAATTCGATCCTGAACCCGATCCTCGTCGCCTGCCTCGGGCTCGGCTACTTCTTCAACCTGTACCGCGGCAGGCCGCTGGTGCGACCCGGCGGGGTGCTCATCATGAGCCACCCGACGACACCGGACTTCCATCCGGGCCATCACCCGTCGTACATCGACTTCTTCGAAGAGGTCCTGGCCGACACCACCGACCCCGCCGAGATCGGCAAGTACGAGGAGGGGTTCGCGACCGACCCCTGGTACGTCCACCTCTATCGCACCGGCAACGCCTACCACGGCGTGCACCCGTTCTACATGTGGTACTGGTGCGCGCACGCGCTCGACCACCTCGGTGCCGTCATCGTGGTCGGCGGGCACCGGGCCACCGTCCGGCGCCTCGGCTTTCGGTCCGCCTCCACCATGGCCGACGCGTTCGAGATGGCGGCCGACGTGGTCGGGCCCGACCCGAGCATCACCCACCTGCACACCCCACCGCTCATGATCGCGGACGTGCGGTGAGCAGCTCACCTCGCCACCGATCCGAGCCGGTGGTGCGCTCCGAGCGGGCGCTGGCAGCAGGACGAAGCGTCCCATCCGCTCGTGCGCTGGTGGCGCTCGCCCGCCACCAGGGCAGGTCGCTGGCTCGCTCCGGCTCGTTTCCATGGGCAGCACCGACCTGGCCCGGCACCGTGCCCCGGCCGGTTCCTCGCCTGCGGACGGGGGAGGACTACCCCACCGAGTGGTCCCGCCGCTATCCGGCCCGCCTTTTCCGGGCCGTGTTGACCGACAATGTCACCCGGCCCGCCATGCACCTGCTGGCAACACCGCTCGTGCGGGGATCCGAACTGCTCGCCCTGGTCGAGGCCCCGGTCATCTTCGTAGCCAACCATGTGAGCCATCTCGACACGCCAGTGCTCATGTCGGTCCTCCCCTCGCACTTCCGGCATCACACCGCAGTAGCTGCAGCGGCGGACCACTTCTTCGACCGCCGGTGGAAATCGCACCTGTGGGCCCTGGCGTTCGGTGCCATCCCCATCGAGCGGCACCGTGTCAGCCGGCGGTCCGCCGACACTGCCGCTGCGCTCATCGACGACGGCTGGAACCTGGTGATCTTCCCTGAAGGCGGCCGGTCCCCCGACGGCTGGCAGCAGCCCTTCCGGGGCGGCGCCGCCTACCTGGCCGTTCGCACAGGGCGGCCCGTCGTCCCCGTCCACCTGGCGGGAACGCACCAGATCCTGCCGAAGAACGGTCGGCGCCTGCGCCGGGGAGCCACGACCGTGACGTTCGGCTCACCGCTGTACGTCGATGACGGAGAGGACGCCCGGCGCTTCGGCACGCGCGTCGAGGCCGCCGTCGCCACCCTCGCCGCCGAAACGCGCACCGACTGGTGGACAGCACGGCGTGACGCCGCTCGTTCCGCTGCGCCGGGTCGCGCGGGCGTCCCCGACGGGCTCGTCGCCGCCGCACAGGGCCCCGACGCATCGTCGTGGCGCAGGGCCTGGGATCTCGGCCCGAGTGACGGCGGTGACGACGATCCCGGTCGCTGGGCGGTCCACCAGGACTGAGCCAGGGCGGAGAACGGACAGACGCCCACCCGACCAGCGCCAGCACCCGACCAGCGCCAGCACCCGACCAGCGCCAGCACCCGACCAGCGCCAGCACCACCACCGGCCTCAACCCCAATGCAGATCGACGACGTCGAGGCTGCTTGCAACCACAACGGTCACCGACGCCGGGCGTATCGAAGTGCGATGCCACGCGTTCGACGATCACGCGGTGTACCTGCTCCGCGGGCCCAGCCCCGGGCAGCACGCACAGCGGCAAACCGTTCCCGCCGCAGATCCTCTTCCTCCACGTCCGAAAGCGGGTTCAGCGGCGATCCAATGGCCATGACCAACAGTGCGTCAGCCAACGCAGGGTTGCGGGCCAGCACGGGCCCGTGCAAGTAGGTCCCAACCACCGTGCCGCTCCACGCTCCCTCACCGCCGTTCCCATCGTTCCCGACACCCACCACCACTCTGGCCAACGGCCTCACACCGCTGCCCAAGGTTGTCGCCCCACTGTGGTTCTCGAATCCCGTCAGTGGCCCCCCGTCGTGCACCACCTTGGCCGCGATCGCCTGTACCTCACGCTTTCCAGATGCCCGCGGGGAACGGATTTCCCTTCCCGGCACGGTGGCAGGTGGCGTACCGGAGGAGCTCCCGGCCGCGTTTGCGTCGGGACCATCGGAGCCAGATGCCTCCGCACCATCACGCCTGGCACCATCACGCCTGGCACCATCACGCCTGGCACCATCACGCCTGGCACCATCACGCCTGGCACCATCACGCCTGGCGCCACCACGCCGAACACCATCACGCCTGGCGCCACCACGCTCCGCACCTTCGATCTCGTTGTCGCCGATCGGCTCGGCAAGCAACTCCCCGACGGCTCGCGGCCCCCTCCGCTTTGCAGTTGTCACATCGAGGAGACCGAGCCCTCGACGAGGTTGGCCGTCGGGTCCCGGAAAGGAGCTCCCGACGACTTGAAAGCCTGCGCAGACAGCCAAGACCACCGCCCCACCGGCCACAGCTCGTTCCAGCGAACCCCGAGCAAGGAGGTCCGCAGCTTGTGCCTGTGGTCCATCCTCACCACCGCCAAGCACATAGACATCGCCACTCTGCGGCAGCGGATCCTCGGCTCCAGCGAGAACCACCTCGACAGGAAATCCCCTCCACGCCGCTCGTGCGGCCAACACCGTCCCGTTACCGCCATCCCCATAGGTTCCGAGAAGCTCTGGGTGCACGACCACGACTCGTAGGGCAGACGCTCCCAAGCTCAGGCCACCACGACCGCCCAGTCTGCTGGTACCGCTGCCGGCCAGCGCACCTGGCTCCTCGCCGGACAACCCCTTACCCGACCCACCAGACGACGCTCCACCCGACCCACCAGACGACGCTCCACCCGACCCACCAGACGACGCGCCACCCGACCCACCAGACGACGCTCCACCCGACCCACCGGGTGAGCTGGCCTCGACAGCGACCACACGTGCCCGCCGCGGTGGCATATCCGCGTCTGGTCCAACCCCCGGGGTCTCGGATTCACGATGCGAATCCGCTCCCACGGCCCAGCCGCCCGGCGTACCATCCGCCTGACCTCCAGGCACTCCGGCCCGCATTCGTCCAGCAGCCGAACCTGTCTCCGCAGATGACGACCCATCCGCCCCAGCCGCTCCCGACGCCCCAGCCGATCCCGACGCCCCAGCCGCTCCCGACGCCCCAGCCGCTCCCGACGTCCCAGCCTCCCCCGATGACCCCGAAGACCCATCTCCAGCAGAACCGGCCGCGACCTGGCCCGCTCCAAACCTTCTCCAAATCCGGATCCGGCGCCGCCGGATACGACTCTGGGCACCAGCACCACCACCACCACCACCACCAGCACCAGCACCAGCACCAGCACCAGCACCAGCACCAGCACCAGCACCAGCACCAGCACCAGCACCACCACCAGCACCACCACCAGCACCAGCACCAGCACCA
>JAJZLP010000304.1 GCA_021803325.1 Actinomycetes bacterium
GTGACCACCTTGTCGGGCACGGCGATGCCCCAGCCAGTGATTCGTGCGCCGGGCATTGGGCTCCTCATTGTCGGGTGCGGTGTTCGGTTCGTCGAGTGCTGCGTGCTTGCGGGTGCTGCGTGCTCGTGTGGTGCTGCGTGCTCGTGTGGTGCTGCGTGCTCGTGTGGTGCTGCGTGCTCGTGTGGTGCGGCGTGCTCGTGTGGTGCGGGTGCAGCGAGCAGCCGTTCAGCCGGCGACGAGGACGTGCACGGCTGCCAGCGCGGTGTCGCCGGCGATGATGCCGCCCGTGTTGGCGGCGACGCCGACCCGGGCGCGGGGAACCTGACGACCAGTCGCTACGCCCCGGAGCTGCCACGTGAGCTCGGCGACCTGTGCGATGCCGGTGGCAGCCAGCGGGTGGCCCCGGGCGACGAGCCCTCCGCTCGTGTTGACGGTCACCGATCGCCCTCCGATGTCGGTGTCGCCGGCGGCGGTGGCCCGACCCGCTTCACCCGGCGCGAAGAACCCCAGCGACTCGAGCGCGTACAGCTCCTCGGCGCTGGTCGCGTCGTGGACCTCCACGACGTCCACGTCCTCGGGGCCGAGGCTGGCGGCCTTCCACGCCTCCTCTGCAGCTTCGCTGATGCGGTCGTGGTAGTCGAGGTCCCCGTTACCGGACCGGGCGACGCTGGCGGCGATGCGCGGGGCTCCCGTGGATGCTCCGCTCGCCAGCACCGCGGCAGCCGCGCCGTCGGTGAACGACGAGCACATCAGGCGGGTGAGCCGTCCCGCCACGGTCGGAGCGGCGAGCACCTCCTCCGCTGTGACCGTGGTACGGAACTGGGCGAACGGGTTTCGCGCTCCACACCGACGGGCTTTGACGGCCGCGGCGGCGATCTGCTCGATGGTGGTGTCGCGCTCGGCCAGCTGGCGCTCGACCCAGGTGGAGTTCAGGCCCATGAGCACGCTGCCTGAGCCGTTGCCGTGGGCGGTCCGCATCGGCTGGCGTTCCTCCGCGGGTAGGCCGTCCTCGACGCCGAGCAGCGTTTCGCCGCGGTCACCGGTCCACATCTTCTCCACCCCGACAACCAGGACGGGGCTACGGCCGGCCATTGCTGCCATGGTGCCGAGGTGCAGAGCGGACGACCCCCCGGCGCACGAGTTGTCGACGTTCACGATGGGAGCGCCGCTGAGCCCGAGGTCGCGCAGCCAGGACTGGCCGCGGATGCATCCCTGGTCGCACAGCCGTCCGCCGGTGGCGTTGGCGAAGACGACCAGGCCGACGGCAGACGGGGCCAGGCCGGCGTCCGCCAGGGCTCGGGATGCCGCCTCGATGGCGAGCTCCTGAGGACCGCGGTCACGGCGGTCCATCGCGGTCATGCCCACCCCGACGATGTGCGTGGCCTGGTTCACCGGTTCCTCGATTCTGGTGGCTGTGCGAGTGGCGACCGCATCCCTACGACCGTCACCAGGACCTGCCACCGGCGGCCTCCGAAGGCGAGGGACCAGGTGTTGCCGCCAGGTCCGTGCGATCGGCCGGTGCGCGGACGGTGGGCTCGGTGGCCGACGCCGCCCGCCTGCGAGTGCTGTCCGACGGTGGTGCTGTTGACAGGGACAACGTACCTCGGGGCGGTGGAGTCGGGGTCGGACCGGGCATCCGGTCGGCGCCGAGCACCCCGGACAGCGCCGTGGACAGGTCTGAGAATTGTACCAGCGGCTCGTCGTCCGTGACGAAGATGACTACGTGCGCGGCGCCGGCCGCGAACCACTGCGCCAACCGCTCGGCGCACCGGCGAGCCGTACCGGCCACCAGGTGGCGGGCGAAGGCACGGGGAGGCAGGCGGTAGAGGCTCGACATCCAGCCGGTGCCGCGGGCCATGGCCTCGTCCTCGCCGTCGGCGCCACCGGCCGCCAGGGACACGAACACGACGAGCGCCGGCACGACGCCGTCGGGGTCCCGGCCGACCGTTTCGCAGCGGCGGGCCAGGTCGGCTCGGGTCGCGGTGTACTGGTCGGGATCGAGGAACAGCGGCATCCACCCGTCGCCCTGGCGGGCCGTCCGTTCGAGCGCGGCGGTGGACGAACCGCCGAACCAGATCGGCGGGCCCTCGCCCGCCGGCCGCTGCCGGTAGCGCCCGCGATCGCTGTCGTCGAGCGAAGGCCCATCGGGGTCCGGATCGGCTGCCCACAGCCGGCGCAGCTCCGCTACCTGGTCGTCGAGGCGCCGTCCCCTGGCAGCGAAGTCGTGGCCGGCCGCCGCGTACTCGCCGGGATGGGACCCCACGCCCAGGCCGAGCACGGCCCGGCCAGCGGAGAGCTGCTGGAGCGACGATGCCTGCTTGGCGACGACGGTGGCGTCGCGCAACGGGAGCTGCAGGACGCTGGACCCGACGGCGCAGCGCTCGGTGGCGGCAGCGGCGATGGCCAGCGCGGTCAGGCACTCGACGACCGGTGTATGCCAGAAGAGGTGGTCGCAGGCCCAGACACCGGCGGCGCCGGCCGCCTCGGCGCCGGCAGCCACGGCAGCCAGTGCGGCAGCCGACGGAAGGCCGGTGCCCGTGGCCCATGTCGTCGACGGAGCCCCTGGCTCCGAAGGGTCAAGACTGCCGGTAGGCAGGTCGGGCGGTCCTGCGTGCGCCCGACGGCAAGGACTCGCCGCTGAGCCCTGGGGCATGGTCGGCAACATGAGCCCGAGGGAGCCGAGGGAGCCGAGCCCACCGGTCTCGGGCGTCTGCGGTGCGGTGGTCGGCACGTAGAGATGCTATCGGGGTCCAACGGCACGATCGGTGCTGGCTCCCGGCAGAATGGTCAGATGGACGGAGCAGCCGTGAGCGACGAGGAACCAGCGGAGCCAGGGGCAGCCGTGCGCGACGAGGGAGACGGGACGCCGGTGACAGCGTTGAGTGACGAGGAGCGGGCGGAGCGTGAGCAGGCGCTCCGCGAGCTCGTCGAGATGATGCGCCCGGCCGTGCAGACGGACGGAGGAGACCTCATCCTCGTCAGCGCTGATGTCGCCACCGGTGTGGTCGAGGTCCAGCTCCAGGGCGCGTGCAGCAGCTGTGCCATCTCGTCGGCGACCCTGCAGGGCGGTGTCGAGCGCATCCTGCGGGATCGACTTTCGTGGGTGACCGAGGTGGTCGGGGGCGTCGACGAGGGCGCCGACCCGCTGGTGAGCGCGGCCGCTGGCCGCGGCGCCTACGTTCCCCGCTGGTAGGCCGGCATCTCCCGCCGGTAGGGGAGATCTGGTCGGCAGGCCACCGCGGCCCGTCATGCGGCAGACTGGCCCCATGGGGAGTCGCCTCGCTGCCGCGGCCGCCACCAGCGGCGCCTTGGCGCTGGTCCACGCCGCTCCGTCGGCGGCCGTGCTCGGGACCTTCGCGCAACGTCCTCCGACGGCGGTGCCCGGCGGATGGTGCCGGTGGCGATGGCCGGGGAGCGCCGGGGACCCGGGAGCGCTCGCGTTGACGATCGACGACGGACCAGCCCCGGCGACCACCCCCCGCACGCTCGACCTGCTCGACTGCTATGGCATGCGGGCCACGTTCTTCGTGGTGGGGACCGAAGTGGACCGGCACCCCGAGCTCGTCGGGGAGATCCGGCGGCGAGGCCACGGCCTCGGCGTGCACGGCTACCAGCATCGGCACCATCTGCTCCGCTCTCCGGCGTGGGTGCATGCCGACACCGGGCGGGCGGCGGCCAGCGTGTCGGCTGCAACCGGTGCGACCCCACGCTGGTACCGCCCGCCGTACGGGCAGCTGACGTCGGGCACTGTCGCCGCGGCGAGGCGCCACGGCATGCAGGTGGTGCTGTGGTCACGCTGGGGTCGGGAGTTCGCCGAGCGGTCCGCTGGCCCCGTCGTCGACAGGCTGCGACCGGGGCTCATCCCCGGAGCGGTCCTGCTGGTGCATGACAGTGACCGGTTCGCCCGCCCCGGCACAGCAGCGATCACCCACCGGGTGCTGGGATCGCTGGCTGCGGAGCTGGAGCGCCGGCAGCTGGTGAGCGTGCTGCTCGACGACCTGGCCGCCATGCACGTCCCGGACCTGTCGTCGGCGGTGGTGCCGGCGTGACCGCAGCGACCGGAGGGGCCGCCGTGCCCGCACCGACCGGAGGGGCCGCAGCGCCCGGTGGGGCCGGCCGGGCGCTCATCCTGTCCGGTTCGATCGGTCGCGGGCAGGACTCGGCCGCCGAGGCATGCCAGGCGGCGGTGGTGGCCGCCGGTGGCTCGGCGTCGATCCTGGACTGCATGGCCTTGTTGGGCGAGACCGGCCGGCGCCTGGGTGAGGCCGCCTTCCGCAGGGCCCTGTCGGTGGCACCGCTCTACGACGCCCTGCACTTCTCCCAGATGCGCAGCGACACCGCACTGGCGGAGCGGATGGAGGAGGCGGCGGCGAGGCGCCTGGTGCCCAGGCTCCGCCAGGAGATCGAACGGAGCGGGGCTCAACTGCTGGTGTCGGCGTTCGCCACCGGTGTCGGTGCACTGGGTCGGCTCCGCAGCGAGATGCCGCATCGGCGGGTCGTGGTCGTCTGCACCGACGCCGCTGCCCACCGCCTGTGGGCGCATCCTGCGGTCGACCGGTACATCGTCTGCTCGGAGATGACCGCCGGAACGATCCGGCAGTACCTGCCGGCGGCGGACGTGGTCGTGCTTCCACCGGCCGTGCGGCCGGCGTTCTTCAACGCGCCGGGACGCGCTCAGGCGCGCGACGCACTGGGCATCGATCGCGCCGTCCCATGCGTGTTGCTCATGGGTGGGGGCTGGGGGATGGCCCGCCTGGTCGACGCGGCGGCCGGCCTGGCCGGTGCCGGCTACCGTGTGCTGGCCGTGGCCGGCAGCAACCGGGCACTGCGGCACCGGCTGGAGGCCCTGGCTCGCAGTGTGCCCAGGAGCGACGGGTCCGGGGTCACCGTCTACGGCTACACGACCGAGGTGCCCGCCCTGATGGCGGCCTGCGACGTGGTGGTGGCAACGCCCGGCCAGACCTGCCACGAGGCGCGGGTGGTGCGCCGTCCCTTGGTGGTCCTCGATGCCGTGCCCGGCCACGGCCGCGAGAACCTGCTGCTCGAAATGGTCCGTGGTGGAGCGCTGGCGTGCACACCACGGCCCTCGTCGGTGGTCGCCGGCGTTGCATCCGTGCTCGATGGCGCCGTGGATGCCGACGCACCGTGGCCAGTTCATGACGCTGCGGAGTGGGGAGTCCGCTTCCTCTCCGCCGTCGCCGATCTGATGGATGCTCCCTCGGTGGTGAGCACGCCGCGGAACGCGCCGGTGCAGGGACCTGCTGCCGGCGGGGCCGGCTGACCCGGCGTTTGCGCAGGGGCCTCGGACCGGCGAGGCTGGTCGGTCATGGTCGCCTTCGCCCGGTCGTGCTGCTGTGTCTGAGATCGTGCACGGCGCCGGCGAGCGCATCGCGGCTATGCGGCGATCGTGGGACCGCAGCAGGCGAATCTCGGTGCCGCCGCCAGTGCCTGCACCGCCCCCGTCGGCTCCCGGCGGCATCCGTGTGGCGTTCCTCGTCTACCGGGGCAACCCGCGCTGTGGCGGGCAGGGCGTCTACACCCGGCACCTCGCCCGCGAGCTGGTCGAGCTCGGGCACAGCGTCGAGGTGCTGGCCGGACAGCCCTGGCCGGAGCTCGACCCGGGGACGGGGTTCGTCCCGGTGCCCGGGCTCGACCTGTACCGGGACCCCGACCCTTTCCGGGTGCCGCACCCACGCGAGCTGCGCACCCCTGCCGACGTGGCGGAATTCGCGGTGATGTGCGCTGCAGGGTTCCCCGAGCCGCGCACGTTCTCGTGGCGGGCACGCCGGTACCTCGCCGCCAACCGTCACCGGTTCGACCTCGTCCACGACAACCAGTGCCTCGGATCGGGCCTGCTCGGCATGCTCGACGACGGGTGGCCGCTCGTGGCCACGATCCACCACCCGATCACCGTCGACCGGGAGCTGGCGCTCGCCCACGCCGAGGACCTGCGCCGCCGGTTGGGCCAGCAGCGGTGGTTCGGCTTCCTCGGGATGCAGATGCGGGTTGCCCGGCAGCTGCCGCGGGTGGTCACGGTGTCGGAGTCGTCGCGCACCGACATCGCCGGCCAGCTTGGGGTGGACCCGGGCCGCATGACGGTGGTGCCGGTCGGTGTCGACCACACGGTGTTCCGGCCGCGTCCGGACCGGCCGCGGGTCCCGGGACGGATCATGGTGACCTCGTCGAGCGACGTGCCCATGAAGGGTCTGGTGCCGCTGCTGCACGCCGTGGCCAAGGTCCGCACCGAACGCGACGTCGAGGTGGTGGTCATCGGCCACCCCCGACCGGGCGGGCGGGTCGACCGCGCCATCGCCGAGCTGGGCCTCGGCCCCGTGGTGCGGTGCGTGACGGGCGTGAGCGACGACGAGCTCGCCGGGCTCTATGCCGAGGCGGAGGTCGCCGTGGTGCCATCGCTGTACGAGGGGTTCTCCCTCCCGGCTGTCGAGGCCATGGCCTGCGGCGTGCCGCTGGTGGCGACCACCGGTGGCGCCATCCCCGAGGTGGTCGGCACGTCAGGGGAGACGGCCCTGCTGGTGCCGCCGGGCGACGCCGAGGCGCTGGCCGCCGCCCTGCGCCGGGTGCTCGACGAGCCGGCGCTGGCAGCGTCGCTCGGCGAGCGCGGTCGCCGCCGGGTGCTGGGGCGGTTCACGTGGCGGGCCACGGCTGTCGGCACTGCCGAGCAGTACATGGCAGCCTTGGACGACCACCGTCGGGGGCTCGGTGGCAGGCGCCCGGCCCCGTCGTCGGCCCTGCGGGCCCAGTGGGCCGACACGAGCCGCCGGGTGCGCACCGGAGAGCGCGGCCCGGACACGCTCGGGATGACGCCGGCGCAGGCGCCGGAGGCGATGGGTACGACGCCGTGCTGACGGTCGACTACGACCGCCTCGGCCTCCGCCGAGGCGAGCGGCTGCTCGATCTCGGCTGCGGCGGGGGGCGGCACGCGTTCGAGGCGGCGCGGCGTGGGGCCCGGGTCGTGGCCCTCGACGCCGGCGCCGAGGAGATCGACGCCGTGCGCGCCGTGCTGGCCGCCATGGCGGAGGCGGGCGAGCTCGACGGCGGGGGAGAGGCCATGGCCTTGCGCGGCGACGCCCGGCGGCTGCCGTTCGCCGACGGCACCTTCGACCGCGTGATCGCCGCCGAGGTCCTTGAGCACGTGCCCCAGGACACTGTCGCCATGGCTGAGCTGGCGCGGGTATTGCGCCCCGGCGGCACCATCGCTGTCACCGTGCCCCGGTTCGGGCCCGAGCTGGTCAACTGGGCGCTGTCCACCGAGTACCACGACGTCCCCGGCGGCCACGTGCGCATCTACCGGCGCTCCGTGCTCGGCCGCCGGCTGCGGGCCAACGGGCTGCGCCCGGTCGGTCACCACCACGCCCATGCGCTGCACTCGCCGTACTGGTGGCTCAAGTGTGCGGTGGGCGTGCGACGCGACGACCATCCTGTCGTCCGCGCCTACCACCGCCTGTTGGTGTGGGACATCACCGACGGCCCCTGGGTGACCCGGCGAGCTGACGCCCTGCTGAACCCGGTGCTGGGAAAGAGCCTGGTCGTCTACGCCCAGAAGCCGCTATGAGCGCGGTTGGCCCGGTGGCGGGTGCGACCGAGCGCGAGGCGATCACCGGCGCCCCCGGTTTCCGTGCAGCCACCGCCGCCGGTCCCCGCGCGGTGACCGATGACGGTTCCGGGGCAGCCGCTGCTGCAGACGGTGCCGTCGTTGCCGGTGAGGCCTGGGATCGGCGACGGCCCGGAGGCCCCGGTGCCGTTCCTGCCCTCGCCGGGGTCCTCGACGCCAACGACATCCTGGCCACCGCGGCGGGTATCGCCGAGCTGCAGCGGCCCGACGGGATGATCCCGTGGTACACCGGCGGGCACTGCGACCCGTGGAACCACATCGAGGCGGCCATGGCCCTCGATGTAGCCGGCTTCGATACCGCCGCTCGCGCCGCCTACCAGTGGCTCGTCGAACGC
>JAJZLP010000050.1 GCA_021803325.1 Actinomycetes bacterium
CGGTCGACGCTCCGAGATGCGGGGTCACCACCACGCCAGGCAGGGCGAACAGCGGTGAGTCGGTGCACGGCTCGGTGGCGAACACGTCGAGGGCGGCGCCGGCCACCTGGCCCGAGGCGATGGCGTCGGCCAGTGCCTCCTCGTCCAGGATGCCGCCGCGGGCCGCGTTCACGATCCGCAGCCCGGGCCGGACCTTTGCCAGCAGGTCGCGACCGATGAGCCCCTTGGTCTCCGCCGTCCTGGGCAGGTGGATGGTCAGGAAGTCCGCCTCTGCGACCAGCTCGTCGAGCGGCAGCAGCTCCACCCCCATCGTCCGGGCTCGCTCCGGGGAGACATACGGGTCGTACGCGCACAGTCGCATGCCGAAGGCGAGCGCCCTCTGGGCCACCAGCGCGCCGATGCGACCCAGCCCGACCACGCCCAGTGTTTTGCCGTGGAGCTCCACGCCCTCCCACTTGGACCGCTCCCACCGGCCGGCCACCAGCGCGGCGTGGGCCTGGGGGATGTTGCGGGCCAGTGCGAGCATCAGCCCCATGGCGTGCTCGGCTGCGGACAGGATGTTCGACTCGGGGGCGTTCACCACCATGACCCCGCGCCGGGTGGCCGCCTCGGTGTCGACGTTGTCGAGCCCGATCCCGGCCCGGCCGACCACGACCAGCTCGGTGCCCGCGGCGAGGACCTCGTCGGTGACGTTCGTCGCCGATCGGATGACCAGCGCCTGCGCTCCGACAACGGCCTGGAGCAGCCCCTCGGGTGTCAGGTCGAGCTGCACATCGACCTGGTGACCTGCCTCCGCCATCACCTCCAGGCCACGCTCGGCCAGCTTCTCCGTGACGAGCACCCGTGCCATCGTCCGTCAGTCCCCTTCCGCTCTCTCGCTCGATCCGAGCATCCGACTTCGATCCCTGTCCGGCCGGGTGTCGTGCGACCTGCCGGCATCCTGCACGTGACCCCACACGACCGAACCCGATGCCGCGTGCACCTCCAACCCCGCGGGCAGCTGGCGCCGGGCACCCCGGCACCTTCCCGACCAGAGCGTCCGACCTGGGTCCCGCCGCCGGCGGGACCGCGTCACTCGGCGGTTGCCAGCAGCTTCTGCAGCCTCGACACCCCTTCGACGAGGTCGTCGTCGCCCAGCGCGTAGGAGAGGCGGAGGTACCCCGGCGCCCCGAACGCCTCGCCGGGGACCACGGCCACCTTGGCCGTGTCGATCGCCACCTCGGCCAGGTCCGCCGACGACTCGATGCGCTGCCCGCCGATGGTGCGGCCCAGCACCCCGGCCACCGACGGGAACGCGTAGAAGGCCCCTTCGGGCTCGGCGCAGGTCACGCCCGGGCACTCGTTGAGCATGCGGTGGATGGTCCGCCGACGGCGGTCGAACACCTCGCGCATGGCCATGGCCGCGCTCAGGTCGCCCTGGAGCGCAGCCAGCGCGGCGCGCTGCGACACGTTGGCGACGTTGGAGGTGGCCTGGGACTGCAGGTTGGACGCGGCGCCGACCACGTCAGCCGGCCCCACCATCCACCCCACCCGCCAGCCCGTCATGGCATAGGTCTTCGCCACGCCGTTGACGATCACCCACCGGTCACCGAGCTCGGGCGTGACGCCGGGCAACGAGCTGAACCGGTGCTCGCCGTACACGAGGTGCTCGTAGATCTCGTCGCACAGCACCCAGATGCCGTGCTCGGCCGCCCAGCGACCGATGGCCCGGGTCTCGTCCTCGTCCAGCACCGCTCCGGTGGGATTCGACGGCGACACGTGCACCAGCATTTTGGTGGCGTCCGTCCGGGCGGCTTCGAGCGCGTCGACGGTGACGTGGAAGCCGGCCGACGCCTCGGTGGGGACCACGACGGGCACGCCACCGGCCAGCGCTGCAGACTCGGGGTACGTCGTCCAGTACGGAGCGGGGACGAGCACCTCGTCACCGGGGTCGAGCAGGGCCGCGAAGGCGTTGTAGATGGCGTGCTTGCCCCCGTTGGTCACCAGCACCTGCGAGGGCTCCACCGTCACACCCGAACCACGCGCCGTCGTGCTGGCGATCGCCTGGCGCAGCTCCGGCAGGCCCGCCGCCGGCGTGTACCGGTGGTTGGCCGGGTCCCGGCAGGCGGCGACGGCAGCCTCCACGATGTGGGCAGGGGTGGGGAAGTCCGGTTCGCCGGCACCGAACCCGACGACGTCTTCGCCCGCGGCCCGCAACGCCTTGGCCCGGGCGTCGACCGCGAGGGTGGCCGACGGGGCGAGCGTGCCGAGGCGCTTCGACACCCGGCGGTCCCGTGCCCGGGAGCTCGACGGTTCCACAAGGGGTGCCATGCCTGCCATGCTTGCACACGTGACACCGAACGCTCACACCGCCAGCTCGCCGGCCGCCGGCGTGCCCACCATCACCATCCCCGACGCCATGAAGCCTGCCGACGGGCGCTTCGGGTGCGGCCCCTCCAAGGTCCGTCCCGAGCAGGTCCAGGCACTCGCCGGCCTGGCCACCACCTATCTCGGCACCAGCCACCGCCAGTCGCCCGTGAAGACGATGGTCGGACGCGTACGGGCCGGCCTGCGGGAGCTGTTCTCGCTCCCCGACGGCTACGAGGTCGTGCTGGGCAACGGGGGCAGCACCTGCTTCTGGGACGCGGCGACGTTCCACCTCATCGAGCAGCGGAGCCAGCACCTGTCGTTCGGGGAGTTCTCGTCGAAGTTCGCCGCCGCCGCTGCCGCGGCCCCGCACCTGGGCGACCCCGAGGTCATCACGGCGCCGGCCGGCACCCGACCGGCGGTGCGACCCACCGACGACGTCGACCTGTACGCCCTCACCCACAACGAGACCTCGACCGGCGTGGCCATGGAGATCCGCCGCCCCGACGGTTCGACCCCGGTCGACGGCGGCCCGATCGTCGCCGTGGACGCCACCTCGGGAGCCGGCGGCCTGCGGGTCGACCCGACCCAGTTCGACGCCTACTACTTCGCTCCGCAGAAGTGCTTCGCCTCCGACGGCGGCCTGTGGCTGGCGCTCATGTCGCCCGCAGCGCTGGAGCGAGTGGCCCGCATCGCGGCGAGCGGCCGGTGGGTGCCCGCCTTCTTCGACCTGACCGTGGCCATCGACAACTCCACGAAGGACCAGACCTACAACACCCCGGCGCTGGCGACGGTGGCCATGCTGGCCGACCAGGTGGAGTGGATGCTCGCCAACGGCGGGCTCGAGTGGGCAGCCGGGCGCTGCGACCGGTCCGCCGACATCCTCTACAGCTGGGCCGAGGCGTCCGACGTCGCCACGCCGTTCGTGTCGAAGCCGGCGGACCGCAGCCACGTGGTCGGCACCATCGACTTCGTCGACGAGGTGGACGCCTCCGCTGTCGCCAAGGTCCTGCGGGCCAACGGCATCGTCGACACCGAGCCCTACCGCAAGCTCGGGCGCAACCAGCTGCGCGTCGCCATGTTCCCCGCTATCGAGCCCGACGACGTCGCCGCCCTGTGCGCCTGCATCAACCACGTCGTGGGAGAGCTCGCCGGCTGAGCCCGGACGGCACCCACTGGCCGAGCCCGGATGACAGCTCGCCGGCCGAGCGCGGCGCACGCTGCCCGCGGCAGCCCTCCCGAGCCACCGGCCCACAGCCAGGCTTCAGGCACCTCACAGGCTCCAGGCACGTCACAGGCTTGAGGGCGGCGGGCCCGCGCACCTGACGGCGGTCCCCCACCCTGAGGTCGGTCAGCCGCCGGAGAGCCCCTCTCACCCCGCGATGCCGGGGTCTCTCCGGGCGGCCGGTCCTCACCCGTCCCGTCAGCCCCCCGACACGTCCTGGACGCGCTGGCGACCGGCGGCGATGAACGGCATCATCCCGCGCAGCTCCTCGCCGATCTTCTCGATCGGGTGGGCGGCACCGGCCCGGCGCAGCTCCTCGAAGCGACCGCGCCCGGCGCGGTTCTCCGCGATCCACTCCTCGGCGAACGCCCCGGAGCGGATCTCGTCGAGGACGGTGCGCATGGTGGCTCGCACGTGGTCGTCGATCACCCGCGGCCCGCGGGTCAGGTCGCCGTACTCGGCGGTGTCGGAGATCGAAAAGCGCATGCCGGCGATCCCCTGCTCGTACATCAGGTCGACGATGAGCTTCAGCTCGTGCAGGCATTCGAAGTAGGCCGACTCGGGCTGGTAGCCCGCGTCCACCAGCGTGTCGAACCCGGCCTGGACCAGCGCCGTCAGCCCGCCGCACAGCACCACCTGCTCCCCGAACAGGTCCGTTTCGGTCTCCTCCTCGAAGGTGGTGTCGAGCACGCCGGCGCGCGTCGCCCCGATGGCGTGCGCGTAGGAGAGCGCCAGGTCGTGGGCCTTCCCCGACGCGTCCTGGGCCACCGCCACCAGCGACGGCACGCCGCCGCCCTCGGTGTAGGTGCGCCGCACCAGGTGGCCCGGGCCCTTGGGTGCCACCATGGCCACGTCCACACCGGCAGGCGGGGCGATCTGACCGAAGCGGATGTTGAACCCGTGGGCGAAGAAGATGGCGTCGCCCTCGCGCAGGTGCGGGGCGATCTCCGCGTCGTAGACGGCCTTCTGCTCGGTGTCGGGCAGCAGGATCATGATCAGGTCGGCTTCGGCAGCAGCCTCCGCGGTCGACAGCACCCGCAGGCCGGCTTCCTCGGCCTTTCGGCGCGACGACGACCCGTCGCGCAGGCCGACACGCACGTCCACACCGGACTCGGCCAGGTTGAGCGCGTGGGCGTGCCCCTGGGAGCCGTAGCCCAGCACGGCCACCTTGCGGCCCTGGATCAGGGCTGCGTCGGCGTCCTTCTCGTAGTACAGCTTGGCCATCTCGTCCTGCCTCGTGTCGTTCGGGGCCGGCGCTCTGCCGGCGCGTGGTTCCTGCCGGCCGGGGCCGGTCCGGTGGTGCTGTGCCGGCCGGGGCCGGTCCGGTGGTGCTGTGCCGGCCGGGGCCGGTCCGGTGGTGCTGTGCCGGCCGGGGCCGGTCCGGTGGTGCTGTGCCGGCCGAAGGTGTGACCGCTCGATGTTGCCACGTCGGCCACCACCTCGTCGGCTTGGGCTCCTCCTGCCGAGCCTTGCGACGGCCTTGATCGGCCGACGGGGCGGTCAGCCTGCCCGATCGGCGACTGGTTGCAGCCGGCGGCGGCTCCCGAGCTTGGGGAGAGCGACACGACCCGTCCGCTGCAGCTCGACGATGCCGAACGGGGAGAGGAGGTCCTCCACGCCGTCGAGCGCGTCGGGCGTGCCGGTGACGGCCACGGTGACCCGGTCGGACGCGACGTCGATGACGGTTCCGTGGAAGATGCCGGCCAAAGCGGCCACCTCGACCCGCTGCGCGGGTCCTGCTTCGACGGTTGCCAGCAGCAGCTCACGCTCGATGGCCCGCTCGGGGGCGAGCTCCGAGATGCTCACCACGTTGACGAGCTTGTCGAGCTGCTGCACGATCTGTTCGAGCGGCGCGGACTCGACGTCGACCACGATGGTGATGCGGCTGAAGCGCTCGTCGTCTGTGGGTGCGACCGCCAGGGAGAAGATGTTGTACCCCCGGCGGCTGAACAGGCTCGCCACTCGGGCCAGCACCCCAGCCTTGTTCTCCACCAGCACCGACAGGATGTGGTGGCGTGAGGTCGTCGACGCGCTCATCGCCCGCCCTCCCCTTCTGCAGGGCCCTCGATGATGTCGTCGTTGGACGCACCGGCGGGGACCATCGGGTACACCTTTTCGAAGGCATCGGTCCGGAAGTCGATGACGACCGGGCGGTCGTCGATGGCGTTCGCCTTGTCGATGGCTGGGGCGACGTCCTCGGGCGTCTCCACCCGCATCCCGACACAGCCCATGGCTTCCGCCCACTTGACGTAGTCCGGCAGGTCGGGCGACAGGTACACCTCCGAATATCGCTCCTCGTAGAACAGCTCCTGCCACTGGCGCACCATGCCGAGATAGGCGTTGTTGAGGATGGCGATCTTCACCGGGATCCGCTCGGCGGTGGCCGTCACCAGCTCCTGGGCCGTCATCTGGAAGCACCCGTCGCCGTCGATGGCCCACACCATCGATCCGGGTCGGCCCACCTTGGCCCCGATCGCCGCGGGCACGGCGAACCCCATGGTGCCGGCACCACCGGAATTGACCCAGGTATAGGGGTGGTCGAACCGCCAGTACTGGGATGCCCACATCTGGTGCTGGCCGACGCCTGCCGCCACGATGGTGTCGTCCGGGGTCATGTCACGCAGTGTCTCGACCACGAACTGTGGCTTCAGCGGACCGCCTTCTTCCTGCCGGTAGCGCAGCGGATGCTCCTGCTGCCACTGCCGCACCTGCGCGATCCACGGGGCGGAGTCGGGGCGCTGCGCTGCCGGGGAGCCGGGCGCCGCCACCCCCTCCCCATCCAGGCCGAGCTGGTCCAAGGCGGTGAGGAGCTCCTCGATCACCACACGGCAGTCCCCGGCGATGGCCACGTCGGGCCTGCGCACCTTGCCGAGCTCAGCCGGGTCGATGTCGACATGGACCACCTTTGCGCCCGGAGCGAACGCCGAGATCCTGCCGGTCACCCGGTCGTCGAACCGGCTGCCCAGCGCCAGGAGGAGATCGGCCTGCTGCATGGCGGTCACTGCCGTGTAGTTGCCGTGCATGCCCGGCATGCCGAGGTTGAGAGGATGGGAGTCCGGGAACGCCCCCCGGGCCATGAGGGTGGTGACGACGGGGATCCCGGTCCGCTCGGCCAGGGCTCGAAGCGCCTGGGCGGCCCGGGCCTTCAAGATGCCGCCGCCGGCGTAGATGACGGGGCGCTGCGCACCGAGGATCAGCTCCGCCGCCCGGCGCACGAGCGCCGGGTCGCCCTCGGTCACCGGGTGAAAGCCGGGAAGGTCGAGGTCGTCGGCCGACGGCCAGTACCAGTCCATGGTGGCGTTGGAGATGTCCTTGGGCACGTCGATGAGCACCGGGCCGGGACGGCCCGTCGTGGCGACGTGGAACGCCTCGGCGACCACCCGGGGAATGTCTGCCGCATCGGTCACCAGCCAGTTGTGCTTGGTGATGCCCATGGTGATGCTGGTGATCGCCGTCTCCTGGAAGGCGTCGGTGCCGATCGAGCCGGTCGCCACCTGCCCGGACACCACCACCAGCGGGATCGAGTCCATCATGGCGTCCATGAGCGGCGTGACGATGTTGGTGGCGCCAGGGCCGCTCGTGACCATGGCCACCCCGGGCCGGCCGGTGACGTGCGCGTAGCCCTCGGCCGCGTGCCCTGCGCCCTGCTCGTGGCGGACCAGGATGTGGCGGATCGAGGAGTCGAGCAGCGGGTCGTAGACCGGCAGGATCGCTCCGCCGGGCAGGCCGAAGATGGTCTCGACCTGCTGCATCTCGAGGCTCTTGATGAGCGCCTGGGCGCCGGTGAGTCGCATGGTGTGCCGTCCTGATCGTGCCGGCGTGGCGCCGGCGGGATGGGTGGTCGTCGGATGAGGTGTGAGCGTCCGCCGGTGCAGGCGGCCGATCGGTGGTTCGGGTCCGTTACCGGCCTGAGCGTCGGCGGTCCCTGCCCGGGCACCCCCCTGTCGCCGCACCTCCGGGTCCGCACCGAGCCCCGGAATTGCAACGACCTCCCGGATCGGGAGGTCGGGGGGCGCACGCGAAACGACAGGTCTGCGTGCGCTAGGCCAGGCGTACCAGTCGGAAGGTGGAAGCGAGCGTGCTCATGTGCCCGCCAGTCTGCCACGCCGCGCCGGTCCTGGCAAGCACCACCGCCCACCTCCACCCGGCGTGAGGTCGTCCGGGGCCACCGGCTGGTTCGCGCACCTGGCCCGGCGGGCCTGCACCCAGCGAACGCCGGGCCGTGGGCTGGGCGACGCTCGACACCACGGCCCCCAGGGCTGTGCCCGCGGACCCGGCAGTGCTCCGTTCGCCGTGCCCGCGGACCCGGTGGCGCTCGGCAGGCCACGCCGGCGCGCCTGGCCGCGCTCGGTTCGCCCGCTCGTTGACCTGTGGG
>JAJZLP010000107.1 GCA_021803325.1 Actinomycetes bacterium
TCGAGCGCCAGGAGCTCGTACCTCGCTCGGCACTCAGAAGCGCCAGCCCGAGCGGTGCTCTGGCATCGCCAGCGGGAGCGGGAGCAGGAACGGCAGCAGGAGCGGGAACGGGAACGGGAGCAGGAGCAGGAGGCCGGTGACCCGGCCCGAGGTGCACCAGGTCGTGCCCCAGGCGGTCCCCGGTGACGCCACCACCGATCATGCCCTGTCGACGCAGCGCCTGCTGCGCGAGCTGGGTCACCGCTCGGAGGTGTTCGCCCTCGCCGTGCACGACGACCTCGCCGGGCAGGTGCGCTTGGTCCAGGAGATGCAAGGGCCCTCCACGCCGGACCGCTTCCTCATCTACCAGTGCGCATCGCACTCGCCGCTCGGGGACTGGCTGTACGGCCGCCGCGAGCACATCGCGGTCTACTACCACAACGTCACCCCGCCCGACTTTTTGCGGGGCTGGGATCCGGCCGGGCGTCTGGCCCTCGTCGCCGGTCACCTGCAGGTCGCCCAGCTGGCCCGGGTGGCGGAGATCGGCATCGCGGCGTCGGCCGCGAACGCCGCGGACCTCCGGGCCAAGGGATGGACGCAGGTGACCGTGGCGCCGCTCCTGCTCGATCTGGACCGGTTCGTGGGCGACGGTAGGGGCGATGGGAGCGTCGGCGGAGCCGCCGATGGGACCGCCAACGTGGGTCCCTCCAGTGGTATTGGTGATGCCGGTCGGACTGGCGGTGCAGCTTGGGCTGGCGGTGCCGGTAGGACTGGCGGTGCCGGCCGGGTTGGCGGTGCCCGGTGGCTGTTCGTCGGCTCGCTGGCGCCCCACAAGGCGCAGCACCTGCTGGTCCAGGCGCTGGCGACGTACCGTTCGGCGTTCGATCCCGACGCTTCGCTGACGCTCGTCGGTCGGCCCATCGTGCCGTCGTACGCTCGCGCCGTCGATGCCTATGCCGCCGCCCTTGGGATCGGCGATGCTGTCACCCAGACGGGGGGGATCAGCCACCAGGAGCTCCTCGACGAGTACCGGCGGGCGGACGTGGTCGTGTGCGCATCCCAGCACGAAGGATTCTGTGTGCCGATCGTCGAGGCGATGGCCATGGGCCGCCCGCTGGTCGTCGTCGACACCGGGGAGGTGGCGACCACCGCAGGAGTCGGTGGCGTGGTCGTGCCCGACGCCCGGCCCGGCACGCTGGCCACCGCGGTGCACCGGGTGGCGACCGACCCGGTGCTGCGTCGGCGCCTGGCCGGCGGGGCGGCGACGCGCGTCGCCGAGCTGTCGCTCGATCGGTCCCGCCGGTCGATGACCATCGTGCTGGAGCGCTGGATGTCCGGCCACGGCGCAGCGGACGTCGGCGCAACCCGCTCGGACGCACCCGAGCCCCGTTTCAGCCACTCCGGCTGGGCTGGCGCGGGCACTCTCGGGCCTGGCGGGTCCGGTGCACGCGGTAAGTCGGATGCCGTGGGTGGGTCGGACGCGGTGGGTGGGTCGGACGCGGTGGGTGGGTCGGATGCCGTGGGTGGGTCGGATGCCGTGGGTGGGTCGGATGCCGTGGGTGAGTCGGACGCGGTCGGCGTGTCGGATGCCACCGACGCGTCGGACGCGGACACGCGGGGGCGCGCCCCAGCGGATCTCTGGCGGGGCCGGTGAAGCACGCCCTGGTGGTGCCCCGCTACGGCCTCGACATCGTCGGTGGTGCCGAACTGGGTGCTCGCCTGCTCGCCGAGCACCTGGTGGCGGACCGCGGCTGGGAGGTCGAGATCTTCACCACGTGCGCGCGGGACCACATGACCTGGGCGGACGAGTACCCGGCCGGGACCGAGACCCATCGTGGCGTCACCGTCCACCGAGCGGCCAGCACCAGCGGCCGACCGCCGCTGTTCTTCTCGTTCTCCGAGCGGGTGCTGTCGGCGCCGTCGGCGGCCACACCGGCCGAAGCCGAACAGTTCATCGAGCTGCAGGGACCTGGGTGCCCGGCCCTCGTCGACGCAGTGGCGTCGTCGGCGAGCGACCTGGTGGCGTTCTACCCCTATCTGTACAGCACGACGGTGCGTGCCATCCCGGCGGTGGCGGACCGGTCGGTCCTCATCCCCGCGGCACACGACGAGCCGGCCCTGCACCTGCCGATCTTCCGCTCGGTGTTCGGTGCGGCTCGGGGCTTCGCGTTCCAGACCGAGGAGGAGCGGGAGCTGGTGCAACGGGTCTTCCCCGTCGCCGACCGTCCCCAGGTGGTGTTCGGGCTGGGGGTCGACCCCACGCCCGACGGCGCCGGCGCAGGTCGCTTGCCGGGCGACGTCACCGGGCTGGGCGACCGGCCGTACCTGCTGTGCCTCGGCCGTGTCGACGGGTTCAAGGGCACCACGATGCTCGGCGGGTTCTTCGGGGCGTACAAGCAGCGCCGTCCGGGTCCCCTCGCGCTGGTCATGGCCGGACCGGTCACGGCGCCGCCAGCGCCACACCCGGACCTCGTCGTCACCGGGCCGGTGGACGAGGCCGACAAGTGGGCCTTGCTGCGCGGCGCTGCGGCGCTGGTGAACCCGTCGCCGCACGAGGCGTTCTCCCTCGTGATCATGGAGGCCTGGAACGAAGCGGTGCCGGTGGTGGTGAACGGACGGTGCGAAGCCACCCGGGGGCACTGCCGGCGATCCGCGGGAGGCCTGTGGTTCGACTCCTACGCGTCGTTCGAAGCCGTCGTCGACCGGGTTGCCGGTGACGCCGCCCTACGCCGGACCCTCGGGCGCAACGGCCGGTCCTACGTCGAGGAGCACTACCGCTGGCCGGCGGTGATCGACCGGTACGCGCGCTTCGCGGAGCGGGTCGCCGGTCGGTAGCATCCCGGCATGCCGACCCCTGCGGGCGAGCCCGCTTCTGTCACCTGCCGCCACCCCAGGAGCTGGCGGGCGGGCCTGGTAGTCGCTGCCGGCTCGGTGCTGCCGCTGCTCGGCCTGTCGGCCGGTCCGGCGGGAGCAAGCTCGCGTGCCGCGGGTACGCCCGGTCCGGCGTCGGTGACGCTCCTCGTGCACGGCTACGGGCACGGCCGCGGCATGGGGCAGTACGGAGCGCTGGGCTACGCGCTCGACAGCGGCTGGACCTACCAGCAGATCCTCACCCACTACTACGGGACGCTGGCGGCTGGTGGCACCACGACGCTCGGGACGCTGGCCGACGCGGTCACCGGGTCGACCGGCCTGACCAGTGACAGTGCCATGGTCTCGGTGCAACTGACCGCCAACCAGGGCAACGACGTGACGGTCACGGCGGCAGTGCCGTTCGTGGTGACCGGCAGCGGGCTTCCGGCGCCGGTGACCGTGCCCGCAGGCGGCGGCGCGCGGTTCGCGCTCGTCGCGGGCACCACAGGTGCACCGACGTGGACCGTCTCCGTGGACACCGGCGCCGGCACGGGGACAGGTGCTGGCCCTGGTGCCTGTGCCGGCGGGGCCGACGCCTGGGGAACGCCGGTCGCCACGGGCGTGACGGCGCCCACCGCCACCCCGGCCACGCCGGCGGCGTTCCCCGCGTCGGGGACGCTGTCCGCGCAGACTCTGGAGCTCTGCCAGACCGGCGCCCACTACCGGGGCAGCATCGCCGGTGCCATCAGCCCGTCGGACCCAACGGTGGCCCAGACCGTCAACCGGCTCCCGTTCGGGCAGTACGTGGCCGATTCGGCGGCTGCCGAGTCGCCCGGCGACTGGGGTTCCGACGGCGGTCAGGGCCCCCAGGGACAGCCCGCGGGGTTCCAGCAGACCGAGGCACAGGTCGTGGCCACCCGGTCGTATGCCGTGGCCGAGGCCGTCGGCGGTGGGGTCGGGGGAGGCGTCGCCGACGTGTGTGACTCGACCGCCTGCCAGTCCTATCCAGGCATCGCCTACGAGAACGTCTACGACGACGTGGCTGTGCAGGACACCGCTGGCCAGGTGGTGCTTGCGCCTGGGGGGACCGTCGCGCTCACCGAGTACTCCGCGTCGACGGGCGGCTACACGGCGGCCGGCAGCGGCCCGGGCGGGTTCGCCGCCGTCGTCGACGCCGGCGACAGCGTCTGCACGGCGCAGGCCTGCAACCCGTACCACAGCTACACCGCGACCATCTCGGCGTCGGCCATCGAGGCGAGCTTTCCGCAGATCGGCACCTACCAGGCGCTCCTGGTGCAGCAGCGCACCGGGCTCGGTCCCCAGGGCGGCCGGGTGCTCGCCGTGACCGTCACCGGGACCACCGGCTCGGTCACCGTGACCGGCTCGGCCCTGGCTTCTGCGCTGGCGGGCGCCGCCCAGGACCAGCTCGATGCCGTCGGCGGCACCTTCGCCGCCAGCGGGGTGCTGTCCGACTGGTTCGCGGTCGTGGGGCAGCCCAGCGGCGGCACCAGCGGCTACTGGCTGCTCGGGTCCGACGGCGGCATCTTCGCCTTCGGTACCGCCGCCTATGACGGGTCGATGGGGGGCAAGCCGTTGAACGAGCCGGTGGTGGGGATGGCGGCGGTCCCCGGTGGCGGCGGGTACTGGGAGGTGGCGTCGGACGGGGGGATCTTCTCGTTCGGCTCGGCGACGTTCGACGGGTCGATGGGGGGCAAGCCGTTGAACGAGCCGGTGGTGGGGATGGCGGCGGTCCCCGGTGGCGGCGGGTACTGGGAGGTGGCGTCGGACGGGGGGATCTTCTCGTTCGGCTCGGCGCCCTTCTACGGGTCGACCGGCGCCATCCACCTGAACCAGCCGATCGTCGCCATGGCGGTGACGCCCGACGGGCACGGCTACTGGCTGCTGGCCGCCGACGGCGGCGTGTTCGCCTTCGGGGACGCTGCATACTTCGGTTCGCTGCCCGGCGCTGGCGTGAGCGCACGTGCCGTCGCCCTGCTGCCCACCGGTGACGGCAACGGGTACCTGATCGTGACGTCGTCGGGCCGGGCCATCCCCTTCGGTGACGCGCCCCAGCTGGGCGATGCCACCACGGCGGTGCCGGGGTACAGCGGCACGCTCATCGGGGGCGCTACGCCCTGAGCACCGGCGCGGGTCGGACCAGCCACCGTGGGGCTGTGAACCCGGGTGGGTGAGCGTCAGCCACCGTGGGGCCGTGCCAGCCCGGGTGGGGCCGTGCCAGGCCAGCCCGGGTGGGGGTCCATCGGCCACCGTGGGGCTTGTGCCAGGCCAGCCCGGTGGGGCTGTGTCAGCCGGTGTGGGTCTGCGTCAGCCGGAGTTGGCCACGACCCACTGGGGCGTGACGGGCGTCGCAGGCACGATAGCGACGACGGCACCCACCGGCACGGTGCGATAGGCGATGCCGTGCGCCCGCAACACGGTCGTGAACCGTGACGCGTCCATGCCCATGGGGCCGAGCTCCGGGTTCTGGAACTGCTGCTTGTAGGCGATGACATCCGCGGTGCTCGGGCCCGCGAACAACCAGGCGCTGCGGTGGGCTCGTGCCACGGTGGCGGCCAGCGTCGGGGCGCGCACAAACCGGGCCGGTGTCACGACGAGCCGGCCACCGGTGAACAGGTCGAGGTCGTAGGCCACCCAGTAGTCGGCGTAGGCGCGGGTCACGTGCTGAGCGACGAGATCCTCGGCCACCGAGCGGGCGGTCGCGTCCGGATGGCCGGTGATGGACGCCGGTGCCGCGGCGAAACCGGACAAGGCGGTGGAACCGGGCACTGCGGTTGCGGCGTCGATCCCGGCGACCACCGATGCCGCTGCGCATGCGCAGCCGGCCACGGCTGCGGCGGCGCGCCAGCCCCGGTTCTCTGCGGGGGCGGCGCGGACGGCCCCATGGTCATGAGCGCCGTCGGCGACGAGGTGATCGGGTGGTGCTGCGGTCGCCGGCAGCCGCCGTCCGCGCAGCCAGCGGTCCCAGCCGGCGACGGCGGCCACCACGGCCACGGCCGGCAGGTACATGCCGTAGCGGCCGTCACGCCAGTACCAGGTGGGGCCCATCGCCGCTTCGATGAACGGGTAGGCGACGGCGGCGACCACCACCACGCGGGCGGCGGGCAGGCGCCTGGCGGCGACGGCCATTCCGGCGAGCAGGACGGTGATGGTCGCGGCGAGCACGCCGATACCGACGGCGCGGCCCCCCAGCCATGCGCCGGTGACCGGCAGGCGTGCCCCGAAGACCATGGGCAGGGTATGCACCAGAAAGACCTGCAGGCGCCCGGTGTAGCCCATTGCGCCCGGACCCTGGCCGGCGGTGGCCTCCCCGAGCGAGGCGAAGTGGTCGTGGACGCTGCCCACCAGCCAGGGAGCCAGCGCGACCCCGGCTGCGACAACTCCGGCGGCGACCGGGCGAAGCGCTGGCGCGCCATGGCGGCGCACAGCCCGGACGACGATCCAGACGGTGGCGACGAGTGCCGGCACAGCCACGTACAGGATCTCCGGGGACGCCCACCAGCCCAAGCCGGCGGCGGCACCGAGCAGGATCCACGAGCCGACCCGGCGGTCGTCGTCGACCAGGTGGGCCACGGCCAGCAGCACCAGGAGTGAGCAGACCAGGACCACGCCACGAAAGCCGTACTCGCGTGTGGAGCTCCAGAGGTCGGCCTCCGACCACACCCAGATCAGTGCTCCGGCGACGGCCCCGGCGCCGGAGCTCCCCGACAGTGCCCGCACCAGGCGCCAGGCGACCAGGCTGCCGATCGCCGCCAACAGCGCCGGTGTGGCGTTCACCACCCAGGGGTGCAGCCCGAAGACGGCGATCAGTGCGGCGGTGACGTAGGGTTCCACGCCGCCGTAGGCCTGGCCCCAGTAGAAGACCATCGGGTGGCCGCGGTCGATCGCCTGTGCCATCAGGCCGACGACAGCCTGGTCGGCGTCGATGGGATCGTGGGCCAGCAGCCACATGCGGAGAATGACGCCCAGAACGACGAGCACCGCCACGGCCACCGCGGTGGCCACGGCGGCCGGAGCAGACGTCCGTCGCCAGGAGTGTGACTCGGGTCGACCAGGAGCAGGCATGGTGCTCGCCGGCACCCTATCGGAAACAGCACTGCGGGTTTGTGTCAACACGGAAGGTGATGGTCCGGTGAGGGCTGCCGGCTACCGGGCGGCGGGCGGTGTGGGTGTGGGTGTGGGTGTGGGTGTGGGTGTGGGTGTGGCGGGCCCTGCCGGTGCAGCGTCGTCGGTGCAGGGCCCGGTTGGCGAGCTGGTGCCTGTGCCGGCCCCGGCGGGTCCCGGCCTCGGCTCGGGGGACGGGGCACGGTGCAGGTCCGGGAACGCCCGGAGCCGTCCGAACCGGCCCAGGCGGCCGACATCGATGCCGACGTCTGCGGTGTGCAGCATGGCCCGGTCGCCCGCACTGTTGCCATAGGCCCAGATGACCACCCTTCCTCGGGCGCCGGAAGACCCGGTGCTGCGGTTGCCGGCCTTGTCGTCGGTACCCGCCGACGCAGCCCAAGCTCGCAGGCGCTGCGCCTTCTCCTGTCCGCGGCAGTTGGCGCCGTCGTAGCTCCCGGTCAGGCGACCGTCGGCATCGACCGCCAGGCGCGTGGCGAGCACCTCGTGCACCCCGAGCGCCGTGGCCACGGGCCGGACGTACAGGTCCAGTGAGGCCGACACGATGGCGACCCGGTGGCCGGCGTCGAGGTGAGCCTGCAGCCGGGCGACCATCTCGGGTCGAGCGTGGCGCCGGAAGTGCTCCGGACCGAAGGCGGCGCCCCGCTCGGCCACCTCGGCGGCCGGCCGGCCGGCCAGGACCGAGCGGAACAGCCGTTGCTTGGCGTCGTCAGCCCACGTGCCTCCGAGGATGCCGGCGACGACGATGCGCGGTGCCAGCCGGATCGTGGCGGGGAGCACACCCTGCCAGCCAGCCACCGCGAGTAGGAACCGCCAGACGCTCCCGCCGTTTGTCATCGTGCCGTCGAAGTCGAAGCCGGCAACCACCTGGGGCGGGCTGTGGTCTGCGGTGGGGCTGTGGTCTGCGGTGGGGCTGTGGTCTGCGGTGGGGCTGTGGTCCGGTGACGGCAGGC
>JAJZLP010000073.1:0-3340 GCA_021803325.1 Actinomycetes bacterium
GCACAGGCCGGCAGCGCGCCGACGCCGGTCGCCTGGGTTCGGTCCCCGGCCGGGGCTGTGGCCAGCGCCGCCATCGACCCCGACGGCACTGTCGCTGTCACCGTCGACGCCGGGACGGTCCTCGACGAGGTGGTGCTCCGGTCCTACTGCATCGGTGCCGCCCACCAGGCACTCGGCTGGGTGCGCACCGAGGGGGTCGCGGTCGACGAAGATGGGGTGGTGCACGACCTGACCATCCGATCCTTCGGCGTGCTGCCCGCCCGCGCCATGCCGGGGGTGGCCGTCACGGTGCGTGCCGGCGATGGTCCCCCCGTTCCCGGTGGGGACGCAGTGTTCGCAGCCGTGGCCGCCGCTGCCTGGGCCGAGCGGGGCTTCGCCGCGCACTGGCCGTCTGACCCGGGAGCCCGCTGATGACGCCTGCCGTCGGCCCCTACAGCCCGGTGCGGCGAGCTGGCGACCTGGTGGTGTGCTCGGGCCAGCTCGGGGCCCGCCCTGGTCCGTCCGGCCCGGCGCTCGTGCCCGGTGGGACCGCCGCCCAGGTGGACCAGGCTCTGGCCAACGTGGCCGACCTGCTGGCCGGGGAAGGTCTGGGGTGGGACGACGTCGTGAAGGTCACCGCCTTCCTCGCCGACATCGGTGACTATGCCCTGTTCAACGAGCGGTACGTGGCCACGCTGGGCGACAGCCGGCCGGCCCGGACCGTCGTCGCCGTTGCCGGGCTGCCGCTGGGCGCCGCCGTCGAGGTCGAGGTGTGGGCCGACGCCGGGCAGGCAGGTCAGGGCGCCCAGGTGCCCGATCCGAAGCGATAGCCGACCGAGCGGACCGTTTCGATCAGGTGGGCGTGCTCTTCGCCGAGCTTCGCTCGCAGGCGCCGGACGTGCACGTCGACGGTGCGGGCACCGCCGTAGTACTCGTAGCCCCATACCCGGCTGAGCAGCGTCTCGCGGCTGAACACCTTGCCTGGCCGTGCGGCGAGGAAGCGCAGCAGCTCGTACTCCATGAAGGTGAGGTCGAGCACCCGGCCGGCCACCGCGGCCCGGTAGGTCTCGAGGTTGAGGACCAGCGGGCCGATCTCGATCAGCTCGGGGCGCAAGCCTCGGCCGGTGCGGACGAACAGGTGGGCGAGGCGGGCAGCGACCTCCTGCGGGTGGGCGGGCAGCACGCAGAAGTCGTCGAACAGGTCGTCGCGCAGCGCCAGGTCGGCGAGCTGGTCTGATCGCACCACCAGCAGCAGGGGGCGCAGCGGCACGTCACGGGAGCGGACGGCCCGGCACAAGGCGAACGCCTGCGTGGCGTCGTCCGCCGCGCTGACCACCGCGCCAGCCCAGCCGTCTTCGGGCTCCTGGGCGGTCGCGGCATGGGGCCGGTCGACGGCACGCCACGGGTAGCCGGCCCGGTCGATGGCCGACACGATCTCCGGCGGAAGCGGATCGGGGAAGCACAGCAGGGGCGCAGCCATCCCCGTTGCGGGAGTGGGGGCCAGGGTGACTGGGCCCGTGGGTGTGGGCGGGGTGGTCGAGGTCATGGTCTCGTCGGCGTGAGTGGTGTCATCGCAGTGCGAGTGCCGGACCGGGTCACAGGACCGGGAGGTAGCGGTCCAGCTCGAACTGGCTGACGTGGGTCTTGTAGGCCGTCCACTCCGCCCGCTTGTTGCGCACGAACCACTCGAAGACGTGCTCGCCGAGCGTGCCGGCCACCAGCTCGGACCGCTCCATCTCGGCGATCGCCTCGTTCAGGCTGCCGGGCAGCGGCCGAACCCCTTCGGCCGCGAGCTCCTGGGGGGTCAGCTCGAACAGGTTGGTGGTGGCTTCGGCCGGCAGGTCGTAGCCGTTCTCCACGCCGGCCAGCCCGGCGGCCAGGATCACGGCGAACGCCAGGTACGGGTTGCAGGCAGGGTCCGGAGCCCGGTACTCCACCCGGGTCGACTCGGCCTTGCCGGGCTTCACCACCGGCACCCGGACCAGCGCCGAACGGTTGTTGCGGGCCCACGACACATGGATGGGCGCCTCGTACCCGGCCACCATGCGCTTGTACGAGTTCACCCACTGGTTGGTGACCGCCGTGATCTCGGGCGCGTGGCGCAGGAGCCCGGCCACGAACTGCCGGGCGACCGGCGAGAGCGCCGAGGGGTCGCCGGTGTCGGCGAAGGCGTTGGTGTCGCCCTCGAAGAGCGACAGGTGGGTGTGCATTCCCGATCCCTGCACCCCGGCCAGCGGCTTGGGCATGAAGCTGGCGTGGACACCGCGGCGCCGGGCTGTCTCCTTGGCCACCAGCCGGACCGTCATGACCGTGTCGGCCATGGTCAGGGCATCGGTGTAGCGAAGGTCGATCTCGTGCTGCGACGGGGCGTCCTCGTGCTGGGCGTGCTCGACCGGGATGCCCATGTCCTCGAGGGTGAGCACCGTCTGGCGGCGGATCTCCTCGCCGAGGTCCCCGCTGGTCAGCTCAAAGTAGCTGCCGCTGTCCAGCGTGACGGGGAGCCGAGACGGGTCGGCGTCGGCGAAGTAGAAGTACTCGATCTCCGGTGACGCGAAGAACGTGAAGCCCCGTTCGTGGGCCCGATCGAGGGTGCGGCGCAAAACGTGGCGGGGGCAGCCCTCGAACGGGGTGCCGTCGAGGTTGAACAGGTCGCAGAAGACGCGTGCTACGGGGACGTCCCCGGCGTGCCACGGCAGCAGCTGGAAGGTCTTCGCGTCCGGGCGGGCCAGGACGTCACTCTCCTGCACCCGGCTGAACCCGTCGATGGCGGAGCCGTCGAACGTCATCCCCTCCTCCAGGGCGTTCTCGAGCTCGGCCGGTGTGATGCTGAAGGTCTTGGGCGTGCCCAGCACGTCGGTGAACCACAGCTGGACGAAGCGGATGCCGCGCTCTTCGACCGTCCTCAGCACGTACTCCTGCTGGCTGCGCATGGTGGCGGGGTCCTCCTGGTGGGCGACCCTCCCAGTGTCGCAGGTGCAACGGCGTGCGGTGCACCGGTTCACATGCCGTTCACACGGCGGCAACGCGGGTGAAATGGCTGCCTGCGAGGCTGCAACGGTCGCCGGGCGGTGCCCCCTGCCCGGCGTCCGGGCCAGGTCCCCCTCGGGGGGTCGAACCCGGCGGGCACCGCCGGACTTGTCCCAGCGTGAGCGAACCACCAGCATGGTGCGGTCAGGACCGGCCCGCGACGAGGGTCCGGCCGGCCGGGGCCAGCAGCATGGTGACACCACCACTAGGGTGCCGCCCCGGGGCGGCACCCGCGTTCGGGGCGGATGGGACGCCGGAAGATCCGGTGGCCTGCGCCGGCCGGCGTGCTGGTGCAGGCACAGATGTACCGATCCACAGATGTACAGATCCACAG
>JAJZLP010000073.1:3440-7907 GCA_021803325.1 Actinomycetes bacterium
GGCAGACCGAAGACCCAGGACAACCAAGGAGGACCCGTGCAGAAGCGGACCCCGGCGGAGGTGCTCCGCCTGGTGCAGGACGAGGGTGTCGAGATCGTCGATATCCGGTTCATCGACCTACCAGGCCTCACCCAGCACTTCTCCGTCCCCGCCCACGCCCTCTCCGAGGACGTGTTCACCGAGGGCTTCGGCTTCGACGGGTCGTCGATCCGCGGCTTCCAAGAGATCCAGGAATCGGACATGCTCCTCATGCCCGACCCCAACACCGCGGTGGTCGACCCGTTCCGCCAGCACCGCACCCTCAACATCAACTGCTTCGTCCGGGACCCGATCACGCTCGAGCCCTACTCGCGTGACCCGCGCTACGTCGCCGAAAAGGCCGAGAAGTACCTGGCCACGACGGGACTGGCCGACACCATCTACTTCGGTCCCGAAGCGGAGTTCTTCATCTTCGACGACGTCCGCTACTCGCAGGACCAGCACAGCGCCTTCTACCAGGTCGACTCCATCGAAGGCTGGTGGAACGCCTCCCGCCAGGAGGACGGCGGCAACCTCGGCTACAAGATCCGTCCGAAGGAGGGCTACTTCCCGGTCCCGCCGACCGACCACTTCCAGGACCTGCGCTCCGAGATGATCCTGACGATGGAGCGCCTCGGCATCGAGATCGAAGTGCAGCACCACGAGGTCGCCACCGCCGGTCAGGCCGAGATCGACATGAAGTTCGACACCCTGTTGGTCATGGCCGACAAGCTCATGCTCTACAAGTACGTGGTGAAGAACGTGGCCCGGGCCGCCGGCTACACAGCGACGTTCATGCCCAAGCCCCTGTTCCAAGACAACGGGTCGGGCATGCACTGCCACCAGTCTTTGTGGTCGGGCGGCCAGCCGCTGTTCTACGGCGACGGGTACGGCGGCCTGTCGGACATGGGCCGGTGGTACATCGGCGGCCTGCTTCGCCACGCCCCCGCGGTGCTTGCCTTCGCGGCGCCGACCACCAACTCGTACAAGCGGCTGGTGCCGGGCTACGAGGCGCCGGTCAACCTGGTCTACTCGCAGCGCAACCGGTCGGCCGCCTGCCGGATCCCGCTGTACTCGCAGAGCCCCAAGGCCAAGCGGGTCGAGTTCCGCTGCCCGGACCCGTCGTGCAACCCGTACCTGGCCTTCTCGGCCATGCTGATGGCCGGGCTCGACGGCATCCAGAACCGCATCGAGCCGCCCGAGCCGATGGACCGTGACCTGTACGACCTGCCGCCCGAGGAGCTGGCCCAGGTTCCCCAGGTCCCCGGCTCGCTCGACGAGGCGCTCGCCGCGCTCGAGGCCGACAACGACTTCCTGAAGGCCGGTGGTGTCTTCACCGACGACCTCATCCAGACCTGGATCGAGTACAAGCGGCTGAACGAGGTCGACGCCATCCGGCTGCGGCCGCACCCCTGGGAGTTCATGCTCTACTACGACATCTGAGAAAAGCCCAGGTCAGATGGGGTAAATCTCGGGGTATCGGCCGTTTGTGTCTAGAACGTGTCTAGAATCTGCGGCCGTGCGGGGAACGATCCAGCAGGTGCGGCCGGGCGTGTGGCGCCTGCGGGTCGTCGTCGGGTACCGCCCTGACGGGCAGCCCCGCCAGGCGTCACGGACGGTCCACGGGACACGTCGAACCGCCGAGAGCGAGTTGGCCAGGTTTGTGGTCGAGGCCGATGGTGGCCACGCTCTCGTCGGTTCGACGTCCGTGGGCGACTACCTCCAGCAGTGGATGGGCCATGTCCGAGCCCACCGGCAGCCGGACACCGCCCGGAACTACGCGGTCAAGTGCCGCAGGATTGCCGAAAGCCTCGGGCGGGTCCGCCTCGACAAGCTCCGCGCCCATCACGTCGACGAGGCCTACCGGCAGTGGTTGGCCGACGGCATGGCCCCGGTCACCGTCCGGGCGCATCACGCGGTGCTGAGCGCGGCGCTGTCGCAGGCGGTGAAGTGGGGGCTCCTCGACCGCTCGATCGCACCGCTCGTCACCCTCCCCACGGCGCAGGCGCGGCGGATGACCGTGCCCGATTCGGCGACGGTCCGCCAGCTGGTGCAGGCATCGGACGAGCCGGATCCGGTGCTGAGCGCGGCGATCATGCTCGCCGCGCTCACGGGGTGCCGCCGCGGCGAGCTGCTGGGCATCCGATGGTCGGACGTCGACCGGGACGAGATGGTCCTGCGGGTCGAGCGTGCCGTCAAGCGCGAGGAGGTCGGCCGTCGGCTCCGGGTCGGGCCGACCAAGACGCACCAGGACCGGCGGGTGTCACTGGATCCGGTGGCCATCGCCGTGCTCGACACCCACCGGCAGCGCGCGCAGCGTTGGGCGGACGACGCCGGGGTGGCGCTGGCCGACGACGGCTACGTCCTGACCGAGGACCCGACCGGGGCCACCCCGATGGCGCCCGACACGCTGACGCACCGCTTCAGCCGGCTCGTCGCCAAGCTCGGCCTCGACCCAATCCGCTTTCACGATCTGCGCCACTCGGTGGCCACCAACCTGCTGGCGGCTGGGTACGACCTGGCCATCGTGGCCGGCCGTCTCGGCCACCGCGATCCGACCATCACCCTGCGGGTGTACGCCCACGCGCTGGCCGACCGGGACCGGCAGGCCGCCCACGCGCTGGGCGCCCTCATGGGGCCGCCGGCGGGGCTGGCTGCGGGCCCAGGCGAGTAGGAGTCCCAGTGGCGTCGCAAGCACTCGAGTCGTGGCAGGTCCAGCGGGCCCTTCGCCTCGACGAGCTCGTGCACGCACACGGGCTCGTCGGCGGTTCCGGCCCGGGGAGGCGGTGGCGCACCGACGCACTGAACGAGGCGATGGCGCTGCGCCTGGCGGCCGAGTTCCAGGGGTTCGCCCGAGATCTCCACGACCTGGCGTGCGACGTGTTCGCGGCGTGGGTCGCTCCCAGCGTCCCGGGCGCCGAGGCCGTGGTCCGTGACAGCCTGAAGCAGGGCAGAGACCTCGACCGAGGCAACGCCCATCCCGGGTCGATCGGCAAGGACTTCGGGCGGTTCAGGATCGACGTCTGGCCGGCCCTCGCCGCTCGGGACGCCACCACCGCCGCTCACAATCGGACGCTGGACCGGCTCAACCGAGCCCGCAATGCCGTGGCCCACAGCGACGATGCGGTCGTTGCCGGCCTGCGCTCGGAGGGGTTCCCGCTGACCCTGCGCACCTTCCGTTCGTGGCGCCGCGATCTGGACCGCCTGGCGGATAACCTGGACGCGGAGATCGCGCAGCAGCTCGGCCGGCTCTTCGGGCGGGCTGCCCCGTGGTGAGGGAACGATGCGATGGCAAAGCACCTGAAGCCTGGTGACAAGGTGGTCGTGCCCTTCGGGCTCGACGAGATCGTCGGTACCGTCGTCGAGGTCTATGGACCGCCGAAGAGCAAGTCGGTCTACGTGCGCCTACCGGTGCACGGTCCCTCCGGCGAGGTCCTCGAGGAGTACGTGAACTCCTTTCCCGAGCGCGTCCTCCGGGCTGTCACCGCCGCGTAGCCGAGCGCCGGGCGCGCTTGCCCCGTTCGGGCCGGTCAGCAGATGCGGGCATCGTCGCCGGCAGTGGCCGCCACGAAAGCCGGCCAGTTCACGCGCATGAGTCGGCCGATCCTGAACATCCCAGGGATGTCGCTGCGGCGAGCTGCCCGATAGCCCGTGTCGAGCGAGCACCCGACCCGCCGGCACCATTCGGGGATCCCGATGAACTCGACTGCCGCAGACGGCGCCCGACCGTCGACCTCGCCGGAGGTCATCACTCCCAAGCTCGTCATCACAGCTCCATCCCGTCGACGCCGCGAGGCGCCGCATCCGCTCGTCTGACCGCTGAACCTCTGCCGTGATGACCAGAACCTGCCGTGTTGGCGCGCCCTGGCCTGCCATACCCGGCCCGCGAACCGGCGACCGTTTCCTTGCGGGGCCGGTCGCTCCGGCTGCCGTGGACGCCGGGCATCCCCCCGGAGCTCGCATGAAGCGGTGTGGCCGGGCCGGGCCGCATCAAGCGACGTGCACCGGCTCCCGAAGGGCCCAGGTGGTCCCACGCCGCAAGTCCGGACGGGCCGACAGCCGCAAGCCACGACGCCGGGTCGTGGCCGTCGGGCAGATCGACCACGGCGACGTCACGCCCCCGGTCGACGACGCGGCGAGCGAGCCGGTGTGCTGCTTCCCTGCCCGCTCCGTCGCCGTCGAAGGCGACGACCAGCGGGGAGTGGCACAGCTCGAGCACCGTGCACAGCTGCGTGGCGGAGAGCTCTTTGCCGAACGGGGTGACGGGGCGATAGCGGTCGGCCTGTCCGCTGCGGATGGCTGCGATTGCGATGGCGAGGGCGTCGAGGGTGCCTTCGACGACGATCACGTGTCCGTCGGGGTGCGATGGGGCGGGGAGGGGTTGGTAGAGGTTGACGGACTTGTCGTAGACGGCGGTGCGCGGCGGGTTCAGGTACTTCGGGTAGCGGT
>JAJZLP010000277.1:0-2473 GCA_021803325.1 Actinomycetes bacterium
GCCGCGTGGGTGCCAGCCCGCACCGCCGCATGGGTACCAGCCTGCACCGCCGCATGGGTGCCAGCCCGTCAGCCTGTCAGCCCGGCGAAGGCAGGGGGGCGCTACAGTGCAGGGGCAGCCGACGAGCAGGCATCAGGTCGAGGTCTGGCGTCGAGCACGGCAGCGGTGGGCAGTGCGGCGACAGGGCGGTACCGGGACGGGACACGGAGGGGGGCCGCGGAGCGGGCCCCAGGGCGGCGGACGGATGTCCACATGCGAGCGGTCGGAGACCTGTGATGGCTGAAGCGGCGATCGAGGGCCGGACCCGAATGGCACCGGAGCAGCGCAAAGCGCACCTGCGGGCGGCGGCGCGCCGGGTCTTTGCCGAGCGGGGGTACGCGTCGAGCGGGCTGGCCGAGATCGCAGATCGCGCCAAAGTCTCGAAGACGCTCCTCTACCACTACTACGCAGAGGGGCGTCCCGAGCTGTTCACGGCGGTCATGGACGACCTCGTCGGCGAGCTCACCGCCAGCACCCGGGCTGCCTTGGCGGCACCGTACGACGCCCAGCGGCGGCTCGGCGGGTTCGTCGAAGTCTTCTTGTCGTACTTCAGCGAACGGCCTGACGCATTCCGGCTGCTGTTCCGCGAACCGTGGGGTTCGGGCGACCCGCAGGTCGTGCGGCGCGGCGTGGAGGTCATGGTCACGCTCTCGGGCGACCTGGCCGGTCCGCTCGCCAGCTACGGCACAGCGGCCGACACCCTCATGGTCGTGACGGCAGGAGCCCTGGGATTCCTCGTCGCCGTCACCGACGCGGTGCTGGCCGGCCAGATGGAACGTCTCGCAGCGGTCGAGGTCGTCACCGATTTCCTGATCGCGGGGATGGAAGCGGTCTCGATCAGCTGACAGTCCGGCTGGTCCGGTTGCTCCAGCCAGGCGACCGCAGGACCAGCGCTGCATCTCCGGATCGCCTGCGCGGCGGATCGGATCCGTGGGACGCGTCGCAGGGCCGTAGCCGTGGGACCGGTGTCGGGCTTGTGGTCGAGGCTCGCTCGCCGTCAGGTGCGCTGGTCTGAGGGCCCGGTCGGGAAGGGGACTCCGACAATGCGTTGGCCACACATGGTGACCAGCTGCGTTCCGTGCCCATCGTTTCCACAAAATGCCACGCTGCGCACTTATGGAGGCGTAAGGGGCGGTCGATGCATCAGACATGTCCATCGTGCTGTTGGCATCGCCCGCCGACGCCGAGAACCGGAGCGCTGCGTGGCGCGAAGGTCGGCGGTACCGGCTGCGTGGGGCCGTCGGAGCGGCAGTTCTGGCTATGGCGGCCGGCGCGGTCGGGGCATGGGCGATCTCCGGAGCCGGAGCGGCAACCGTCGGTCTGCGCCCGGCGGCCATCCGGCAGCACGGTGCGGGAGCGGTCCAGGAGAACGCCGTTGCCGCAGTCGGGCATCGTCCCGCCAGTGGTGCGGGAACGGCCGCTGGTCGACAGGTGGCACGTCCGGGATCCGAGCGGTCCGGTTCGACCGCCGTGGCCGGTTCACCCCACGCGTCGAAGCTGCCTGCCTCAGGCGCGGCGGCGCTGCCGACGGCACCTGCCGCAGCGGCACCGCCTGCCGTTGCTTCGCCGCCCGCCTCTGCCTCGTCGCCCGCACCGCCCGCAGCGGCGGTTCCACCTGCAGCCCCGTCACCGGCACCCCCCGCAGTTCGGGGCATCGTCCCCCCGAACGATCCGCCTGCCAACATCCCGCCGAGCCCCAATTTCCTGAACGTCTGCTCGGGTACGTCGCCGGACACGTCGGTCGGGTGCCAGCAGGCTGCACTGCAGGCGATCGATGCCGCTCGCGCGGCGGAAGGACTGCCGGCGATGGAGCTCCCGTCGGACTGGTCGTCGCTCACTCCGGCCGAGCAGCTCTTCACCGCGACGAACCTGGAGCGGACGGTCCGGGGGCTGCCGGCACTGCGAGGCATGGACGTCTCCCTCGACCAGGCGGCAGCGGCCGGAGCAGCCGAGAGCGCCGACCCGTCGCCGCCGGCTGGCTACCCGTACAGCGTCTGGGCGTCGAACTGGGGAGGGGCTCTGGGCAGCCCGCTCGAGACCGTCTACCTGTGGATGTACGACGACGGCCCAGGGTCGGCCAACGTGGACTGCCCGTCTGCCGGCGCAGCGGGCTGCTGGGGCCACCGTAACAACGTGCTCGTCGCCCTCTCGTGCCAGGACTGTGTGATGGGCACGGCCTTCGACCCGACGGGCTGGAAGGGCTACCCAGCGTGGGCCGAACTGCTGGTGGAGGCCCAGGGCGCCCCGAACCTGGCGTTCTCGTGGAGCGATGTGACGCCGTACCTGCCACCGTCGGAGCGCTGAGCCCAAGGCGGCGCAGGTTCCACCAGCCGCCGGTTCGCGTGACGTGGTCCGCCAACCAGGCCGAGGCTCGGTGGGTGGCGGAGCGCTGGCCGATGCCGGGTGCGGTGGCTGGCGGAGCGCTGGCCGATGC
>JAJZLP010000277.1:2573-4212 GCA_021803325.1 Actinomycetes bacterium
GGTGCGGTGGCTGGCGGAGCGCTGGCCGATGCTTGGTGCGGTGGCTGGCGTTGCCGATCCCCGTTAGCCTGACCGGGTGCTGGCCGGAGAGGCGTCCGCGAAAGCAGGCGTGCCGCCAGCAGACCGGTCCAAGGCAGTGGGCGTGGCCGAGCCCGGGCTCGGAGCGCACCGGACGGCCCTCGTGGGCCTGGCCGCCGCCTTCGTGGTCTCCAGGATGGCCATGTGGGCGGCAGGCATGGGATTCAACGCCGTCGGGCTGCATCCCCGCAGCGTGCTCCAGGCGCAGTGGCAGCTGCTGCCTGCGACACTGCTCCGCCACCAGCTGGCCACCAGCCTGTGGCACCTGCAAAGCCAACCGCCGCTGTACAACCTGGCCGTGGCTGGGCTGCTGCGCCTCCCTGGCGGTGCGCAAGTGCCGGTGGCAGCGTTGGCCATGGCAGGGCTTGGCCTGGTCATGGTCCTGTGCACCTACGGCACGCTCGTCGACCTCGGCGTCCGCCGGGGCGTGGCTGTGGCCGTCGGCCTGTTCCTGGTCGCGAGCCCGGATGTGGCTGTGTACGAGCGGTGGCTCTTCTACGCGGAGCCCACGGCGTCGCTCCTGGCCGTGGCCATGTTCTGTGGTGTCCGCTTCCTGCGGACCGAGCGCCTGGCGTGGGGAGCGGCGTTCTTCTCGGTCGGCGGGGCGGTCGTGCTGCTCGACAGCAGCTACCAGTGGGTGTGGTGGGTGGCATCGGCCGCTCCGGTCGCAGCCGCGCTGCGACACCGGTGGCGGACGGTCGCGCGCGCTGCCCTGCTGCCGGCGCTGCTGGTCGGGACCTGGTATGTGAAGGACGCCGTGCTCTTCGGTACGGCCACCACGAGCAGCTGGCTGGGCATGAACCTGGCCAGGGCGACGGTCGCCGCTCAGCCACCGGACGTGATCTCGTCGCTCGTGCGCCGCCGGATCTTGTCGCCGCTGGCAGGGGTGCCACCCTTCGAGCCCGTTGCCGCGTACGTGCCGAGGTTCGTCGCCGAGCCTCCCCACACGGGAGTGGCCGCGCTCGATTGGCGCATCGGAGCGGCAGGTTCGAGCAATTTCAACAATCTGGCCTACGTGGCGGTGTCCGAGAAGTACCTGTCCCAGGATCTCCGCTTTGTCCGGGCCGACCCGGGCCGGTACCTCTCCGCCGTCGGGCGCGCCATGGCAGTGTGGTCAGTGCCTGGGGACGACTATCCCTTCGTCGCCGGGGTGCGGGCTCCGATCGCCGGCTATGCCCGCCTGTGGGACATGGTGGTGGGGTGGCAGGCGCACCCCGATCTCCAGGCGGGGCTGACCACGGTGCGCACCCACCGTGGCCCGTCGGCGGCGCAGGTGTCGTGGTCGGTGATCCTCCTCACCGCTTTGGCGATCATCGGCGCACCGATCGTCGTCTGGCGCTGGCGGCGGCGGGATGCCGTGCGTGCGGCGGGCTTGGCCTTCGTCTGGTGCACCGTCGTGTACGTCTTCGCTCTCACCTCGTTTGTCGAGCTGGGGGAGAACAACCGCTTTCGGATGGAGCTCGGACCGTTGCCCCTGGTGGCGGCCGTGGTCGTCGGATCGGTGGTCGTGCGATGGTCTGGGCGCTTCGTGCGGCGGTGAGGGCTGTGCCGCCGGCGGTGA
>JAJZLP010000277.1:4312-7871 GCA_021803325.1 Actinomycetes bacterium
GCGGTGACGGCTGTGCCGCCGGCGGTGAGGGCTGTGGGCGCGGGCGTCGGTGGGCGTTCGCGGCGGGCAGCCGCTACCGTGGACCCGATGGATTTGGCGGAAGCACTACGTACGACCGGGGCGGTGCGCGCCTTCACGCCCGACCCCGTTCCTGATGGCGTGACGGCGCGTGTGCTCGACACGGCCCGCTTCGCTCCGAACGGCGGCAATCGGCAGGCATGGCGGGTCGTGGTCGTGAAGGACCCGGCTGTCCGGCGTTCCCTGCGGGACCTGTACTTGCCGGGATGGTACGAGTACCTGGCCATGTCCGGTGCCGGCCTGACACCCTGGGCCCCGGTGACCGATCGCGAGGCCGAGGCTCGAGCGGCGGTCCGAGCACCGGAGCTGGCGGCGACGTCGGCGGCCGGGCCTGGGGGGTTCGCCGAGCACCTCGACGCGGTGCCGGTGCTCCTCGTCGTGTTCGCCGACCTTCGACGTCTGGCGGCGGTCGATCGCGACGCTCCGGGGTACACGATGGTCGGAGGGGCGTCGATCTACCCGTTCGTGTGGAGCATCCTGCTGGCTGCTCGAGCCGAGGGGCTGGGCGGCGTGCTCACCACGATGGTCGTGCGGCGCGAGTCCGAGGTGCGAAGGCTCCTGCACGCGCCGCCGGACTTGAGCGTGGCTGCCATGGTGGCGCTCGGGTGGCCTGAGCGCAGGCCGACCCGTCTGGTGCGCGCACCGGTGAACGCGTTCGCCACCGTCGACCGGTGCGACGGACCGCCTGTTGCCGCACCAACCGGTGTGGTCGGGTCCGAGCGGGTCGGCTGAGCCGAGGTGCGCCGAGTGGCACGGGGGCAGGTCGAGGAGATCGTGGTGCGACCCGACGATCCAGGGCCGCTGATCGAGCGGATGGCGGACCTGGCCAGCGCCCACGGCGGTTGGGTGAACCTGCAGCCGGCGATGCGCGACGAGGACGCCCCGCCTCCGGCGAGAGGTCTGGCCATCTTCCTCGGCTCGCCCGGTCCACCCGTGCCGGTGTGCACGTGGGTGCCGGGTGCCATGGGCAGGCGAGGTGCTGCACCCGACCAGATCGGCGTGCAGCATGGCCTCGGCAGCCGTGTGCTCGGGCGCCTGGCCGAGGGCGGTTGTCCGCTCCCTGCCGGGTGGCGGTGGCGCCAGGACAATGCGCGGCGAGGTCTCGTGGTCGAGCTGCCGGTCGGGACGCCACCGGCGGAGGTGGTGGCGTGGCTGGTGGCAGCCGGGCGACTGCTGTCGACCGTTCCGCTGGCCGGGCCGTGGCGCGCCATCGTGCACCGTCCCCGCTGAGCTGCCGGGCTCGCTTGCCGGGGACCGGCCCGCAACGGTGGTGGGACTGTGGCGGTCTGCTGATGCCGCGACCACCGTTCCCGGTCCAGGCGCCCGACCACCAAGGTGACGTGCCGACGTGTCCTGGATCGGTTTGTGCGATCAGGACGCTTGAGGAAGCGCTCTCGGCCGTCGACGGCGAGTGGCGGTGGCCACGATGGCGTGGCGCGAGCAGTGGTCCTCCGGGTTGTAGATGGACAGGACGGTCTCGCACCCCGGTTCGGTGCAGACCCTTCCGGGCCGGTAGACCCTGGATGCCCTTCGGTAATTCGTGCATGACACTGCACCTACGGCATCGAGGCTGTCTCCTCCATCGACCATGTCCCACCCCAGGATCCGGGCTGCCTGCGGTCGCCCCGCTCGGGGTGCCCGGCAGTCCTTGGTCGGGGGTGCCCGGCGGCTCCGTGCACCCGATCACGTGTATTGCGTGCCCGACAGGAATGTCGGCGCGCTGCCGCCGGGTCTTGAGGAGCGAGGGAGCGCGACAAGCGGCGTCGGCTGACGCTGCACGTTCACCGGTGTGCAGGCCGAACAGCACCGCGGAGGCACCGTGGAGGGACTGGTGCTCGGGTCGGCTGACGCTGCACGCTCACCGGTGTGCGGTCCGAACAGCACCGCGTGCAGTGGGGATCCGCCATCGGGTGCGGGGATGACGACCGGCATCTGCCACCATGAGTCGATGGCATCGGCATCGGCATCGGCATCGGCATCGGGAGTGACCGGATCTCATGGTCAGGCGAGGTCGCTCGCCGTGGGCACCTGGGTGGTCGACCTCGACGGGGTGATCTGGCTCGCCGGTGATCCGATCGAGGGAGCAGGCGCGGCCGTGGGGCGCCTGCAGCGTGCCGGGGTCCGCGTGCTCTTCGCCACGAACAATGCTGAGCCCACCGACGCCGAGCTTCGGGGTCGGCTGGCCGTGGCGGGGGTGACCGCCGGCGCCGACGACCTCGTGACGTCGGCGCACGCGGCTGCGTCGATGCTCGCGTCGGGCTCGTCGGCCATGTGCGTCGGAGGCCTCGGTGTGGACGAGGCGCTGCACAGCCGCGGCGTCCGCGTCCTGCCCGCACGCGACGACGCCGGTGTCCCGGATGCCGTGGTCGTGGGGCTGACCCACGATTTCACCTATGACGTGCTGCGTGTGGCTGCGACTGCCGTCCGGCGCGGCGCTCGGCTGATCGGCACGAACGACGACCCCACCCACCCGACACCCCAGGGGCTGCTGCCCGGGTCCGGCGCGCTCGTGGCTGCGGTGGCGACCGCAGCGGAGGTCGTCCCCGAGCTCGCGGGAAAGCCGCATCGGCCCATGGCCGACCTCGTTCGGGCACGCGCCGTGGATGTGACCGTCGTGGTCGGGGATCGCCCGGCGACAGACGGCGTGCTGGCGCAGCGCCTCGGTGTGCCGTACGCGCTCGTCCGAAGCGGCGTGCTCCGGTCCGGGGATCCAGGTGGTACCGATGCGGAATTCGACTACGCGGACCTCGCCGCGTTGGTGGACGCCGTCGTCGGTCCCTGAGCGCGAGCGCAGGTCGTTGACGGCGTGCCGTTGCCCGGCGCCGCATCCTCGCCTACGGTTCAGGCCATGACGAACGACGAGGGGTGGCGCCGGTACATCGACGCGGGGATGACGTTGACGCAGATCACCCGGGCGCGGGCCCAGGAGCTCGTGCGTGAGCTCGTCCGCAGCGGGGAGATGGAGCGGGGTCGCGCGCAGGAGCGTGTGGACGACCTGGTGCGCCGGAGCCGCGAGCGGTCCGAAGCGCTCGTGCAGACGATCCGCGATGAGGTGGACGGCCAGCTGCACGAACTGGGCATGGCGACGGTCGAGGACATCGCTGCCCGGGTCGCTGACCTGTTGGCGGCCGCTGCAGCAGCGGGGAGGGCCGCCACGGGCCAGGCGGAGCGGACAGCGGGCTCGCGCCGGGGTTCGACTGCAGCGGCACCGGCGAAGCGGGGCTCTTCGGCGAGCACGGCTGCTGCTGCCAAGCGGACCGGTGCGAAGAAGGCTGCGAGCACGGCTGCTGCTGCCAAGCGGACCGGTGCGAAGAAGGCTGCGAGCACGGCTGCTGCTGCCAAGCGGACCGGTGCGAAGAAGGCTGCGGGGTCGGCGCCTGCGGCCAAGCGGGCGACGGCGAAGAAGGCGGGTGTCGCCAGGAAGGCACCGGTGCGTTCCGGTCCCCGAGCGGGCGCGTCGGCTCGTTCGACCCGTGGCGCA
>JAJZLP010000326.1:0-2849 GCA_021803325.1 Actinomycetes bacterium
TGGAGCGGTTGGAGTCCGAGGCCGTCCACATCATGCGCGAGGCCGTGGCCGAATCGGCCAACCCGGTCATGCTCTACTCGATCGGCAAGGACAGCTCGGTCATGCTGCACCTGGCCCGCAAGGCGTTCTTCCCCGGGACGCTGCCGTTCCCCCTGCTGCACGTGGACACGACATGGAAGTTCCGCGACATGTACGCCGTCCGGGACGAGGTGGCGGCGGCCGCTGACGTGGAGCTGATCGTCCACTGCAATCCGGAGGCGGTGGCCCGTGGCATCGACCCGTTCACCCACGGCTCGGCCCTGCACACCACCATCTGGAAGACCGAGGGCCTGAAGCAAGCCATCGACGCGCACGGCTTTGACCTCGCGTTCGGTGGGGCGCGGCGCGACGAGGAGAAGTCGCGGGCGAAGGAGCGGGTGTTCTCGTTCCGCTCCGCGCAGCACCGCTGGGACCCCAAGCAGCAGCGCCCGGAGCTGTGGCGGCTCTACAACACGCGCAAGGCGCCGGGGGAGAGCATCCGGGTGTTCCCGCTGTCGAACTGGACGGAGCTCGACGTGTGGCTCTACATCCACCGCGAGCAGATCCCGATCGTGCCGCTGTACCTGGCGGCGCAGCGGCCGGTGGTCGACCGTGGCGGCACGCTGATCATGGTGGACGACGACCGGATGCCGCTGGAGCCCGGCGAGGTGCCGGAGATGCGGCGGGTGCGGTTCCGGACGCTGGGCTGCTACCCGCTGACCGGCGCGGTCGACAGCGAGGCGGACACGGTGCCGGCCATCATCGAGGAGATGGTGGCGTCCACCACCTCGGAGCGCCAGGGCCGGGTCATCGACTTCGACGAGTCGGGGTCGATGGAGAAGAAGAAGCAGGAGGGCTACTTCTGATGGACGCCGGCCGACGGGCTGCGCAGCCCGCAGCGCAGCCGTCGGTCCGGGCCGCCCGGCACGGCGCGGGTGCTCTGGACGTGGACGCGTTCCTGTCGGCGCACGAGCACAAGTCGATGCTGCGGTTCATCACCTGTGGCAGCGTCGACGACGGCAAGAGCACGCTGATCGGCCGCCTGCTCTACGAGTCGAAGCTGGTGCTCGACGACCAGCTCGCTGCGCTCGAAGCCGATTCGCGCCGGGTGGGGACCCAGGGCGGGGCGCTCGACTTCGCCCTGCTGGTCGACGGTCTGCAGGCCGAGCGCGAGCAGGGCATCACCATCGACGTGGCCTACCGGTTCTTCTCCACCGAGCGCCGGACGTTCATCGTGGCGGACACCCCGGGCCACGAGCAGTACACCCGCAACATGGTGACCGGCGCGTCCACCGCGGACCTGGCGGTGATCCTGGTCGACGCCCGCAAGGGGGTCTTGACCCAGACCCGGCGCCACAGCTTCCTGGTGTCGCTGGTCGGGATCCGCCAGGTGGTCCTGGCCGTGAACAAGCTGGATCTCGTCGGCTACGACCAGGCGACGTTCGCGGCGATCGACGAGGAGTACCGGGCGCTGGCCGGCGCGCTGGGCATCCCCGACGTGCGTGCGGTGCCGGTGTCCGCCCTGGTGGGCGACAACCTGACGTCGCCCAGCCCGAACACCCCGTGGTACCGCGGCCCGGACCTCATGACGATCATGGAGCAGGCGCCCGCCGCCGACGGCGCCGACGGCGGGCCGTTCCGGATGCCGGTGCAGTGGGTGAACCGGCCCACCCACGAGCTCCGGGGGTTCGCTGGCGTCGTGACCGGCGGCACGGTCCGGCCCGGCGATCGGGTGCGGGTGCAGCCGTCGGGGGTGGAGAGCACCGTGGCCCGCCTGGTGACAGCGGACGGGGACCTGCCGGCGGCGGAGGCCGGCCGGTCGGTGACGGTGACCCTGGCCGACGAGGTGGACGTCAGCCGGGGCGACGTCCTGTGCGCGGCGGACCGTCCGGCGGCGGTCACCGACCAGATCGAGGCCCACGTCGTGTGGATGGCGGAGCAGCCGATGCTGCCGGGCCGGCGCTACCTGCTGAAGCTCGGCACCCGCACGGTGAACGCCACCGTCGAGCGGCCGAAGTACCGCATCGACGTCAACTCCCTTGAGCACGTCGCGGCCCGGGGGCTCGCCCTCAACGAGATCGGGGTCTGCAACCTGGGGCTCGACCAGCCTGTCGCCCTCGACCCGTACGCGGACAACCGGGACACCGGCGGGTTCATCCTGATCGACCGCATCACCAACGCCACCGTCGGCGCCGGCATGGTGCACTTCGGCCTGCGGCGGGCCGACAACGTCCACTGGCAGCACCTGGAGGTGGACGCCGACGCCCACGCGGCGCTGAAGGGGCACCGGCCGGCAGTGGTGTGGCTGACGGGCCTGTCCGGCGCGGGCAAGTCGACGATCGCCAACGCGCTGGAGCGCAAGCTGCATGCCGCCGGGGTGCACACCGTCCTGCTCGACGGCGACAACCTGCGCCATGGGCTGAGCCGGGACCTGGGCTTCACCGACGCGGACCGGGTGGAGAACATCCGCCGGGCGGGCGAGGTGTGCAAGCTGATGGCGCAGGCAGGACTGGTGGTGATAGCGGCGTTCATCTCGCCGTTCCGTGACGAGCGGCAGATGGTGCGCGACATGGTGGGCGACGTGACCTTCGTGGAGGTGTTCGTGGACACGCCGCTCGACGTCGCCTCCGGGCGCGACCCGAAAGGGCTGTACGCCAAGGCCCGGCGTGGCGACCTGCGTAACTTCACCGGTGTGGACTCGCCCTACGAGGCGCCGGAGTCCCCCGAGGTCCGCGTCGACACCACCGTGACCTCCGCCGACGAGGCCGCCGACCGGCTCGTGGCCCACCTGGGAGCACACCTTCGGCCCCGCTGACCGCTCCCACGACTGC
>JAJZLP010000326.1:2949-7862 GCA_021803325.1 Actinomycetes bacterium
AGGGTGACCAGCTCCTGGACCAGTCCGGCCACCTCCTGCAGGGTCTGGTCCATGGCGTGCGCCGGCGCTCCGAGTGGGTCGGTCACGTCGTCGGTCCGGTCGTCGCCGAGCATGGCGCTCGGCTTCCGGCCGGCGCCCACCCGGTCGAGCCATCGTTCGACGGGCTCGGACGCGGCGCGGGGGCCGACCGGTCCGGCCTGGCGGACCAGCTCCTTCAGGGTGAAGGCCCGGGGCCACGCCGGGGGGCTGAGCGCCACCGCGTGGCGCACGTGGGCGCGGGCCATGCCCACGACGACGCTGGCGGCGGTGAGGTCGTCGACCGACACGACGTGGCTGCGGTGTGCTGCGAGCAGAACGCCGAGATCTCCGAGCCAGCGGGTCACCGCCGGATCGACCGGTCGCTCGCCGGCCAGCGTGCCGGCCGACGACGCGGTGATCGCCAGGCCGTCACGGCGCGCCGCCGCGGTCACCAGGCCTTGGGCCAGCGGCGATCGGATGGCATTGCCCGTGCAGAGGAAGAGGATGTGGACGCCCACACGATACCGGCGGTCTTTCAGGCTCGCCGCCGCTCGGCCCGGCGGTGAGGTCGCCGCTGGCCCGAGACCGCCGTGAACGGCTCCGCCGCCTCCGTCACGCGGGAGCTGATCGACACTCGGGCGTGGCCAACCCGGGCCGGGCTGCGGGTGGGTGGTTCACGCGGGCGTCCGGTCGATGTGTCTATGCCTACGGGCCGGCCCGTGCGAGCAGTGCGTCGAGTGCCCGCCACGCGTCGGCGAAGCATCCTTCGTGGTCTTCGGGCGCGGCGTGAACCTCGATGCGGCCGGCGTGGCGGGTGACGCGTGCGGCGATGCAGACGAGTTCGCGACGCAGCCGTTTGCCGTGGGCACGTCCGTCGGTGGTGTCGTGTCCACCCAAGACCATGTTGCGATGCTGCTGCGCTATCCTCACCGCCAGACAGGTGCCTTTCATGTGGGGTCATGGGGTCGCAGGCAACCGCCATGATCCCAGGTGACAGGCACGTTGTCGCGTACCGAACGGGTATTCGCGAGGACGTACTCGCCGATGTAGGTCAGATGCCGACGACGTGGACGAGATCGCTGAGCCCGCCGAAGTCGTCGGGATTTCGAGTGTAGAGCGTAAGGCTGTTGGCGTGCGCGGTGGCGGCGATGAGCAGGTCGGCGATACGTCGTCGATGTGACCGTCCCGTCTCGGCGACGGCGGCCACGATCTGTCCGTAGCTCCGAGCCGCGGTGGCATCGAAGGGGAGTGGCTCGAACGTCGCCTCTACCTGCTGGAGACGAGCCTGACGGCGTGCGCTCTCGGAAACCGAGGTGGCAAGGTGCGGCCCAGCGGCCAGCTCGGCGAGGGTGATTGCGGACACTGCGATCACTTCTGGGAGCGCGATAGCCACCGTCGGGTCGTCCCAGTCGATGACGACCGAGGTGTCGAGTAAGCCCGCTGGCATCTAGAGACCCTGATGCACGACCCGATCGAGATCCGCTCTGAACCGTTCTCTGTCGATCCTTGGTCCCGTCGCGGTGAGATCCGCAAGTTCGGCCGTAGGGACAAAGGTCCGGCGGGTCTGCTGGATCGGACGGAGCTCCGCTACGGGTACGCCGTTGCGGGTAACGACGAAGCTCTCTCCAGCGGCAACGGCTTCGATCACCTTGGCGTTGTCGTTGCGGAGCTCGCGCTGTGCGATGGTCCTGAGCATGAGCAAACTGTAGCACTCAAAGCGACGGAAAGCTACGGGTCCACGGAGGTCGCTGACCTCCATCGGCGAGTAGTCCGGTTCCCTGGTGTTGCCCGGTTCTGGGCGTGCGGCATCCCGACGGTTGACTGTCGGTGACGGCCATGTCCCCGCAGGTGGACGCGTTCGATCAGGCCGGCGGGTTGTTGTCGTTCGGGGTGCCGGATGCGGGTGGGTGGTTCACTCGGGCGTCCGGTCGATGCGTCTATGACTACGGGCCGGCCCGTGCGAGCAGTGCGTCGAATGCTCGCCACGCGTCGGCGAAACATCCGTCGTGGTCCTCCGGCGCCCGGCCGAGGACGCGGTGATCGCCAGGCCGTCACGGCGCGCCGTCGCGGTCACCAGGCCTTGGGCCAGCGGCGATCGGCTGGCATTGCCCGTGCAGAGGAAGAGGATGTGGGCGCCCACACGATACCGGCGGTCTTTCAGGCTCGCCGCCGCTCGGCCGGGCGGTGAGGTCGGCGCTGGCCCGAGATCGCCGTGAACGGCTCCGCCGGCACCGCCGCGTCCGCTCTTGACGCGATCACCCGCCTACGTGCATCACGGGTCGAGTCCCGGGGGAGTGGTGTGTGGGCGGGTGACGTGGGGAGGGGGGACCTCCCCCGACGGCGACAGGCGTATCAGCAGCCAAGCGCGAAGCTGACTGCCGAGCAGACCCTGCGCATGACGTCATCGCCGACATGTCCGACCGGACCGGTGAGCAATGCCTGTGGGACCGTGTGGAGGCTGTCGCAGTTGATGACCGAGGGCCGGTCGAGGCCAACCGCTACGTGGTCGATGAAAACTTCCACGGCCAGACCCCGGATCGATGTGGTGATCTCGGCCACGGTGACGAGCTCGCGGACGTCGAGGACCTCACATCGCGTGAGCAGGAGAACGGGTCGCTTCTTGCCACCGACCTCGGCCAGCCAAAGCTCACCGCGCCTCATGGTTCGCCCCACGCTTCTGCTTCGGTCCAGGACGCGTCCGCACGCTCGGGGTTCCGGATGTACGCCTCGCGGTCTGACCGCTCCAACGCTGAGCGCACCGCATCTGCGACTCCCTGGCGTGCTGCCGCCGAGATGTTGACGCCGAGCTGATGCGCCTGCGCCGCCAGATCCTCGTCGAGCGTGAAAGTGGTTCTCGATGAAGCCATACGACAATGCTATCAGTAGGTGATAGCATATCGTGTTGACGTTGCCGCTAGCGCGGACGCAGCGCGGAGGCAGTGACTACCGCAATTCGAGCTGGTGGCGGTACGTCCGCACGTACGTCCGCACGTTCATGCGTCTGCACGTCACCGAGGCCCGAGCACGTCACCGAGGCCCGAGCACGTCACCGAGGCCCGAGCACGACTGACGCCGGCCCACCTGCTCCGCTGAGCCTCGGTACCGTGCGGGGCGCACCACTGCCGACCCGTGGCGACGCCCAGACCCAGGTCAGTAGGCGCCGCTCTTCGTCACCACCGCTCGCAGGGTGCGGAGCAGCACCCGGAGATCGAGGCCGACCGACCAGCAGCTGACGTACAGGCTGTCGAGCCGGCACATCTCCTCGAAGGTCAGGTCGTTGCGCCCCGAGACCTGCCACAGCCCGGTGATGCCGGGTCGAACCGCGTACCGCCGGCGGGCCCAGCCGGCGATCGAGGCCGCGTCGCCGGGGACGAACGGGCGAGGCCCCACGAGCGACATCTCGCCCTTCAGCACGTTCCAGAGCTGCGGCAGCTCGTCGATGCTCGTGGTGCGGATCAGGCGTCCGACGCGGGTCACCCGTGGATCGTTCTTCAGCTTGGGGAACGGGCCGATGACCGCCTCGCTTGCGCCGGAAGCAGTAGGCCCGGTGGTGGTGCCGGCGGCCGGGGCCGGTTGGAGCATGGAGCGGAACTTCACCATGTCGAAGCCGGTGCCGTTACGACCGATCCGGTGCTGACGCAGCAGCGCGGGGCCCGGTGACGTCAGCCGGATGGCGCCGGCGACCACGGCCAGCAGTGGGCTCAACAGCACCAGCGCCGTCCCGGCTCCCACGATGTCGATGGTGCGCTTGATGGCGCGAGGGCCGGACCCGAGCGTGGCGGGTGCCACCGAGATCCCGAGGAGCCCCGATCCCAGGTCGTGCACGGCGGCGTTCGCCGGGAGCACGTCGAACAGCCGGGGGACCACGGTGATCGGCATCCTGCCGAACAGCGGGTTGAGAGCCTCGAGCAACTGCTCGGGGCTGGACCGGCTGAAGGCGACGACGATGTGGTCGACGCCCTCACGCTCGCAGACCAGCGACAGGTCGCGCAGCGGTCCGATACAGCGCTCGGGGTCGAGCGGGTCGTCGTCGACGAACCCGACGAGGTCCACCCCGCCGTCGTGCTGGAGCTGGTCGGCGACCCGGTTGGCCACGATGCCACTGCCGACGACGACGATGCGTCGCACCGTGTGGCCCGTCAGCACGGGCAGGTTGTGGTGCGCGACCCGGGCCAGCGCCACGGTGACCAGGCCGAAGCCGCACAGCAGACCGATGGCCTGCGCGGCTGGTGGGCGTACCAGCCCGGCCCCGCCGGCCAGGCGCCAGAAGACGAGCGCGATCAGTCCGCCGGCGGCGATCGGCCGTGCCACCGCGCTCAGGTGCTGGCGCAGGGACGAGGTCAGCGACCACCGGGTGCGGGTGGTGGCGAGCGCCACGGCGAGGATGGGCACCGTCACGACCAGCCGCAACAGCGTGGTGGAGAACGTGAGCATCTCGGTCGTCACCGTCGCCGGCTGCAGCAGCAGGGATTCGACAGCGGCGGCACCGACGGCGGCGACGGCCAGCGCCATCGCCTCGGTCGCGAGCGCACCGATGCCGGTGCCCTGGTGCCTGCGGGCGAGCGAGCTGGCTGCGTCGACCGCCTGCTCGCGCAGGATGTCGGCGCGGGTGTCGGTCGCGCTGCTGCCCGCTGTGGCGCTGCTGCCCGGTGTGCCTGGTGTGCTCACTGTGGCGCTGCTGCCCGGTGTGCCCGGTGTGCCCGGTGTGCTCACTGTGGCGCTGCTGCCCGGTGTGCCCGGTGTGCCCGGTGTGCCCGGTGTGCTCACTGTGGCGCTGCTGCCCCGTGTGGCTGGTGTGCCCGGTGTGGCGCTGCTGTGTGGTGTGCCTGGTGTAGCAGCGCCGTTGCCTGGGGTCCGGTCGACCGGCGAGGACACCGCCAGGTGGGGGACCTTCG
>JAJZLP010000313.1 GCA_021803325.1 Actinomycetes bacterium
GCGGGCGAGGTCCCACGTATGGATCAGGGTGTCGGCCGACAGCAAGGTGCCGACCAGCTGTTCGAAGGGCACGTCGCCGGCACGCGAAGCAACCACGGCGGTGCGCCGGTCCGGGTCGTCGAGCACGGTGAGCACTGCTGCCGACGCGGAGCGCCAGGACCAGGCAGGATCGGCCTCGTCGGGTGCAGGAAGCTCGACTCCGGCCATCGCGGCGATGCGCTGGTGCACCCCGGCGGAGTGCAGCACGAGCGCACGCACCGTCCAGTGCTCGCACGGCGTCGGAGCGTCCCACCTGTCGGGGCCCACGGAGGCCAGCCGCGCTTCGAAACCGGCCGCCACCGCGTGGTACCGCTCGACGTGATCGGAGGCAACAGGGTTGTCGGCCATCGCCCGAGCGTAGCCACGTCGGCTGGACCTGGCTCAAGGTCATCCACACCGGCCCACTGTCACCTGTCACCTGTCACCTGTCACCTGTCACCCGCCACCAACTACCGCGCTCCTTTTGGTTCCGCTTGGTTGCGACCGGCGCAGATCTCCTGGCCCGCGGCCTGTGGCCTCCGGGCCCGCCCGCTGTCCACACCGGTACCATGACGGCACGCACGCATCCGGCAACCGATCCCACACGCATGAGCGCCCCGGCAGCGGTCCGCTGCAGCCGGTGACTGGCCGGGAGCCCGATCCCGCATCATGAGCCGCCACTACCTCGACCACGCATCGACCACCCCACTGCGCCCCGAGGCGGCGGACGCCATGATGGCCGTGCTGGCCGCCACCACGGAGCTCGGCGATCCTGGTCGCCTGCACGCCGAGGGCCGCCAGGCCAGGGACCTGCTCGAACGAGCGCGCGAGCAGGTCGCCGCCTTCCTCGGGACGCGACCCCGCCAGGTAGTGCTGACCTCCGGCGCGACCGAAGCGATCAACGCTGCGGTGTGGGGCGCCACCCGGGCACGGCCCGGTGGGGCGGTGATCCTGGCCGACGTCGAGCATTCGGCCGTGCGCGAGGCCTCGGCCCGCCTCGCGCCCACGGTGACCGTGCCGGTGACCTCGACCGGTGCGCTCGTAGCGGCTGCCGTCGATGAGGCGCTCGGCGACGCGGCCTCGCAGGGTCGGCCCGTCGCACTGGTCCACTGTCAGCTCGCCAACCACGAGGTCGGCACGGTCCAGCCGCTGTCCGCCGTCGTCGAGATCTGCCGCCGCCACGGCGTGCCCGTCCACGTCGACGCGGCCGCTGGTGCCGGGCACCTGCCGATGGCGGTCGACGAGACGGGAGCCGACCTGGTGTCGGTCAGCGCCCACAAGATGGGCGGGCCGCAGGGCGCCGGTTGCCTGGTCGTCCGCCGGGGACTGCGCATCGACCCCTTTGTGGTCGGTGGCGAGCAGGAGCGCGCCCGCCGGGGCGGCCTCGAAAACCTCGCCGCCGCAGCCGGTTTCGGTGCGGCTGCCGCCGTGCTGGCCGAGCCGGGGCGGATCGAGGACGAGGCCGCTGCGCACGGTGCGCTGGTCGCCGAGCTGGTGGTCGCGGCGACCGCCGTGCCCGGCGTGTCGCTCCTCGGCGAGCCCGATCCCGCCGGGCGCCTGCCACATCTGGCGTGCCTCGCCATCGACGGCGTGGAAGCCGAACCGGTGCTCCTGAGCCTCGACCACGCGGGCGTTGCCGCCCACTCGGGCTCGGCATGCGCATCGGAGTCCTTGGCACCGTCGCCCGTGCTGGCCGCCATGGGGGCCCCTGCCGACCGCTCGCTGCGCCTGTCGGTGGGCTGGACCACCACGGTGGCCGATGTCGACGCCTTCGTCGCGGCGTTCGGCCCGGCGGTAGAGCGTCTGCGGTCCCTCCGAGGCTGAGCAACCAGACCAGCCGCTGTGACCGTGTCCCAGCCTGCCGGCACGCTGCCGAGCGGGACGCGCACTGGTGCCGACGGCAGCGCTCCTCGGTGCTGGCCGGCGACAACGGCAGCGACAGCCATGCGGACAGCGGCAGCGATGCGGACAGCGACAGCGTGTGCTGCTTGCGCGGCGCCGGTGCCAATCGAGCAGGTCCGTCGCCGAACCACCGTGTCAGGGCAGCGAGCCGCCCGAACCCGATCCGCTTGCCGCACCGGGCGAGCTCCCGACCTGGGACGATGCCTTCTGCTCTGCGGCCACCACAGCGGCCGGGACTGGTACGTGGGCCTCACCGAAGGTCTTGACGATTGTCGCCGCGAACACCGACAGGGTCGTGACCGGTGGGTGGTCGGCGAGCCCCGCGTCGAACTGGGCGACGGCGGCATGCGCGTCGCCCTCCTGAGCCAGCATCGACCCCAGGTAGAAGCGCGGTGCGAACGCCCCCGGATGCTGGGCCGCCGCCTGGGCCTCGTCGTGCTGGCCGGAGCGCACCAGGGTGGCGTCGTGGGCATGCACGCCGGCGGCGTACTCGAGCCAGCCGGTTTCTGACAGCGCCTCGGGCTGCGTCGGGTCCAAGGCCAGGACCTGGCGGTAGGCGACGAGTGCGTCCGCAGGCTTGCTCTCCACCAGCGCGGTCTCGGCCTGGCCCAGCAGCCGCTGCTCCTGCTGCGCCCGTGCCAGCGTGATCGACCCCGTCACCGGCTGGCCCGGCAGCTTCACGCCCAGGTGTGACACGACCAGAACGACAGCTGCGGCCACGAAGCATGCCACCGCGCCGCCCACGAGCAGTCGGCGGCGGCGCGTGCGGCGGCGAGAACGGAACCCATCGGCCGTCGTCACTGCCGACGCCGAACCCGCGTCCGGCACGCCCACCGCCGACACACCACCCGCCGACCCACCACCTACTGGAGCGCCGGCCACCCCGAGCCCCGCCGACTCGCCCGCCGCCGACTCGACCACCGACCCTCCGGCCACCCCCAGCCCCGCTTGCGTGCGGCGTCGGCGCGCGCCACGCCCGGCACCGGCGATGCCGCTGCGACCAGCGGTGCCGGCGTCCAGGGCGTCCAGGGCACGAAGCACCGCTGCGGCCTGGCCCGTGTACCGGCTGCGCAGTGCCTCGTAATCGACCTGGACGATGTCACCGGCCTGCAGTTCCCGTTCGAGGTCCTGCAGCGATCGGAGTAGGAAGTCGCGCTCGTCTACGAGCGCCCGGCGTCTCGCCCCATCCTGGCCCGGTCCGCTCGACGCCGCGCGGGCAGGCCCTCGGCTGTTGCCCAGACCCGAACCCGTGCCGGGGCTGGAGCTGGGGCCGGGGCCGGAGCTGGGGCCGGGACTGGGACTGGGGCCGGAGCCGGAGCCGGAGCCGGAGCCGGAGCCGGAGCCGGAGCTGAGGCTGGGGCTGGGGCCCGAGCTGGGACTGGAGCCGGGGCCGGGGCTGGAGCCGGGGTCGGGGCTGGGGCTGGGGTCGGAGCTGCGGCTGAGGTCCACGTGCAGATCTCCATCGGGCAACGGCGCCGACGGAGCGGAGCCGATCTGGGCCGCAGCCCGCTCCGGGTCCGGCGCCTCGCTGCTCCGGGGACTGCGTCGGGTCATGGCGACGGTTCCACCTCGCCGGCCAAGGCCCGGCGGACCAGGTCGTCGTCCTCGGCAGCAACCGCAACTGCCCCGATGCGGCGACGCCGCCAGAAGACCACGCCAAGCGCCCCGATGCCGGCGGCCGCGGCCACAAGCGGCAGCTCCCATACAAGTCCGGTGGAGCCGCTGGTCGACGGCGCCAGCAGGATGCCCGTTCCGTAGCGGCTGACGAGGTAGTCCTCGATCCGGGCTGTGCTCTGGCCCCGGTCCACCCGGGCGACGATGGCTGCCCGCACGGCGATGGCGGTCGGTGCGGTCGACTGGGCGACGGACAGGTCTTCGCAACTCGGGCACTTCACGCTCGACTCGATGGCAGCGATGCGCTGGCTGCGGGGACTCCCCGCCGGACGATGCCAGCCCGCCACCAGGGCGGCAGCGACGACCACCAGCAGGATGATCCAGGCAGCACGCTGCACTCGGGCCGAGCGCCGGTAGCGGGCGAGAACGAGAGCGGTCATCCGAAGGCCTGCTCGGCCCGGGCCAGCTGCTGATTGAGGAAGCGCTGGGTGACGGCGCCGTAGATATGGGCGGCCACCATGCCCGTCGGCGAAATGAGGAACGTCTCGGGTGGTGATGTGACCCCGTAGGCAAGTGCGATCCTGGTCCCGGGATCGGTGAGCGTCGGCCAGGTCGCCCCCTCGCTGCGCTGGAAAGCACGCGCCGCACCGTTGGTGTCCTCGAACACCACGCCGACCAGGGCTGCCCCACCAGGCTGGCGGTGCTGGTAGGCGAAAGCGACCAGGTTCGGCTCCTCCTGCTGGCACGGCACGCACCAGCTCGCAAAGAAGTTCAGCACCACCCACCGACCCCTGTAGGAGGCGAGGTCGAAAGGAGCGCCATCGACGGTGGTCCCGGAGACGGCCGGCGCCTGGTGCCCCACCAGCGGGCTGATCGCCTCGGTCGCTTGGTAGGACGGTCGGGTCGCCAACACCGCCACGACGACCGCCAGCGCGAGGAGAGCGATCCCGGCAGCCCACCGTGCACTGTGACGACGTCGGGCGGGGTTGAGGTCGCCTCGTCCCGCCTCGCCTCGCAGATCCGCGCCGCTCGTTCCGCTGGCACCGCCACCGCTGCTGGCACCGCCACCGCTGCTGGCACCGCCCTTTTCGCTGGCACCGCCGGCAGGATCCCCTCCTGCGGAGGCACCGCCCGTGGCAGGGTTGCCACCGAGCTCCTCGGCGGGGGGCATGCGGACGTCGCTCACGATCGGTCCCGTTCGGGCGGGAGCCCGGCGCTCACCGGGACAGGCGCATCGCCAACCGGGGCGGTGCCAGGTCCTCCCGCTGCCCTGCTCCATGCCGGCGACCCACGTCCCGACTGGATGTCATGCCTGCCCGTGCCGACCGGCTCCACTGCCGAGCCGGCAGGCTGCAACCCCTGAGCAGCGGGCTCCACGGCCGTGTCGGCAAGCCCGCCGGTGACGACCGGACCAGGGACCCTACCGACAGGCTCCAATCCCCTACCAGGAGGCTCCAATCCCCTACCAGGAGGCTCCAATCCTCCTTCGGCGTGCTCCACTGCCGTGCCGGCGGTCCCGCCCACGACGACCGGAGCGGAGACCGGGTCCGTCGGGCGGCGGCGACGGCCGGGCAGGGCGGCGAGGACGGAACCGAGCACGAGCAGGGCGCCGCCGGCCCACATCCACGACACCAGCGGCTGCACCGTCACACCAATGGTGACGGGACCGTCGGCGACGAGAGCGCCCTGGGTGCTGGTCGGCAGAGCGTCGACGGTCAGGTAGATGTCGCGGAGCGGCCCCGAGGCGATGGCCGGCGTTCCGACCGGATCGGACCCGTTGCCGAACTGCGACACCGCCGGCCGGAGGATGCCGTGCCCGGCCACCGCCACCACCAGCTCCGTGGCGGTGACAGCCGGCTTCGTCACCTCGGCCATACGCTCGTAGGTGAACCGCTGGCCGTCGACGACAGCCGACTGCCCCGGACGCAGCACCACCTGGCTGCGGTGCGCGAAGGAGATGGCGCCGGTCAGTCCCACCGCGATCACCACCACGCCGAGGTGAACGACCATGCCGCCGTTGGCCCGCCCGAGCAGGCCGCGCCACCAGGCGGCTCCGTGACGCCTGGCGCCACGGGAAGCGAGCACCAGCTGCCGGACGTTGGCCGCGGCGGCGAACCCCCCGAGCCCGAAGGCCAGCAGCGCCGGCACCCCTCGCACCCCGCCGGCCACGCAGCCGACCACCACGAGCCCGCCGACCCAGGCCGGCACGAGAAGCCGATCGCGCAGGGTGCCGACCGTCGTCTTGCGCCACGGAAGGGCCGGGCCGACCGCCATCAGGACCAGCAGGCAGATGCCGAGGGGAAGGGTCATCGTGTCGAAGAACGGGGCCCCCACGGTGACCTGCTGCCCGGCGAAAGCTGCGTACAACAGCGGGAACAGCGTGCCGAGCAGGACCACGAAGGCGAGAAGGACAAAGAGCAGGTTGTTCAGCAGGAATGCGCCCTCGCGGCTGAGCGGCGAGTCGATCGACCCGGGTGCTCGCAGCCGGTCGCCGCGCCAGGCGATCAGGCCGATGCCGCCCACCACGGCCACGCCGAAGAAGGCCAGCAGCTCGGGGCCGACGTCGGACTGGCTGAAGGCATGGACCGACTGGATCACCCCAGACCGGGTGAGGAACGTGCCCAGGATGGTGAGGCAGAACGTGGAGACCACCAACGACAGGTTCCACACCCGCAGGAGCCCGCGACGCTCCTGGACCATCACCGAGTGCAGGTAGGCAGTTGCCGTCAACCACGGGAGCACCGCGGCGTTCTCCACCGGGTCCCAGCCCCAGAACCCACCCCAGCCGAGCACCTGGTAGGACCACCAGGCGCCGAGGGCGATGCCGACAGTCAGGAACGCCCAGGCGAACAGGGTCCAGCGCCGGGTGGCGATCTGCCAGCCCTCGCCAACCCGCCCGGTGACGAGCGAGGCGATGGCGAAGGCGAACGGGACCGTGAAGCCGACGAAGCCGAGGTACAGCAGCGGCGGGTGGAACGCCACCAGCCTGTTGTCCTGTAGCAGCGAGTTCGGTCCGGGCCCGTTGGCCGGCACCGCGCCGACGACGTGGTGAAAGGGGTTTGCCGGCCCGACGAGCATGGCGAAGAAGAACGTCGCCACCAGGTACGTCACCACCGTGGCCCATCCGACGAGCGGGTCGTCGGCGCGGCGCCGGAAGCGCCAGACCATGGCGGCCACATACCCGGTCAGGATGAGAGCCCACAGCAGCATCGACCCGGCCAGCGCCGACCACATGCCGGTGATCGAGTACAGGATCGGTGTCTGCCGACTGTTGTTGGCGGCCACGTACGCCAAGCGGAAGTCGTGGGTGATGAGGGCGTGCTGCATGGCGACCGTCGCGAGGACAGCACCGGCCAGCATCAGCACGGCGTACAGCCGGCCGGCTCGCACCAGCTCCGGCCGGTGACGGACCAGGCCGGTGACGATGACGACGATCCCGACGGCTCCCGCCACCAGGGCGAGGAGGTCCCCGGTCTGGCCCAGCGCGGCGTTCACGGCCCCTTCACCGTCCAGTGCCGGTGCTGGAACTGGCAGCGAGGCCGGTGCCAGCAGATCGGCTGACCCCAAGGGCGCTGGCACCAGCGGGTACCGACCCACCCGTGCCGCTCCCTGGCGACGAGCTCCCTGGCGACGAGCTCCCGGTGGACGACCTCCCGGTGGACGACCTCCCGGTGGACGAGCGGGCGCCGTCGCGCTGAGGCGAGTAGTTACCGGTGTGGTCGACGATGACCTGGTCCGACACGAACGTGGTCCCCTCGAAATGGCCTTGCACGATCACGGGGATTCCCACCTTGAACAGCTGGGGCGGGGAACCGCTCTCGATCACGTCGATGCGCTGGTGAGACTGCTCGACGGCGAAGTCGACGACACTGCCGACGTGGCGGACGGTGTCGGGCGCGACGATGCCGCGCAGGCGGAACGTCTTGCCAGCCAACGACGAACGCTGCGCCAGCGCCTGATGGACGGTGACGTAGTAGTCGAGGGATGTCCCGATCCCCTTGACCAGCAGGAACACCACCGCGGCGACGAGCACGACCCCGAAGGCTGCCAGCCGCCGGTTCGTCCGCCGCCGGTTGGCAGCGGGGCCGGTCGCCGGGGCCAGCCAGCCTCCTCCAGTGTTGCTCGCCGCCGGCCCCGTTGGCGCACCGCTCGGGCGGTCAGCACCAGCACCAGCACCAGCACCAGCACCAGCACCAGCACCAGCACCAGCACCAGGCATGCCAGCTTTCGGATCCGGCCGCGCCGGCCCGGCGTCAGCCGACTCCACCTCGTCGAGTTCAGCGACAGGCGTAGCGGACAC
>JAJZLP010000083.1 GCA_021803325.1 Actinomycetes bacterium
TAGCCGGGACCCCGAGAGCCGAGAGCTGAAAACCGACGAATCAACTGATTCGTTCACATAATCTAGACTGAGTGCCACACCCGCCGGCACCACACCCGCCGGCACCACACCCGCCGGCACCACACCCGCCGGCACCGGAGGCCGTGGCACATGAGGTCGAGCAGCACTCCAGAACGCCAGGTCACGACGCGGCGGATCTCCTTCGACGCAGTGATCGCCGACCTGCCCCGCCATTTCGCCGCGGATGGCGATTTGGTGACGAGCCACGTGATGGCTGCGCTGTCCGCCGTCTTCCCCGACGGCGAGGACTTCTTCGTCCGCTCGGTACGAGCCTTCCGCGACCAGATCACCGACCCCGTCCTGGCCCGGCAGGTCGCCGGCTTCATCGGCCAGGAGTCGGTGCACGGCCGGGAGCACCGCGCGCTCAATGCCAGGCTGGGCCAGCTCGGCTACACCACCGAGGGCGTGGCGCGCTTCACCCGGGCAGGCCTGCGCGTTCGCTCCCGTCTGCTGCCGGCGACGGCGAACCTGGCCGCCACCGCCGCGCTCGAGCACTTCACCGCTACGCTGGCCGAGCTGCTGCTCGGCGACGCCGAGGCTCGACGGCTGTGCGGCCACCGCGGGATCACCGACCTGTTCCTTTGGCACGCGCTCGAGGAGTCCGAGCACAAGGCCGTGGCATTCGACGTGTACCGGGCGATCGGCGGCAGCGAACGCACCCGGACGCTCACCATGAACCTCATAACGGCCGGGTTCGTCCTCGGCACCGTCGTCCAGGTGGCCGTGTCGCTGTCCCTCGACCCGGCGACGTACCGCCGCGGAAACCTCCGGGCAAGCCTCCGACGGTTCCGGCACTCGCCGTTCGTCCAGCAGAGTGTGTGGCGCCGCCTGCGCGACTACAACCGACCAGATTTCCATCCCGACGACTACGACACCGGCGAGCTGGTGGACAGGTGGCGAGACGAGCTTTTCGGGAGCGCAGGTACGCTCCGGCCGCTGCTCACGATCGCAGCAACCCAGGGGGACGGCGCATGACCACCGATGTGGGACACCAGGGTTCGGGGGCTCGGCATGCCGACCCCCGGGGCGACGAGCACCTCCTCGCCGGCGAGGATGCCGTCGAGCACGTGGACGTGCTGGTCGTCGGGGCCGGGCTGTCGGGGATCGGTGCCGCCCACCACCTGCAGGCCGAAGTGCCGTGGGCGTCGTACGCCCTACTCGAGGCCCGCGACGCCATCGGCGGCACCTGGGACCTGTTCCGCTATCCCGGCATCCGGTCCGACTCCGACATGTTCACCCTCGGCTACCCGTTCCGCCCGTGGGACGGCGAGCGGTCGATCGCGGACGGCGCATCGATCCTCCAGTACATCCGGGCCACCGCTGCCGAAGCCGGCATCGACCGCCACGTCCGCTACCGCCACCGCGTGGTAGCTGCCGCCTGGTCGACCGAGACGGCTCGGTGGCACGTCACCGCCGAGCAGGTCGGCACGGGCCGGACGGTACAGCTCACATGCTCGTTCCTCATGTCGTGCACGGGGTACTACCGCTACGAGCACGGCTACACGCCCGACTTCGCCGGCATGGACCGCTTCGACGGCACCATCGTCCACCCACAGCAGTGGCCCGACGACCTCGACGTCCAGGGCAAGCGGGTGGTGGTGATCGGCAGTGGCGCCACCGCCGTGACCCTGGTTCCCGCCCTGGCCAGGACGGCCGCCCACGTCACGATGCTGCAGCGCTCCCCGACGTGGATCGCGTCGCTGCCCGGTCGCAACCCCGTTGCGGACGTACTGCGACGGGTCCTGCCTGCGAAGTGGGCCGGACCTGCGCTCCGGTGGACGATGGCGCTGTCGACCCTGGGCTTCTTCGAGCTGAGCCGTCGCTGCCCAGGCTTCGTCAAGCGGGCGCTGCTCGCCGGGGCCAGACGGCAGCTCCCGGCCGGCTACGACGTCGCCACCCACTTCACCCCGCGCTACGACCCGTGGGACCAGCGACTGTGCGTCGTCCCCGACGGCGACCTGTTCGCGGCCATCCGCGACGGCTCCGCCTCGGTCGTGACCGACCACATCGACACGTTCACCGCCACAGGCGTGCGCCTCCGGTCGGGCACCGAGCTCGACGCGGACGTCGTCGTGACCGCCACCGGGCTGGACCTCCTCTTCCTCGGCGGGATCGAGCTGTCGGTGGACGGCGAGGCGGTCGACCCCGCCACCCGGGTGACCTACAAGGGCATGATGCTGCAGGGCGTGCCCAACCTGGCGTTCGCCATCGGCTACACGAACGCGTCGTGGACACTCAAGTGCGAGCTCACCTGCAGCCACCTCACCAGGGTGCTCCAACACCTTCGGGCCAGCGGCATGCGCCAGTGCACCCCGCTGGCCCAGGAGAACCGTCCGCACGCGTCGGTTGGCACCGACTCGCTGCTCGGGCTCACCTCAGGTTACGTGCAACGCTCAGCTGACCAGTTCCCCAAGCAGGGCGCTGCCGACCCGTGGCGGGTCCACCAGAACTACCTGCGCGACGTGCGGTCGATCCGGCTGCACGGGATCGAGGACGGCGCGATCGTCTTCTCCAACCCCCAGCCCCAGCACATCCCGGCTGCCAGCGCCCGGGCTTGACCCACCCTTCCTGAAGGAGACATCACGGTGAAGAGCTTCGTCGGCCGCGTGGCCGCGGTCACGGGCGCTGGATCGGGCATCGGCCAGGCCCTGGCATTGGAGCTCGCCCACCGGCGAGCGCACCTGGCCCTGTCCGACGTCGACCCGGATGGGCTCGCCGGCACCGTCGAGCGATGCCGGGCCATGGGGGTGACAGTGACCAGCGAGCGTGTCGACGTCGCCGACCGGGCCGCCGTCGAGTCCTGGGCGGCACAGGTCGTCCGCGACCACGGCAGCGTCAACGTGATCGTCAACAACGCCGGGGTCGCCCTCGCCGCCACCGTCGACACCATGTCCTACGACGACCTCGAGTGGCTCATGGCCATCGACTTCTGGGGCGTGGTCCACGGGACCAAGGCGTTCCTGCCGCACCTGCAGGCATCGGGCGAGGGCCACATCGTGAACGTGTCGAGCGTGTTCGGCCTCATCAGCGTGCCGACACAATCTGCCTACAACGCGGCGAAATTCGCGGTGCGAGGCTTCACCGACACGTTGCGCATGGAGCTCGAGATCGCCGGTTCACCGGTCTCGGCCACCACGGTGCACCCCGGCGGCATCAAGACCAGCATCGCCCGCAACGCCCGTGTCGACCAGAGCGTCGCCGAGATGACCGGCGGTGCCGAGCGGGCGCGCGCTGGCTTCGACCGGTTAGCCATCACCAGGCCGGAGAAGGCGGCTCGCCAGATCCTTGCCGCGGTGGCGCAGGATCGCCGCCGGGTCCTCGTCGGGCCCGACGCCAAAGTGATCGACCTGCTGGCACGCCTGCCGACCGGCCTCTACCAGCGAGCCTTCGTCCTGGGCAGCCGTCGCCTGCGCTGACGGCCCCGCCGGACCCCGGACCCCGGGCCACACCGGACCCGGGACCCCACAAGCCCACCGGACACGGGACCCCACAAGCCCACCGGCTACGGGACCACACCGAGACCACGGGACCACACCGACCCGCCGAACCCCGGATCACACCAACCCACCGGGACCACGGGACCACACCGGCCCACCGGACCCCGGGACCACACCGACCAACCGGGACCACGGGACTACACCGGCCCCTTGGATCCCGAGCGACGCGTGAGACGGAGCGCTGGGATCCGGAGTGCGCGGCAGCGCAGCCTGTCGGAGGGGCTGGATCCGGGAACCGCCCCTCCGACAGGGACAGCCCGCCAGCCCCTCCGACGAGACCAGCCCGCCGAACCAGTCCAGCCGTTCAGACGGTGACGGCAGCGGCGTCGGGCATGACCACCGTCTCCGACCAGACGGTCCCGCCGGCGGTCAGGCGCATGTCGAACTCCAGGTAGGCCGCGCCGATCACCGTGTCGACCTCCAGCCGGTGGACAGGGTCGACTGCGCTTTGGGCCGGGTAGATCACCGACGCCGGTCCGGTGAAGCGCACCTCGTCGCCGAAGCCGTCACGCCGGGTAACCAGGTCGCAGTTCCACCGGACGAGCTCGTGGACCGCGCTGCCGCCAGGAACGGCTGGCAGGTGCCGCAGCGAGTACATCGGCGTTCCCGGGGGCATCAGCAAGTCGGCGATCTCGGCGGCGAGCCGCTGCGACGGCACCACCGTCACCTGAGCGAGGACGTTCCCCGTCGGCCGCGACAGCGTGCCCACCACCATGCCCGAGCGCGCCTCGACCGAGATGGCAGCGATCTTCTTCGGCGCCCCGAGCAGCTCGCGTCCCGCCGCCATGGCGGTGTCCTCGGTCACGTAGATGTACGGCACGTACAGGCCCGGCGCCCCGTCGTCGTCCACGACCCGCAGGAGCGACACGTACTCGCCGTACGGGCCGAGCGTGCTGGCTCCGTAGTCCGCCACGAGCACCGCGCCCAAGGCCGGCGTGTCGAGGTGCAGACCACGGGGCAGGATCGGTGAAAGGTCACCGGCCACCGTGAACCCCACGACGACGCCCTTGCAACCCCAGTACTCGGCGCCGCGTTCGGCGTCCATCTCGTACAGCGGTGCGTCGATCGGCGTTCCCTTCACCGTCACCATCTGGCCATCACCTCCTCGAGGTCGTAGACCTCGCTCTCGTAGTTGTGGATGAGGTCGTCCGCTGCGTCGAGGGACAGCACCTCGAGCGTGCCGTCCTCGATCAGGAGGCAGCGGGCGTCGCGAAACAGCTTCTCCACCAGGGACTCCCGGTTCAGTCCCATCGCCCCGCAGACCTGCACGGCGTCGTGGGCGTTCTCGTACGCTGCTCGCTTGGCGAACACCTGCGCGGCGCGGCTGTGGCGCGGCGACGCCCCGGTGCCACCATCGGGCGAGCCGATCACAGCCCGCTGCACGTGGTCCAGGACAGCACGGCTGTATGCCCGGGCCGTCTCGACCCGCTCGAACATCGTGTATAGGGTGAGCTGCACGTTCTTGTGCTCGACGATGGGCCGCCCGCCCTGCACCCGCTGCCGGGCGTATGCCAGCGCCTCCTCCAGCGCGGCGCGAGCCACGCCCACCGCCACGTTGGCGATCGCCGCGCTGGTGGTGCACAGCAGCTGATCTCCGAACACGCCGTAGAACGGGCCCGGGGCAACCAGGACGTTGTCGTCGGGGACGAACACCGCGTCGAAGAACAGCTCCCCCTGGGGCTCGTCGCGCACCCCCAGCATGTCGACGGGTGGACCACGGCGCACGCCAAGGACGTCGAGCGGCACCACGGCGAACAGGCTGTGCGCCAAGTCGCCGTCGGTACCGGCCTGCGCGTGCACCGCCGCATGGGTGGCGACCGGCCCCGAGCTCACCCAGGCCGACTTCTGACCGTGGAGCATCCAACCGCCTTCAGCCCGCCGAGCCACGAGCTGGCCGCGCCCGAACGTCGCCACACTGTCGTCGCGCATGGCGGCCATGAAGTCGCTGCCATGGTCCGGCTCGGTCACCGCCCAGCAGCCGTGGTAGGCACCGCTCTCGTCCTCCACCCACGGGGCGACGAGCCCCGCCCGCAGGGTCGGGCTGCCGAATCGGGCCGCAGCGGTGAGCGGCAAAAGGTCCACCAAGAAGGCCGTGGCGAGCCCCAGGCTCCCCCAACCCAGCTCCTCGAGCACGATGGCCTGCACCTGCGTCGACAGCGGGACGTCCGGTCCACCGGCATCTGCAGGCAGGAACATGCGGTGGTACCCGAGCGACTTGAGCGTGGCCAGGGCGCTGAAGAACGGAGAGCCTGGCTCGATCCGCTGCGCCGGCTCCATCCGGTCGAGCGCCCGGGCCGCGGGGCGCAGCACCTCGACCGCGACCTGGTGGACCGCCTGGCGGACCTGCTGCTCGTCGTCGGGCAGGCCGGCGATGTCCAAGAAGAGGCGGTCACCGGACACGGCGGCCTGCCCCCTCGATCGACCGCTGTGCGGCGGGGACAGCTGCCGCACCCCGGAGCGTGGACACGGGGTGCAGATCCAACGGGACCGCCAGGTACCGCACCGTCGTCGCCTGCGTCGGCATCATCAACCCCCTCGCTCGTCGTCGAGCCATGCACTATATGTAGCACATCTATTGACCCGAGTTCAATAGGTGGCGTCGCCGAGTGCGTTGGACCGCCGGTGCTGACCGCTGCCGACCGGTGCCGACGGTCGCCGACCGCTGCCGACCCATGCTGACTGCTGCCGACCGGTGCCGACCGGCGCTGACCGGCGCTGACCAGTGCCGACTGCTGCTGACCGCGCTGACCGGTGCCGACGGTCCGCCGGTCCACCGAGGGCGCCCGGCCAGGCCAGACTGTCGGGCATGACGGCCCAGTACATCTTCACCATGCGCGACCTGCGGCGGTTCTACCCGCCGGACCGCGAGGTCCTGCGCGGCATCACCCTGTCGTTCTTCCCCGGTGCGAAGATCGGGGTGATCGGGGGGAACGGGTCGGGGAAGTCGTCGCTGCTCCGCATCATGGCCGGGGAGGACGACGGCTTCACCGGCGAGGCCCGCCTGACCCCAGGCTTCACCGTCGGCCACCTGCCCCAGGAGCCCCAGCTCGATCCGACCAAGGATGTCGCCGGCAACGTGGCTGACGGCGTGGCCGAGGCGGCGGGCCTGCTGGCCCGGTTCGACGAGGTCTGCGCGCACATGGGCGACCCTGATGCGGACATGGACGCGCTGCTGGCCGAGCAGTCGACCCTGCAGGACCGCATCGAGGCGCTGGGCGCCTGGGACCTGCAGCGCACCTTGGACATCGCCATGGACGCGCTGCGCCTTCCGCCGGCCGACGCGGCTGTCGACACGCTGTCGGGCGGCGAGCGACGCCGGGTGGCGCTCTGCCGGCTGCTGCTGGCGAAGCCGGACCTGCTGCTGCTCGACGAGCCGACCAACCACTTGGACGCCGAGTCGGTCGCCTGGCTCGAACGCACCCTGGAGCAGTATCCAGGGACGGTGGTGGCGGTGACCCACGACCGCTACTTCCTCGACAACGTCGCCGGCTGGATCTTGGAGCTCGACCGGGGCCACGGCATCCCCTGGCAAGGCAACTACTCGTCCTGGCTGGAGCAGAAGCAGCAGCGACTGGCCGGCGAGGAGCGGGCTGACCAGTCTCGCCGCCAGGCGCTCGAGCGCGAGCTCGAGTGGATCCGGATGTCCCCCCGGGCCCGCCAGGCCAAAGGCAAGGCCCGTGTCACCGCATACCAGCAACTGGTGGCCGAGGCCGAAGCGGCCGAGCGCCGACCCGACCGCCTCACTATCGCCATCCCACCGGGGCCGAGGCTCGGCGACCAGGTCGTCGAAGCGCACCATGTCACCAAAGGCTTCGGCGACCGTCTCCTCATCGACGACCTGTCGTTCCTGCTGCCGCCGGGCGGCATCGTCGGAGTGATCGGCCCGAACGGGGCGGGCAAGACCACCCTGTTCGAGATGATCGCCGGCCACCAGCAGCCCGACGGCGGCACGCTGGTGGTCGGGCCCACCGTGGCACCGGGCTACGCGGACCAGACCCGCCACGGCCTCGCCCCGGACGCCACCGTCTTCGAGGCGATCACCGATGGCCAGGACCTGCTGGTGGTCGGCGGGCACGAGATGCACGGCCGGGCGTATGTTGCCAGCTTCGGTTTCACGGGCAGCGACCAGCAGAAGCTGGTCGGCCAGCTGTCGGGCGGCGAGCGCAATCGAGTCCAGCTCGCCCGAGTGCTGCGCAGCGGCGCCAACCTGCTGCTGCTCGACGAACCGACCAACGACCTCGACGTCGACACCCTGCGAGCCCTCGAGGACGGCCTGCTCGCGTTCCCGGGGTGCGCAGTGGTCATCAGCCACGACCGCTGGTTCCTCGACCGGGTCGCCACCCACGTCCTCGCCTTCGAAGGCGATTCGGAAGTTCGGTGGTTCGAGGGGAACTTCAGCGACTACGAGGCCGAGCGCCACAAGCGCCTGGGTGCCGAGGCCGACCAGCCGCACCGCATTCGCTACAAGCCCTTGGTTCGCACCTGAGGGAACCAGCCAGGAAAACCAAAGCGAGCAGCAGACTTCGGCCCGCGGCCGACGACCTCCCCGACGGCGAGCTCGACTGCCGCCTGCTCGACGTCGGTCCTGCGCCACGTCCCGGCGACAAGGGCGGCAGCGTCGTAGTGCGCGTCTGTCCCGGCTGCGGCCGCCCAGCCGTCCCACACCGCGCGGTTCACGTCAGTGCGTACCGGTTCGCTCCCCACCATCACTCCCCCGTCGCCCGTCTGGATGGACCGGTACCTGGCGAACAGGCCCAGCGACATGCATTCGTGGCAACGAGCCTATGCCCGATCAGGCGTCAGGCGTCAGGCGTCAGGCGTCAGGCGTCACGCGTCAGGCGTCAGGCGTCAGGCGTCAGGCGTCACACCAATGCAGAGTCGGCGGTGTCGGTTGTGGCGGTGGTGTCGGTTGTGGCGGCGGAGGCAGCAGCGTCCGCGGTGTCCGCGGTGTCCGCGGTGTCGGCGGTGTCGGTTGTGTCGGCGGTGTCGGTTGTGACAGCGGTGTCGGTTGTGACAGCGGTGTCGGTTGTGACAGCGGTGTCGGTTGTGACAGCGGTGTCGGTTGTGACAGCGGCGTCGGTTGTGGCGCCAGAGGCAGCGGTGTCGGCAGCCTCCGCAGCGTCGACGGTGGCATCAGCGGAACCGACCGTACCGGCAGCGCCCGCTGCGGCGGCGTCGGCTATGGCGGCCGCATCAGCGGTGTCAGCCGAATTGGCGATAGCCACGTGCAGGACTGCCGCCAGCTCGTCGATATCCTTACCGGCGATCAGCGAACGGGTCGTCGTGGCCCTGAGCAGCCCCTCGATCAGCGTGGTGACGCCCTCCCCCATGTCGGCAGCGGCGCTGTGCAAGGACAGGAGCGGGTTTTGCAGCCGCTTGGCCGACACGACCTGCTGGCCGGCGGACATATCGGTCAGGGTGGCCAGCTGCTGTAGGAGTTGCTCCATGAGATCCTCCGGACTCGGTGGGTCACACCGTGCAACAGGCGGGCACCCCCGTGCATTCCGACATGGCAGGTATTGCCGATCGCCGGGTCGGTGTACATGCTCGATCGCCTCGGGTCGGCTCCTGTGGGACCGTCGCCCACGGCGTTGCACCCAGGCGGATCGGTCCACGGGCGCCGCGGCTTGCGCTGCCCACAACTTCCGCACCGCCCTCGGTGCGATCCGCTGCGGCCTGGGATGCCGCGGAGCCGGCGAGGTCGACACTGCCGCGCGATCTTGCCGGCCTCGACACGGGCTGCGACCCTCCGGGCAGAAGGCGTGCTCTTCTGCGACGCCACCGATCGTCTCCCCTGGTGGGGACGGGATCGGCTACCCGCGACGCCATCACCGACGACGTCGTCCCCGGAGTGCCTAACGCCAGCGGTCGATCCGACGACATGGATCTTCTGGCGGCGATCGTCGGCGGCCGTGGGGCGGCGGCGAGTTGCCGCACGCGGCGGAAACCGCTGGCCTTCAGTGCGACGTCTGACGTCTCGACCGACACCAACCACCACCTGGGACATCGGTTCAGGATAGGTGTGGCGACCGGTGAAATCCGCCTACGGCGGCCGTGACGAGGGACGCCAAGGCTGCTTGGGTCAGCACTCCTGGAGTAGGGGCACGGCGCTGTTCTTCGCCGGCGACGGGGACGCACGCGGTGCCAGCAGGCGCGGCGTCAGAGCTTGTCGGCCTGCTCGCGCACGCGAGCCAGGCACTCGTCCAACGACGGGACGTGCGCGTGGTCCGACCATGCCATCACTGCCATCACGCGCTCGTACGCCTCACGAGTGGCTCGCCGCGGTGGGCCGAAGGCCGGGCTGTCAGCGAAGCCGGACGGCGGGCGATCGACAGTTTTGTACCCTGCCACGGCCGAGTACGTGGCCACATCGCGGGCGAGGACAGGGGCACCATGTCGTTCGAGCTCGGCCATCACGCGTTCGTCGCCGAGCAGGCGCCAAACGTCGAAGTAGTGGCGGACCGTGACGCGGATACGATCGACGGCGGACCCACCGTCCCGCGTGTGGGCTTCATGGAGAAGCACCAGCTTCTCCATGAGTGTCCGGCATGGGTCGAGCACCGGCATCGAGAAGTCAGCCAGCTCGTCATAGGAGGCTGCGAGACCCACGTGAGCCCAGTGCTCGGCAAGAAGTGACCGCAGGCGGGTGGTGCTCTGCGGAAGTCCTCCCCCGACGGTGTGAAGCTCCACTTTCACCCGAGGCGCGATGGGTTGAGGAGCGGTGTGCGGATACTCGAGCGTGACCACTCGTGTCACACCGCGCTCGGACTGCTGATCGTCGCTGACTGCCCGCAACCCGCTCGTCGTTTCGGCCGCGGCCACCGCTGCTTTGAAGAACCGGTCCCGCTGAGCCCGGCTCTCGTCGCCGAAGATGACCAGCAAGTCGGCGTCTTCCGAGAACCGCTGGATGAGACCGAACGCCTTGGACAGGCTCGTGCCGCCCTTCAAGATGACCGGCACCTTCTGGGCTTCCGCATACCCGGCGAGGCCCCGAAGGCACTCGGTGAGCCAGTAGTCCTTGTCGATGTGGCTCAGCGGGATCGACGACGCGGCGGCGACGGCGCCGAAGGCCGCCTCCAATAAGTCCGGGTCGTCACGTAGGAGAGGCACTCAGCTCGAGACGACCAGCGGGTAGAGCCGATCCCATGCTGCGCGTGCCGAGCGCCGGTGCTCCACCTGGACCTCCCGGCCCACTCGATCGATACGCACCGCATGGCGCTCAACCAGGGCGCGGACGCTGCTCGCCAACATCGCCCAGTCGACTTCGACAGTCGCCGGCCAGTCGCGCAGCACCTCGAGAACGGCAACCTCGTCGCTGGTCAGCTTCAGGTCACGGCGCGAGATGTCGCGCTGAGTGAACCGCACGCCTGGGGGCGGCACTGGGGCCTTGCCGGGCACCGCCACCTCGAGGGTGGCGGGCACCTGGGTGGTGAGACCGAGGACGGCCGCCGCGGTGAACCCCGCCGGCCCGCTACCCGGCCCTGCGACGCGCAGCGCCACGGCGAGCGGCCGAGGGGGCGCCACGCCAAGCTGGGTCTTCGGGCCCTTCCAGTACAGGCCCTTGCGCACCCGGGCCAGTTCCCCCACAGCAGCCAGGCGGCTGAGCTCGGACTCCACGGCGCGGCGCGGCCCAGGCACGTCCGCGGCGCTCAGGAACGACCGCATGGGCCTGCGGGCCACCCGCGTCCTCACGCTGCTCGCCACCGAGTCAGTCCTGCCACGCCGTTCCATGCGAGGACATTGTACCAAGGTCCTCGCGTACCGCCAAGGTTTCCGGCCTCGGGGCCTCGGGGCCTCGGCGAGTCACTTCAACGCGGTGTCCAACAGCTGCCTGGGCAGTTCCCCAGCGGGCAAGAAGGAAGGGCACGGCCAGGTCCGGGCCATCCCGGCGGCGCAGCTGAGCCTTGGGTGGGAGGAAGCCGCAGCACGAGCGTGAGATCCACGAGTCCTTCTGCATCTACGAAAACGACGACAGCCGTGACCTCGAGTTGCAGTAGCTGGCCGACCGCTCCTCGCGCCGAGCATCGAGGTTGCTTGAGAGCGCTCACGACCAGCTGCTGGAGGCCTGGTCGAACCCGGAGCTCAAAGTCAAGCTCCTCACGTTCGAGCTCGAGCAGGGTTTCATCGTCCTGGTCTGGGAGAAGCGCACCGTTGGCGGCCCGGGCCTCGAGAACCGTGTAGTCGCGCTCGGGGGAATACCCGAGGAACCAGCAGACCCCGGCATCGGGATGAAACCAGGCTGGTTCCACCGGTCGGTGCAACGGTCCGGTCATGATGGCCGGGTCACCCCGAGGCACCAACGTGGCGAGGGTGCTGGGTTCCCGTCGAGCGAGGGGTCGGAGTCCACACACCGCGCAGCGCTGGCCCACGCAGCCGGCGCCACCAAGGAAGCTGGGATCACCCCTGTAGAGACACCGGCCACCAGGTGCTCAACAGCACCTTCGTGCGCTGCTCGGGCTCGAACGGACGGGTACCATAGTGACGAAGGCGATCTCGAGGTGATACGTCATGCCCGTTACTCGGCACAGCGGTGAACCGGTTGGTGATGTCATGGCCGGCGTCGTGGCCAGGGACGTCGACCCTGAGGAGGCGGCCCTGGCGCTGCGCGAGCTCGCCGGACACGGGTTCTCGGTCGTTCCTTGGCCCCTGGCGGCGCTTGCCGCTACCGGAGGGGGGACCGCAGAAGCTGGGGTCGCTCGGGAGTTGGCGGCCGCCAGCCTTGTGTCAGCCGACGTTCTGCGGCCGATGTTCGAGTCCGTGGTCAGCGCCGTCACCAGATCCGAGGTGCCGCCGCCGGCGTGGTTCGCCCAGGCGCGACGCAACGCCGAGGCCCGCCAGGCCTTCCTCGACGAGTTTGGCGCGCTGACGTCCGACCAGGTCGCCGCCCTGGCCGGGTCGCAGGCCGCCAACCGGCGGGCCACCGCGCATCGCTGGCAGGCGGAGGGCAAGGTCTTCGCTGTCACCCACCACACCCAGGTCCTCTACCCGGGGTTCCAGTTCGACCCCGACGCCGGGCGGCCGAAGCGGGTGGTGGCCGACGTCCTCGCCGAGCTGCCGAAGGCCATGACCGGCTGGGCCTTGGCGCTGTGGTGGGTCACGCCGACCGACACCCTGGGCTGGGATCGCCCAGTGGACCTGCTGGACGCCGATCCCGAGCAGGTCGTCCGAGCCGCCCGGGGCGAGGCGGTCGATTGGGCCCAGGCCGACTTCGCCTGACCCCAGGGCCCCCGGCGTATCCGCACAGTGGGCAGTCCTCCGCCGTCTGCTGTCCTCGCCGGCCAGGCGATCGTCGACCATTGGCCGGCGGGCACCCGCATCTGCCGGGCGCACCCACACCTCTTCGGCTCGGCTGGGTTCGACACCCGCTCCGACGCCGACTCCCGGTTCTCGACCATCCGCCTCCGGCGCACCGTGATCCCGGTGCTCTACGGCGGTGAAAACGACATGGCCGCAGCGTCGGAGACCATCTTCCACACCGTCGACACACCCGCCGGGGCGCACCGACCCCGGCGGGTACCGTTGACCAAGTACCGGTCGTGGCAGTGGTCGGAAGTGATCACCACCCGCCAAACCGAACTGGTCCGTCTCGACGATCACGGCCTCGCCGCCATCGGGATCTCTCGGGCCGAGCTCATCGAAGGGGGCCGCGGCACCTACTCCGAGACCCGCACCTGGGCACAGGCGCTGGCGACTGCGCTCCCCGACACCGACGGGATGTGGTGGGAGTCCCGCCAGGCACCCGAGCACTGGGCCGTGATGCTCTTCGGGTATCTGCGCAGCCGGCCGGCAGGGATCAGGGGCGGTGACCTAACCGCGGATGGACCTGCTGTCCCCTTCGCCTCCGTGGAGGGGCTGCACCGCCTCGACGAGATCGCCGAGACGCTCGACATCACCGTCATCCGCGGCTGACCTCGATCAGGATCTCGCGTCGCCAGCGCGCCCCTGCCCCCTGCCGCTGGAGGCATCGGCCAACGGCGACCGCCATCGTCGACCTTGAGTTGGTCGTCAGGCCACGGCCGAGGCCTGCCACGTGACTGAGGTCTCCGTCCCGTCCTCCAGCCCGCGCCGAAAAGCGCCATCGTGCACTGGCCTGCCGCGAGCCCCGCGGAGCCGGCCAGGCACCCCGGCGGCCTCGCCCCCGGCACCTCGTCTTGGCCCTCCAGCGCGGGCTGCGCCCCCGGGGCGGACCGGGCCCGCCAGGGCTAGCGTCGAAGCCGATGGCCCGGCGGAACACGGCTGCAGCGGACAAGAGCCCAGCGCAGGCGTCACCGGCCGGCGGCCATCTCTCCTCTGCGCCGCGCCGTCAGTCGCCAGCTCCAGCGGCCACCTCAGGCCGCCAACCAGTGGGTCGGCGTTGGAGGCGCATCACCCCCACTGCCAGCGCCTACGAAAGTGGCAACATCCTCCTCCCCTCCGAGAGCATTGACCTAACCGGCAGCGGGTGTGCCGGTCCGGCTGTAAAACCAGCACGGATTGGGTCAACCAGATCGGAGGGGGGCCGACAGCGGCGAACGGAAGCTCAGATCCTGGCCGCGGCCGATCACTCGCAGCGTGAGAGGTCGTCCACCTCGAAGAGCTTGTGGCGGCGAGTGGTCCTGGCCATCGCGCCGGCGTCTCGGACGCGTCCGGCGGCTGTCTGGTCCAAAACGTCGGCGGCGATGCGTTCGGCGAGCAGCGCGTCTGTCCGGCCGGCCGTGTCGAGCGCGAGTCCGAGGACTTGGGTCATCTCCGGCTCGTGGAACAGGCCGCCGGAGACCCTGGGCTGCTGCGCATCGAACGCCTCGTTGACCAACAGCACCTCCACCGCTACGTCGCCGGCACCGGCACCGGCACCGGCACCGGCACGCTGCCAGATGACTCGGTCGATGCGTATCGCCGTCGGGTCTTCGGCAACCCCACGGCAGATCACCGGGAAGTAGCCGGGCTGGGTCGCCTCCAGGGCCCAGATGCGCTCGGCGGTGTCAGCGGGCACCATGGCACGCACGGTCCACACCTCGCGTCAGCGCTCCCCCCTTCGCTCAGAGCGGGTCCTAACGTCACCTGTGCTGCTGCCACGGGCTGGCGATCGGCAAGAGGATGGCGTCGCTCAGAAGCCGCCGCCGCGCAGCCAAGCGGCAAAGAAGGGGTCGTCCACCGCGAAGGTGTCGGCCCGACGCACCACGAGCTCGAGTTCGCCCAGCGCCTTGAGCGCCTTGCGCACCGACGTCGAGTCGGCGAGCTCGACGGCGGTGGCGAACTCCGCGGAGCCAACTGACGCCGGCGGGCCGGCAGCCAGTGCCTTGAGCACACGGCGCTGGCCGGCGGATAGCTTCTCGAAGGTCTTGGCGTAGTCGGCGGCCTCGTGTCGGATGAGCCCGTCGATCGCCTGGGCCAGCGCCGCCTGCGTGATGGTGTCGGTCGCCTGGTTAAAGCTCTCGTAGGCGAGCTGCTGGATGTCGAAGGGGACGGGCTGCGCCTGGTTCCACACCTCCAGCGCGACGTCCTGCTCGGCGAACGGCTTGCCGGCGCTGCGGGCCTGGCGCAGCAGGAACGGGACCCAGTCCTCGACAGGGATGGGGCCGAGAGCGAGGCGCTCGAGCATGTTGTACAGCGGCGCCCCCTTGGAGAGCACCAGGGATTCCATCAGGTGCGCCTTGGACCCAGCCAACACCAGCGAGACGTTGCCGTACTCGTCAGCGAGGGCCTTCAACCGACGAGCCAACTGGGGGTGGAGCTCCCGGATCGCCTGGAACTCGTCGAAGAAGAGCACCGACGGCCTCTTGGCGCCGATCTCGTGCATGGTCTGATAGACGTCGTCGACGACGCGTGACGCGTCTTCCGGGCCGAGCCCCGGGGCGAAGGTGAAGACGGGGCGCCCCTGGTTGTCGAAGGTCGTCGACGGCTGGATCCTGATCCGGCGCAAGAAGCCCGGGAGGGTCTGCTTGAGGCGGGTCCAGGGGCCCCCGGGCACCCGGTAGAGCCGGCGCAAGAGGGCGCCCGACATCTCGGAGAGGCTCCCGCACTGGAGCAGGTTGACGCTGACGACCGCTGGGCGGGGGGTCTGGCGCTCCAGCTCGGCACAAGCCTGCTTGACGAGCGAGGACTTGCCGTAGCGGCGCGGGGCGGTGACCACGACGCCGATGTGGTCCCGGAGGCGGTGCACGACGGCCGCCACCTCGTCACGCCGTCCCGTGAACGAGGCCCCGCTGACGGGCCCGCCGTAATCGAAGGGGTTGCGCGTGGTGGCCATGCCGTGGATCCTCTCTCGGAAGGTACCAACCAGGACGGTACTACTTAGTACCGTACTACTTAGTACCGTACTACTTAGTACCCTCTGCGCCACTCACCGGGCGGGCGAACGGGAGCACCGCGCTTCTCCAAGCAGGGCGACCTTCGCCACGCTCGTCACCGGAGCGGCCCCGGCATCTGCCGGCCATGTCACCAACCGCGAGCTCGCGTGTCACCGGACACGACTTCGCGTGTCACCACCCGCGATAACCCGAGCGTCACCCAACGCGATTTCACATCAGCTGTGAAATCTCGCGAAAAGACGCTGGAAAATCTCATCTGGTGACGTCTCGGGGTGCAGACGCGGCTCCTGACCTGGGATTACGGGCTGGGCCAACGCCCCGAAGTGCACCGGCGCAACGGGCTTACCGCGCGGCCTTTAGGACCAACGCGGCGCGGATCGAGTCCCGCCGACCGAGGCGGGATACCCCCTCTACCCGAGGCGGGCCACGCTGATCTCCGCTTCTGTGGCCCCGGCCTGCCTCGCGTCGCGTTCGGCCTGCGTCAGGGCACGCTCAGCCTGGGCGAGATCCCGCTCCCAACCGGCGACTATCTTGGCGTACATCTCCGGGTCATCGCCCGTCAGGCGCAGAGGACTCTTCTTGCTGTACTCCCTGTGCCGAGCGATGCGACGTACCTCTGTTCGGATCTCGTCCAACGCCACACGCTTGGCGTCCACTGCCTGCTCCCCGCTGGTCCGATACTCCTACCAAGCGTCGCATACCGCGGAAGGACCCTGATGGGCCTCAAGAGCATGGCCGTCGACGAACACCGAAGGGCCGTCGAGGAAGTCGTCACCCGCATCGAAGCGACGACCGATGCACTGTTGGCAGAAAAGCAGCGCGTGCCCCGAGACCCCGACCGAGTGCGGGCGGCTGCGGCCGCTCGAGAGGCCGCGTACATGGACATGAAGCGCCTAAGCCCTAGGTGGACCGAGATCACCGGAGAAGTGCTCGACGGCTGACCGTCGGGGTGTCCGCGGTGGTCGGGGCCATCGGCTGCCTGGTGCGGCCACGGCAGCTCTTCCCGGTCAGGCCTGTCCATCAGCCAAGTGCGCGTGGGAACCATACGACCTTGCCTTCGGTGCTCTCCAGCGGGGCGCGGCCGTCGACCGGGGCCGATGGCTAGCGCTGCCAGTTGATGACGGCGACAGCCATCTCGTGGGCTGGTTCGAGCGGGCGGTCGCCCGACGCGAGCGGTACCCGCGAGGGGTAGGCGAGCTCAAGGGTGTCCGCAGGCTGGTCGGTCGCGAGCTCGGCGAGTCGCTCGAGCAGCATCGGTCCGGGCCATCCCGGCGGCGTAGTCGAGCCTTGGGTGGGAGGCAGCCGGAGCACGAGGGTGAGATCGACGAGTGTCTCTGCAGCCACGGGCACCACGACGGCTGTCACCTCGAGTCGCACCAGCTGACCGACCGTTCCCCTTGCCGGGCAACGAGGCTGCCTGAGAGCGGCTGTGACCAGTTGCTGGAGGCCTGGTCGAACTCGGAGCTCGAAGTCGAGCTCCTCTCGTTCGAGCTCGAGCAGAATCTCATCGTCCTCGTCTGGGAGAAGCTCGCCGTTGGCGGCCCGGACCTCGAGAACCGTGTAGTCGTGCGCCGGCGAGTACCCGAGGAACCAACAGACTCCGGCAACGGGATCGAACCAGGTCGCGGCCCGACCTCCGTGCGGCCCGTGGAGGGGGTAGACGTCGCCGCGGCCCATACGAGCCAGCGCCCCGCCGGTCGTCGCCGGCGACTCACCTCGCTGCTCTCGGAAGTCCCTCACGACCGCAGGCCACGGCGTCGCGGACTCGATGGACGTCAGGTCACCTGGAGCGAGATGCCCGCAGCGCAGGTCGCCCAAGGCTCGCCGGGTGAAGCGCAGCTCGTACGCCGGGCCGACCGGCGGGTAGGCCGCTTCAGTCAAGTCGTCTGACGAGCGGCGATGCGCGCCCGAGCCCTGGCCCGCGCACCGTCGACGCGAGCCGAGGTCTCGGGCTCCTTCTCGGCCGCCTCGAGCAGCGCCATCGCCTGGTAGCCGGCCCGCTGACGCGCCGACAGCAGGGCAGCCACGGACTCGACAAGAATCCTGTGATGTGCACCGACCGGCGAGTCCGCCAGCAGACCTTCGGCGATCCAGCGTGTGACCAGCGGCCGCGACACCCCGAGCATCCGAGACGCCTCCGCAGGGGATACCGTCGCGCTGGCGTCGGCAACGATCACCGCTCGACCCTCCGCGAGGCTGGCGGCAACAGTGCGCACCGCTCTCGAAAGCAGCGGCCCGGCAGCGGTCTCGACGCCATCCGAGGTACGGATGACCAGGTCACCGCGCCCTTCCGCTACCGACCGAACCTGCTTCTCCGCCTCCCCGCCCTCTCCGGCGGGGTCAAAGACCTCAACGCGCGCTGGCTGCATCCCACTCACCTCCTCTGCCAGTATAGGGGGTAAGTGAAATAACTGCAACCCGGGGCCACCGAGCTCCCACCCACCCTCGGCAAGCGGCGCTGGCGTCGGCCCTGAGCGAGCTGCCAGCCATGCCACCATCCGAGGGCCCGTATGTGCGCCGTGGCTTGCCTTTTCGTCATCTCGCATCGAGCCGGCCAGGCTCCCCGGCCGCCTAGCCCCCGTCACCTCGTCTTGGCCGTCCAGCGCTCCGGGGCAGACCGGGCCCGCCGGGGCTCGCGTCGTAGCCGATGGCCCGGCGGAACACGGCCGCAGCGGACAGGCAGCCAACGCTGGCATCGCCAGCCGGCTCCCCCCGAGCTGGAATGAGTGTGAGCACCGCAGCGAGCTTCGGAAGCTCGAACCGACGCCTCAGGTGCCTGTCGGGTGCCGAAGCAAGGTAGCGACGACGCCCACGTCGTTCGCCGGCACGGTCAGGTAGGGGTGGATGACCAGGGACCCGGGCAGGCCCTGGAGACCCAGGGAGATCTCCCAGCGGTCGACGGCCGGGAGCAGGATCGAGCCGAGCACCCGGTCTTCGAGTCCCGGCACCGAGGCGGCCAGGGCCAGGGTGCTCTCCGCCAGTGCGAGGGCTGACGACGCACTGACGAAGCCCACGTAAGGCCGGCCGAGACCTACACCTGGCTGCCCAGCGCACGAGTCGGTCGTGGTCCACCCGCGGTCGTTCACCACCTTCAGGAAAGAGGCCAAGGCTTCGTCGACGCAGGCGCCAATGCTAGCGACGTGTTGCTGTGGATGGCGAGCCACGAGCCCGCGATTGGCCTGCCCGCACGTCGAACACAGCGGACCTTCGGCTACGCACAGGCCGCAGAGGCGAAGCGGCCGGTGCCGGCAGCGGCCACACCGCGGCCAGAACGGCCCTGCCAGGATGTCTTCGAGTTGCGCGCCGGCCAGAGGATCCACGCTGGCGACAGTGCGCAGAACCGACAGCGCGGCAGCGGGCCCTCTTGCAACCTCAGCGTGTGCTGATCGGGGTCTTGAACCAGCCGCGGCCACCGCAGGCGCGGCACTGGTAGTTGGTGCCAGGCGTCTTCCCGGTCCCGTGGCAGTCCGGACAGGGGACCGTCGTGCCATCACTCATGCGGCTCGTGCTCGACGGAGCGATGCACCTGCTTGAGCTGTACGGTCCTCCACGACGTGCGTGCCACCTGTGCCCGTCAGCAGTGGGCCGGCGCGCTTGGCGCGGGAAGCCGATCCTAGAGCAGGGTGTTCAGCTGGCCGCCGCCCGACCGCAGGCGGAGGGTACTGTGGCGGCCCGTGAGCCTCGGCGCCGCCTCCGTCCGGGACGGCATGATGGTTCTCTGCGATGACCGCGGCGGTGTCGTCTTCGACCCCGCCTTCAGCTCGGCGACCGAGTATCGCTCAGTCTCGTACGAGAAGGTGCGGGTCTGTGGGTCGCTGGTCATCGCTGCCGCCGGCACGGCCACCTTCCCTCGACCTCTGGGCTGCTGCGGAGGTGCTATTGGCCTGGTACAACTGGCCGAGGACGCCATCGCAGGGATGACCAGCCCGGGAGGCGCCGCCGAAATGGCGATGAGGGGCTTTCCAGGCACGTACAGCCAGTTCACGCTGACCTGCCCTGATCGGGAACCTGGCCCAGGTCAGCGGTGGTGCCCCGAGTCCAGCTGTAGCTGACTGGAAACCCCCTTCAGGTGTTCCGTTCTCACCCTACGAGGGATGGTTCGCGGTAGCGGGCGTCTCACGCCAGCCTGACACGTAGGGCCCTCCGAGAAGCGTTAGATGAAGCCGAACGCCTTGGACAGGATCGTCGCACGGGGCGGCACTCAACTCGCCACGAGGAACGGGTGGAGCCGGTCCCATGCCTCGCGTGCCGAACGCCGGTGCTCCACCTGGACCTCCCTGGCCAGGCGGTCGAGGAGCACTGCGCGCTGGTCAATCAGGCGACGGACTGTGTTCGCCAGCGTCGCCCAGTCGACTTCTACGGTCGCGGGCCAGTCCCGCAGCACCTCGAGGACAGCGACCTCTTCACTGGTGAGCCTCAAGTCACGTCGCGAGATGTCGCGCTGGGTGAACCGCACGCCCGGTGGCGGCACCGGGGCCTTGCCGGGGACCGCCACCTCGAGGGTGGCGGGCACCTGGGTAGTGAGACCGAGGACGGCCGCCGCGGTGAACCCCGCCGGCCCGCTGCCGAGGCCCGCGAGGTGCAAGGCCACGGCAAGCAGGCGTGGCGGCACCATGCCGAGCTGTGTCTTGGGGCCCTTCCAGTACAGACCCTTGCGCACCCGGACCAGCTCCCCCGCAGCAGCCAGGCGGCTGAGCTCGGACTCCACGGCGCGACGGGGCCCAGGCACATCGGCAGCGCTCAAAAACGACCGCATGGGCCTTCGCGCCACTCGCGTCCTCACGCTGCTGGCCACCGAGCCAGCTCTGCCACGCCGTTCCATGCGAGGACATTGTACCAAGTTCCTCGCGTGCCGTATAGGCCCGCTGCCTCTGCCCTGAGTTCTCGGCTCTGGGCTCTCGGGCTCTCGGCAGGTCACTCGTAGCGCGAGAGGTCGTCTGCCTCGAAGAGCTCGTGGCGTCGAGCGGTCCTGGCCGTCGCACCGGCGTCTCGGACGCGTCCGGCCGCCGACTGGTCGAGAACGCCGGCGGCGACGAGTTCGGCGAGCAGCGCGTCTGTCCGGCCGGCCGCGTCAAGCGCGAGACCGAGGACCTGGGTCATCTCCGGTTCGCGGAACAGGGCGCCGAAGACCCCGGACTGCTGCACGTCGAAGGCCTCGTTGACCAGCAACACCTCCACCGCTACGTCGCCGCCGCCGGCGCCGGCACGCTGCCAGATGACCCGGTCGATGCGCATCGCCGTCGGGTCTTCGGCAACCCCTCGCCGGATCACCGGGAAGTAGCCGGGCTGGGTCGCCTCCAGCGCCCAGATGCGCTCGGCGGTGTCAGCGGGCACCATGGCGCGCACGGTCACCGTCATGGCGTCGTCGCTGCTGTCCTCGTCGTAGCTGGTCGGCCGAAGCACCAGCCCTTCGAACTCGACAGCCGGGACCTGCCCCGCCTGTTGTTCGTGGTCCAAGGAGCCCCATCGGGCGTGCCGGCAGGGCCCACCTGGCTCCAGCGCCATCAGCTGGACCCTGCCGGCCATGTCACCATCTGAGAACTCGGGTGTCACCGACCGCGATTTTCGGTGTCACGTGCCGCGATAGTCCGAGAGTCACCGGTGAGATTTCTCATCAGCTGCAGCCGCTGGTCGTCCCGCACGACGAGCACACGTAGCACGACCCGGCCCGCTGCATGACCATGCCGCACTGGTAGCAGAGCGGCGCGTCGCGCTGCTCTGCCCGTGACGCCGGCCCGGCGCCGGCCGAGGCGCCGTTCGCCGCGGTGGCGGCACCACCGGCACCAGCCGCGCCAGCGCCTCCGGCTGCTGCTCCCCCGCCGGCCGCCCGGGGCGGCACATGGCTCACCCCGCTGTCGTCGACGAGGGGCTGGTCGACGGTGACGGCCTCGTCGATGCCGGGCAGCGCCGGCTGCAACCGCTCCTTCGTCGACAGCACGCCGAGGTCCTCGCGCTCCTGGCGCGACAGGTAGTCGATGGCGAGCCGCCGGAAGATGTAGTCGATGAGGCTGGTGGCGATGCGGAGGTCGGCGTCGTCGGTCATCCCGGCCGGCTCAAAGCGCATGTTGGTGTACTTGCGCACGTACGTGGCGAGCGGCACGCCGTGCTGCAGCCCGAGGCTGACCGAGATGGAGAAGGCATCCATGATGCCGGCCAGGGTGGAGCCCTGCTTCGACACCTTCATGAACACCTCGCCGGGCCGACCGTCCTCGTACTCCCCGACGGTGACATAACCCTCGCAGTCCGACACGCGGAAGGCGAAGGTGCTGGAGCGGCGCCGACGAGGCAAACGTTCGCGCACCGCCCCGACGACGAGCGGCTCGCCCTGGCCGGAGCGGGCCGCCGCCAGCGCGGCCTCCAACGCCGCGACCTTGTCACCAAGCTCGCGGACGTGCGCCTCGGGCTCCGACATCGTCGCCGCCCCCGCCACGCCCTCGCCGACAACATCCTTCTTTGTGGTGGCGAGCGGCTGGGCCACCTTGCAGTTGTCGCGGTAGATGGCGACAGCCTTGATCCCCATGCGCCAGGCATCGAGGTGGAGCTGCTCGACATCCGCGATGGTGGCCTCCTCCGGCATGTTGACGGTCTTGGAGATCGCTCCCGAGATGAACGGCTGCACCGCCGCCATCATCCGCACGTGGCCGAGGTAGTGGATGGTGTTGTCGCCCATGGAGCAGGCGAACACGGGCAGGTGCTCAGCCGCCAGGTGCGGGGCGCCGACGATCGTCTTGTGCTCGTCGATGTAGCGGAGGATGTCCTCGACCTGCGCGGGGCTGTAGCCGAGGCGTGTCAGGGCACGGGGCACCGTCTGGTTGACGATGGACATGGTGCCGCCCCCGACCAGCTTCTTCGTCTTGACCAGACCGAGGTCGGGCTCCACGCCGGTGGTGTCGCAGTCCATCAGCAGCCCGATGGTGCCGGTCGGTGCCAGCACCGACGCCTGCGCGTTGCGGACCCCGTGGATCTCCCCGAGCTCCACCGCGGTGTCCCACGCCTCCTGCGCGGCGCCGAGCAGCTCCGGCGGCACCAGCTCCTCGTCGATCTCCGCGGTGGCAGCCCGGTGCATCCGCAGCACCTCGATCATGGCATCGGCGTCCTCGTGGAACCCGGCGAACGGGCCCATCCGTGCCGCGGTGCGGGCCGAGGTGGCATAGGCGTGCCCTGTCAGGAGGGCGGTGATGGCGGCCGCCCAGGCCCGGCCGTCGTCGGAGTCGTATGCCATGCCCTGGGCCATGAGTAGGGCGCCCAGGTTCGCGTAGCCGATGCCGAGCTGGCGGTACCGGCGGCTGTTCTCGGCGATGGGCTCGGTCGGGTAGTCGGCGTTGCCAACCAGGATCTCCTGTGCGGTGAACACGACCTCGACAGCGGCGGTGAAGGCGGCCACGTCGAACGCACCGTCCTCACCGAGGAACGTCAGCAGGTTCATCGACGCCAGGTTGCACGCCGAGTTGTCGAGGTGCATGTACTCGCTGCAATTGCGGACCACCACGCCGTCGACGACGTAGGAGTGGTTGCGGGGCTCGGACAGGTTGTAGGTGAGCTCCACGCCGTCGTCGACACGCTCGACCAGCCGGGTGGTACCGCGCACAGCGGAGCAGGCGCTGTCGTCACCGCCGATGATCTCGCGCAGGACGGCGGCCTTGCGCGCCAGCGTGAAGCCGACGTGCTCAGCGAAGCGGACCAGCGAACCCGAGGTGATCCGGAGGTCGTACGTCGTGCGGTGGCCGGTGGCCCGATCGGCGCCGTCCACCGTCGTCGACGCAGATGCACCGGTGCGCGACCTGTCAGGGACCTTGTCGATCGTGCTCGTCACCCCGAACGTCGACAGCAGGGTCTGCACACCGCGGAGCAGCTGCAGCGACACGGAACCGAGACCGACGTACGACCCCTGGGCCACGTCGCAGCGTGCACAGCCGTCCGCGTCGAACAGCCCGCGCAGGAACGCGGCGGCGATGTGCGCCGGGGCCTGCTCGACCGCCCACGGCACCACCGTCTGCGGGCCGGCGACCGAGGGGATGCCGAGCGCTTCGAGGAAACGCGTGAACGGGCGACGGGCGATGCGAAGCTGCGCGGTGCCATCGGCCTGCTCGGAGACCTTGACCGGCCGGTCGCCGTTCACCCACTGGACCAGCTCGACGTGGCCCGGCAGGATCTCGTCGCGGCCTTCGGCGCTCGCATAGACGGTGGTGGTCGTCGGGCCCGAGGTGCTCCCATCTGCGATTAGCCAGCCCAGGTAGTGGGCCAGCTCCGGGCTCCACTCGTCGGGCAGCCGGACGAGGTCGCCGCTGTCCCCGCTGCTGCGGTACTGCTTGACGTCGGCACTGACCGGCAGGGCCAGCTCCGCGTTGACGGCGGGCGCCGCTGCGTCCAGGAGCTTCACCTCGTCGTCGGCGGTCAGCTCGCTCGCCTCGACGAACCCTCGGGTGGTCGTGAAGATGCGATGCCCGGGCGTGCACCGCAGCTCCGCACCGTTGTCGAACCGCAGGCGCACGATGTCGTTGAGACCGGTGATCAAAAAGGCCTCGGGGGAAGTGAGCTCCACGCGTTCGGACGGCCGCTCGGCACTGGTGGCGTCGTGCGTGTAGACGCCGAAGCGCTCACCCCCGTTCACGCGAGCAACCAGGTGGGCGAACGGAACAAGCCCCTTGTCGGTGTGGACCTTGGCACTGCCGGGGAAGCAGGGGTTGGATCCGTTGATCCGACCGGCGTTCGGCGTCGTGTGCCAGCGGTTGATGGTGGTATCGAACTGCATGCCGGGGTCAGCGCACTCCCATGCGGCCTCGGCGATCTGGTGGAACAGGTCACGGGCGGGCACGGTCCGCACCGGCTCGCCGGAGATGCGAGCGACCAGCGGCCACTCGCCACCGTCCGCCACGGCCTGCATGAAGGCATCGGTGACCCGGACCGAGTTGTTGGCGTTCTGGTACTGGATGGAGAAGCTGTCCCGGCCGTCGAGGTCCATGTCGAACCCTGCGTCGCGCAGCACTCGGGCCTTTCGCTCCTCGAGCGCCTTGCACCACACGAAGTCCTCGATGTCAGGATGGTCGATGTCGAGGATGACCATCTTCGCGGCACGGCGGGTCTTCCCCCCGCTCTTGATGGTTCCGGCGGATGCGTCCGCGCCACGCATGAAGCTCACCGGCCCCGACGCGGTGCCGCCACCCTGCAGGTGCTCGGTGGAGGCGCGGATGCGCGACAGGTTCACGCCGGCACCCGACCCGCCCTTGAAGATGATGCCCTCCTCGCGGTACCAGTTGAGGATGGAGTCCATGGCGTCGTCCACCGAGAGGATGAAGCACGCCGAAGCCTGCTGCGGCACGCCGTGCACGCCGATGTTGAACCACACCGGCGAATTGAAGGCAGCCCGCTGGGTCACGATCAGGTACTTGAGCTCGTCGCTGAAGCAGGTGGCCTCGCGCTCGTCCTCGAAATAGCCGTCACGGAGACCCCAGGCGGCGATGGTGTCGACCACGCGGTCCGCCACCTGCCTGAGCGACCACTCGCGCTCGGCGGTGCCGGGCGTTCCCCGGAAGTACTTTTGCGCCAGGATGTTGGTGGCGTTCACGCTCCAGGTCGAGGGCACCTCCACGCCGAGCTGCTCGAACGCCACCACGCCGTCCCGGAAGTTCGTGATCCGGGCGTCCCGGCGCTCCCACGTCACCTGGTCGTAGGGATGGGCTCCCTCCGTCGTGAAGTGCCGGCGGATGCCGATGGCGGTGCGCTGCGGCGCGATGGCCATGTGTCGGTCCCCTCTCTGGATCGGTCCCGGCCGGCCGGCCGGGTGCTTCGGCCCCCGGGCGGCGCCCGGGGCTGGCACCGGGCCGAAGCCCGCCACCTCCCTCCCACGGGATCACCGCCGATGCGCTTGCCACCGACCGTCACTCCGCTTCGACCACAATATGTTGTGGTCAGTCCGGAGGCACCCACGAGATGTGGGGTTGATTACATCATCGTAATTCCGCTCGGTCAACACCAACCGGGCAAAGCTGCCCCTGGTCGGAGGCCGTTCGCGAAGGTTTGCACTCGTGCCCGACGGCACGTGCCCGAAGAACCGACCTTGCCATTGGCCACTGGTTCAGTGATACTTGGCATCATCCGGATCGGACCGGTGACGAGGAGGGACACCATGGTCGACCTGAGCACGATCGACTCCCCCGAGCAGCTCGCCGCGCTGCTCGACGGGTTGGCGGACGACGACATCATCAGCACCGTGAACCAGATGGGCACCGAAGCGGTGCTGGACCGCGTGTTCGAGGCGATGCCACGCCGCTTCGACGCAGCCAAGGCGGGTGCCCAGCAGGCCCGCATCCAGTGGAACATCAACACCCCCGAAGGCCCCAAGACCTACTCGGTCACGGTCGGCGGTGGCACCTGCACGGCTGAACCCGGCTCGACCGACGGCGCCGACATCAGCCTGACGGTGAGCCTCCCTGTCTTCCTGCGCCTCGTCTCGGGGACGCTCAACGGCACCTCCGCCTTCATGTCCGGCCAGCTCCAGCTCACCGGCAACGTGATGACGGCCATGGCCATGCAGTCGTGGTTCGGCATGTGACCTGGCTCCCGGCCGCCTGACGGCCGGGCCGTGCGATAACCGAACCTGTCCACGGCCGGACCCGAGGTCCGCCTGCACGACCCGACAGTCCAACTGCACGACCCGACGGTCCGCCTGCACGACCCGACAGTCCAACTGCACGACCCGACAGTCCAACTGCACGACCCGACAGTCCAACTGCACGACCCGACAGTCCAACTGCACGACCCGACGGTCCGGCTGGGTCCTCGGGTCGCAGGGCCTTACGACGACCCGGCCCGGTCGGCCGGGCCCTGCGACCCGAGGGCCCGGCCGATGCGGTCGCTCAAGGCAGCCCGAACCTGGCGCTCCATGGCACGGGCCAGCTCGGCGTCCACCACCTGCTTCACCAGCGGACGGAGGCGCTGCACGGTCTCGGCCAGCCGGGGCACCGAATCCGCCGGCGGCAGCTCGCCGAGCGGGTCGAAGACGAAGGTGGCGACCAGATCAACGAAGCCGGCGGCCACCTTCTCCATGGCCATCCGCAGCTCGGCTGCCTCAGCCAGGGCCACATCGAGCGGGATCCCGGCACGCACCAGCTCCGCTCCGGCTCGCAGCAGACCAGGGCTCTGCACCAGGAACCCGTCACCCTCGGGGCTCAGCAGGTCGAGCCGCTGCGCCTCGGCAGCCACTGCTCGGGTGAGGTGCAGCCCGAACAGCTCCACCAATTCCCCCGACGAGATCATGGTCGGGAGCTCGTCGCCCCACGGCTGTCCCAGGGCAACTTCGAGCCCGAGCAGTTCGCCGACTTCCTGACCCCGCTGCCACGCGTCGAGCAGCTCCCCGATGTTCGCCGTCGAGTATCCCCGCTGCAGCAGCGTTCCGATCAGACGCAGCCGGGCAAGATGGGCATCCGAATAGAGCCCGACCCGGCCCTGGCGCCGCGGCGGGGGCAGCAGGCCCCGCTCCTGGTACGCGCGAACATTGCGCACCGTCGTGCCCGCCTCTCGGGCCAGCTCGTCGATGCGCATCTCCCTCGGCTGGCGCACCATGTGATCGCTCTCCACCCGCCCATCATGTCCGGCGCGCGACCACCACCGTGCATCCACACCCGACACCCCCACACCCGACACCCCCACACCCACACCCGCACCCGCACCCGCACCCCCGAGACCCCACACCCGGACCACGCCGGTCGCCGGGTGTCCTCAAAGCTCCGTCCTGGTGCCGGCCGTGTCCCCGGCTATCGTCCGACCATGAGCTCCGGGGGCGCTCGGCCGGCCGCGTACGTCGTCGCTGTCGACGCGGGAACCACGGGGGTGCGGGCGCTGGCCGTCGACGAGCGCGCCACCGTCGTCGACGTCGCCTACCGGGAGCTGACGCAGCACTTCCCCCGACCTGGCTGGGTCGAGCACGATGCCGCCGAGATCTGGAACCACGTCGTCGCCACCGTGGCCGAAGTGGCCGGCCGCCTGCGCCAGGACGGCCGGACGGTCGCGGCGATCGGCGTCACCAACCAGCGCGAGACAGTGGTTGCCTGGGACCGGCGCACGGGGCAGCCGCTGCACCGGGCCGTGGTGTGGCAGGACCGGCGCACCGCCGCCCGGTGCGATGCCCTTCGCGCCGCCGGCCACCTCCCACTCGTCCGCCGGCACACGGGTCTCGTCCTCGACCCGTACTTCTCGGCCACCAAGATGGCGTGGCTGCTCGCCGAGGGCGCCGTGGCCGACACGCCCGATCTGGTGCTCGGCACGGTGGACTCGTGGGTGGTGTGGAACCTGACCGGTGGCGCGACCGGCTCCGGCGGCGCCACGAGCCCTGGATGCGACCACGGCGTGGTCGCCACCGACGTGTCCAACGCATCGAGGACGGCGCTGTTCGACATCCGCTCCTTGGCGTGGTCGCCGGAGCTGGCAGAGCTGTTCGGGGTCCCGCTGCGCGCCCTGCCCGAGGTGCGGCCGTCGTGCGGGCGCCTCGGGCGGGTCGTCGGCGACGCGGCCGAAGCGGAGCCCGCTCTGCGGGGTGTTCCGGTCAGCGGTGTGGCCGGCGACCAGCAGGCAGCCCTCTTCGGCCAGGCATGTTTCCACCCCGGTATGGCGAAAGTCACCTACGGGACAGGCAGCTTCGTGCTCGTGCACGCCGGCGACACCTGCCCGGTGCCCCCTGACGGCCTGCTGGCCACCGTTGCATGGGACCTGGGCGGTGCCGCGGGGGCCGTCCCGCCGGTGGCCTACGCCCTCGAGGGAGCGGTCTTCGCCACCGGCGCGGCAGTCCAGTGGCTGCGCGACGGGCTCGGGATCATCGGCCAGGCCGCCGACACCGAGCCGCTGGCGAGGTCGGTCCCCGACAGCGGGGGCGTCGCTGTCGTGCCCGCGTTCACCGGCATGGGGAGCCCGTGGTGGGATCCCTACGCTCGAGGTGCGGTGGTGGGGATCACCCGCGGCACGACCCGTGCGCACCTCGCCCGAGCCGTCGTGGACGCGATGGCGATGCAGGTCCGCGACGTCGCCGACGCCATATGCGGCACGCTTGGCCACCCGCTCCGGGCACTGCGGGCTGACGGGGGCGCGTCGGTCATGGACCTGCTGCTGCAGTGCCAGGCCGACCAGCTGCGCGTCCCCGTGTCCCGTCCCCGGTCAGCCGAGACCACCGCGCTCGGCGCCGCGACGCTGGCCGGACTGGCAGAGGGCGTGTGGTCATCGCTCGACGAGCTCGCCGACCTCTGGGCTCTCGACGTCGAGATCACCCCGGCAGCGGCGCCCGCAGCGGCCGACGCCGCACACGACCGGTGGCTGCAGGCGGTGCACCGGGCGCGGGATTGGGCCACCACCGAACCCGATCCGAGGTGACCCCGGGACCCCACCACCACCGAGCCCGGCGGCGCCGCTCCGGCAGTCTGCGCTGGATCCCAGCCCCAGAGCGCTGCGCGCTGTAGGTTCGATCCCGCAGTCACGGCATACGAAACGGCCATCGCCCCTGGGGGGGACGATCGGGCTCGGTTCGACAGGATCCTGCACCGGTCGGCCCATCCAGGCAGAGCTGCCGGCGGTTGGGCTGGCGCAGACGGGCCGACAGGCTCGAAATGAGAGGACGATCATGGGAATCGGAAGCACATCCGCAGCGGCTGCCGACTCGCCAGACGAAAGTCGGCAGCAACGTGGCTCACTCTCGTGGCTGACCAACCGAGAGCTCCCGCACTATCCCTCCGCTGGGCGGCGCTACTTCTACCTGGCAGTGGTGATCGCCGCGTCGATCGTGCTCTGGTACCAGTACTACGTCCCGACGGCAGTGGCGCCGCTGCTGCTCCGGCAGTTCCATCTGTCGTTCCACCACTACGTCTACATCATCGTCGGGTCGAACGTCGCCGGGGTGGTGGCGGCGCTCTTCGGCGGGTTCACCGACCGGCTCGGGCGAACTTGGGTCGTGATCGGCGGCCTGCTGGTCGTGGCCCTCATCCAGCTGGTGGCCATCCCCAACACGACGACGTCGGCACCGTTCATCGTGGCCGTCGTCGCCGTCGGCCTGTTCGAAGGCATCATCCTGGTGGCCACCCCAGCCCTGGTGCGTGACTTCACCCCGCAGCTGGGGCGGGCGTCGGCCATGGGATTCTGGACGCTGGGCCCGGTGGCCGGCGTCCTGGTGGCCAGCGTGCTCGGCAGCCACACCATCGGTGCAACCTCGGCGGACTGGCAGCGCGAGTTCATCATCTCGGGCATCGCCGGCCTGGCGGTGTTCGTCGTCGCCGTGCTCTTCCTGCGGGAACTGTCGCCCCGCATCCGCGACCAGGTGATGCACACCGAGCGGGACCGGGCGCTCGTCGAACTGCAGGCCCGTGGCCTCGACGTGGAGTCGGCCACCCGCCACCCCTGGCGGCAGATGCTGAAGGCCGACGTCATCCTGTCCGCCCTCGCCATCAGCGTCATGCTGATCATCTTCTACACGGCATCAGGCTTCTTCACGGTGTACTTCGACACGGTCTTCCACCACGGCACGACCTACTTCACCCTCCCTCAGGCCAACGGCATCGACACCTGGATGTGGGCCGTCGACTGCGTCGGGCTCATCGTCTTCGGCCTGCTGAGCGATCTGGTCCGCGTACGGAAGCCGTTTATGGTGGTGGGCGGCGTCGGCGCCATGGTGATGATGGTCCTGCTGATCTCCCACACCGGGCACCCGACTTCCAGCTACTACACGATGGTCTGGGTCGCCGCAGGCGTCTTCCTGTTCACCGCCATGGCCTACGCCACCTGGATGGCCAGCTACACCGAGACCGTCGAAGCTCGCAACCCCGCGCTGGTCGCCACCGGGCTGGCGGTGTGGGGCGGCATGCTCCGCCTGACGGTGGCCGTGTCCCTGCTCATCCTGCCCGTGATGGTCAGCTCGGCCAGCAAAGTGGTCGACAACCAGCAGTACCAGCAGTTCGTCCCCAAAGCCCTCGCCATCGAGCACCAGTACGGCCCGCTCATCGCCATCGTGCAGAAGAACCCCGCGCTCTTCCAAACGCTGTCGAGCTACGCAAGCCCGAGCGATATCCCGCCCGCGCTGGTGGCAAAGGGCATCGCAGCTTCCGGCGGTGGCAAGGAGGGCCTCGCCAACCTGCTGAAGATCAACGGGATCAAGCCCGAGCTCGCCTTCCTGCAGAAGTACCAGACCCACCTGCTCGCATTGCAGCAAGGAGCCGACGCCTCGCCGGCTGAGTGGCAGCACTGGTTCTGGGTGTGCTTCGGCGGCATCGCAGTCTTCATCCCGCTGGTGTTCGTCATGAAGGGCCGGTGGGACCCCAGGCGGGCCCGCGAGGACGAGCGCGAGCACGAGGCACATGTGGCGGCTGAGCTCGAGCGGCTACGCGGCACCGGCACTCCGAGCTGACCACGCCGATGTGCACTCCGAGCTGACCACGCCGGTGCGCGCTACGAGCTGACCACGCCGATGTGCACTCCGAGCTGACCGCGCCGATGCGCGCTACGAGCTGACCACGCCGGTGCGGCGGGGTCGAGCTGGCCTCAGGGGCTGGCCGACCCCGCCGCTTCGCGTCCGAATCCCTGCTGCTCGCGCCCTGCGCCACGGTCGCCATCCGAGATCACCACCCACCGCCAGGCAGCGTTCCGGGCGAGACCACGCCGAAGGCCCTCGCACCGAACGCTGCTCGTCACCGAACGCTGCTCGCACCCTGCGCCACGGTCGCCACGGTCGCCACGGTCGCCACGGTCGCCACGGTCGCCACGGTCGCCACGGTCGCCACGGTCGCCACGGTCGCCACGGTCGCCACGGTCGCCACGGTCGCCACGGTCGCCACCAAGGTGATCGCACATTGCTCGGCGCGAGACCACGCGGAAGGCCTTGGACAGACCCCGTCACTCCCCTACAGAGAACCGCCGCCCGGGCGGGTCAGGCGGCGGAGTGCGGCGTGGGCTCGCTGCAGACCTGCTCCCCGGCACCGCTGCCGATGCTTGCCATCACCGTCGGCTCGGCGCCCCCGACCACATCGTGTCGCTTGGCGTACCGGTCCACATGCTCCTGCCCGGTCAGCCGCCCGATCTCGAACATGAGCTCGTCGGTGAGCGCCCGCAGGACCATGGGATCGTCGCCGGCCCCGGCGAAGCGTCGGACGTCGAGCGGGGACCCGAATCGCACCTCGACTTTTCGGAACGGGCGGAGCCAGAGGGAGCCGCGAGGCTGCACAGCGGTGGTACCCACGATCCCGACCGGCACGATCGGCACCCCGCAGGTGAGAGCCAGGCGGGCCACGCCGGTGTGCCCCCGGTATAGGCGACCGTCGGGCGACCGGGTGCCCTCCGGGTAGATACCGAGGGTGCCTCCGCCCTGCAGCACCTCCCTGGCGGCGGCGAGCGCCCGCTCCGACGCGCTCCCACCATCACGGCGCATGGGGATCTGCCCTGCGGCCCGGAAGAACCAGGCGGTCCGCCACGAGTCGAAGTACTCCGCCTTCGCCACGAAGGTGACCCTGCGCCACACCACCACCGGCAAGAAGAGCGAATCGCAGAACGACACGTGGTTCGCCGCGAGGATCACCGGTCCCCGCCTCGGCACGTTGCTCCGACCGACGACCCGCACGCGCCAGAGCCCGAACAACAGGGGGCTGATCACGGCTTTCAGCACCCAATAGGCCATGGCGACACGGTAGCGCGCCGCCTCCGATGGCGAAAGCCTTACCAGGACGCAATGTGCCACATGGTGACGCTGACCGCGCCGCCCGGCACGGAGTGTGGCGGCCAAGGTTCCAGGTGCAGCAGCTTGCTCGGTCGCAAGACGCGCTAGCGTGCCGGCGGTGAGCCGAAGGTTGACGGCGCGGGGCCGGCGACGCCGCAAGGAGCTGCTCGACTTCGCCGCGCACCGTTTCGCCACCAACGGGTTCCACCCGACCTCGGTCACCGAGATCGTCGACGGTGTCGGTGTCGGCAAGGGCGTCTTCTACTGGTATTTCGAGTCGAAGGACGAGCTCTTCCGACAGATCCTGATCGACGCCCAACGCGACCTGCGGCGCCAGCAGCGCCAGGCCATCGAGGACGAGCCGGACCCGTTACGGCGAATCGAAGCCGGCGTGCGGATGGCGGTGCACTGGCTGGACGCCAACCGGCATCTCTTTGCACTGTTGGAGCTGGCCCGGACCGAAGAGCGTTTCGCCCCCCTCGTCCGCCAAGGCGAGGAGCAAGCCGTGGCCGACGCGCTCCCGCACATCCAGGCCGGCATGGACGCTGGTCTCATCCGGCGGGCCGACCCCCTGGTGGTGGCTCACGGGATCGTCGGCGTCACCAACACCCTCACCCGGGTCCTGGTCCTCGACCAGGGCCAGACGGCGGACACGGCGGCCGACGCGGCGATCGCCTTCTGCTTCGAAGGGATCATGTCGCCAGCCAGCGCCCGGGCTCGGCTCGGCCGTGCCGGCTGACATGCCCCGGGCTCGGCTCGGCCGTGCCGGCAGACGCGCCCCGGGCTCGGCTCGGCCGTGCCCACTGACACGCCCCGGGCTCGCCTCGGCCGTGCCCACTGACACGCCCTGACCGTCAGTGCAGCTTGGTCAGGGCGCGCCGCATGGTGCGCATCGCCTGCCCGATGCGCTGCTCGTTCTCGATGAGCGCGAACCGGACGTGGCCGTCACCTCCCGGACCGAAGCCGACACCCGGGGACACCGCCACGTCCGCCTCGGACACCAGCTTCGAAGCGAACTCGAGCGATCCCATCTCGCGGTATGGCTCAGGGATCGGCGCCCACACGAACATCGTCCCCCGCGGCTTGCTCACCGGCCAGCCGATGCGGGCCAACCCGTCGCACAGTGCGTCACGCCGGGCCTGGTAGACGGCATTGACCTCCGCCGGGTACCCCGGCGCCTCGTTCATGGCCACGATTGCAGCGATCTGGATCGGCTGGAACGTGCCGTAGTCCAGGTAGCTCTTCAGCTTGGTGAGCGCTGCAACGGTGGCGGCGTTGCCGACCAGGAAGGCGACACGCCATCCAGCCATGGAGAACGACTTGGTCATCGAGTAGAGCTCGACGGCGACGTCCTTGGCCCCCGGGACTTGGAGGATCGACGGTGGCCGGTACCCGTCGAAGGCGATGTCGGCATAGGCGAAGTCGTGCACCAGCATGATCTGGTGCTCTCGGGCGAAGTCCACGATCCGCTGCATCCACGCCAGGTCCACGCAGGCGGTGGTGGGGTTGTGGGGGAACGACAGGATGATCACCCGGGGCTTCGGCCAGGCCGACTCCCATGCCTCCATCAGGTTGGCGAAGAAGGTCTCCGAGGTGTCCTCGTCCCCCTTCACCTCGCCGAGCCGGACATGGCGGACGTCTGCTCCCGCGAACAACGGGGCATAGATGTGGATCGGGTACGACGGGGAGGGGACCAGCGCCCCGTCCCCAGGCCCGAGCAACACCCACATCAGGTGCGACAGGCCCTCCTTCGCACCGATGGTGGTGACCACCTCGGTGTCGGGGTCGAGCGCGACCCCGAATTCCCGGTCGTACAGGGCGGCCACCGCCTGGCGCAGCTTGGGGATGCCGCGGCTGGCCGAGTACCGGTGGTTGCGGGGATTGCGGACCGCCTCGGCCAGCTTGTCGACGGCGACGTCCGGCGACGGCAGGTCTGGGTTGCCAAAGGCCAGGTCGACCACGTCCCGGCCGGCTCGCCGGGCAGCCAGCTTGAGTGCGTCGATGTCGGCGAACACGTACGGCGGCAGCCCGAGGATCCGGCGGAATTCCATCCGCCAAGGTTACCGCTCTCCCTGGCACGACCCAGCCGGGGCGCGGGCACCCCGGCGATCAGCCCTGACGGAGACGATCCGCCGCGTCCGCCACCGCCTGGAGCGACGCCGGCCACGCACAGACCACCCATGTGGCTCCGGCAGCGGCCAGCGGGGCCAGCAGTGCGACGATGCCGTCGCCGTCCGCAGGGACAGGACCGCCCCAGGTCACCTCGGTGCGGGCCGCCTGCGCGGCAACCGCCGCTGGTCCCGCCTCCCACAGGTTGACCGCCACACCCGCGGTGACGGCGACGTCGACCGTGGCCTTCGACCCGCCGCCGATCCAGACCGGAAGTCCGCTCCCCGACAGCGTCGAGGCCAGGGCCGCCAGCGACCTCCGGCGGGCCGGCGCGTCCAGCACCGGCACACCGTAGGCGTGGTTCTCGGCGGCGCTCTTGGCGTCGCCGGTGCCGAGACCAGCGACCACCCGGCCCGGAGCCAGGCCGGCCAAGGCCAGGAACCGGTGCACCATCACATCGTCGGGTACCAGACCCACCCGAGCCACCAGCGGCCCGAGGACGACACGGTCCGTCACAGCAGCGACGGCGCCCAGCAGTGGGAACGCCGCCAGGGCCGGGCGGTCGGGGCGGCCCATCGGCCACAGGTGGTCGAACACGAACACGCCGTCGAGCCCCGCAGCCTCGGCATCGCGGGCGAAGCCCAGCGCGGCGGCGTCCTCCCGGAACGTGGGCAGGGTCACGCCGACCCGGATGGTCCGGTGCGTCATGGAACCGGCGACGATCCACCGGCGGGGACAGTGCCGGTCGCCGGGTCCGGACCGACGACCTCGGCGCTCCCCGCCCTCGTGCCAGCGGCACGGTGGCCTGGCGATCCTCTCCCCGAGCGATCTCGGTCGGCGACAGCAGCGTCCGCCGTCGTCGTGCCCGTGCCGTCGCGACCGGCAGCCTCCAGCCCGGTGCTCTCGGGTCGGATGAGCTCGCGGGCAAGCAGGGCGGCACCGACGGCGCCGGCGCTGGGGCCCAGCGCGGCAGGCACGACCTCCGGGGCCGGCCATCCTCGGCCGGCCACGATCGGGTCGCGCAGCGCATTACGAGCGGGCTCGAGGAGGTACGTGGCAGCTTCGACGAGCCCGCCGCCGACGACGACGATCTCGGGGTCCAAGACCGCGCCGAGGTTGGCGATGCCGACGGCGAGCCAGCGGCCGACCTCGTCCAGGAGGGCCCGCGCCTCGGGGTCACCCGCCGCTGCCGCGGCGGTCACGTGCTCACCCCGTACGGCGGCGGGATCACCACCAGCCCGGGTGACGATGGCGGCGAGCCGCCCCTCGGCGGCATCCCTCCGAGCCATCCGGCCGAGGCCACCGCCCGACGCGTACTGCTCCCAGCACCCATAGCGGCCACATCCACACGGTACGCCGCCCGGTTCGACAACCATGTGTCCGGGCTCGCCGGCGAAGCGGTGGTGTCCCCGCACGAGCGAACCGGCAGCGACGACGCCCCCGCCGATGCCGGTGCCGACGGTGATCACCACCACGTCGCTCCGGCCCCGAGCCGCACCCAGGCGCCACTCGGCCAGGGCGGTGCAGGTCCCGTCGTTGTCCGCGATCGTCGGCAGCCCGAGTGCCGCACCGACTTCACCGGGGATGCAGCTGCCTTCCGCCTGCGGCAGGTTGGCAGCCAAGTGCAGGCGCCCCCGGATATCGACCTGACCCGGCAGACCGATCCCGACGGCGACCGCTCGGACCCCGGCCGCTGCTGCCGCCATCACCAGGTCGGCACCCAGCGCCCGCACGGCCTCACCGACCGTCGGGCGGCGGGGAGTGGGGACCCGGGCCTCGGCGGTCACCGTGCCGTCGAGCCCGAGCACGACCCCGAGCATCTTGGTGCCGCCGACATCAATGCCGATCGTGGCACCGACGCCGCCGACGCTGCTGCTGGCCGGGGACAGGGGTGGATCGGGACCAGGCCCCTCCCGGTGGCCGGAGACACCCCGGTCCCCGAGTGCCGGCCCCCCCGGCCGGTTCACGTGGTGATGGGTGACTCGACCCGGTTCTTGAGCGACGACAGCGCGATGTGCATGATGCGGGTCTGCGCACGTCGCTTGATGAACCCGGGCAGGGGAACCCGGAGCTCCACCTCGAGGGTGTAGGCCACCTCGGTGCCGCTGTCTCCCGCAGGCGCAAAGCTGTACGACCCGTCGAGCTTGCTGGTGAGATCACCGGCGACCTGGCGCCACGCCAGCCTGCTCGGAGCGCCGGCATAGTCGTACTCGAGCGTGTAGCTGGTACTGCGACCGAAGGCTGCCGCCCTGAACGTCACCAGGCTGGGGCGACCCTCGCCGTCCCGCTCGTCCACGTGGACTGCCTTGACGTCCGCCGCCCACGATGGGTAGCGCTCGACGTCGCCGACCACCTCGAAGCACGCCAGCGGCGGCGCGCCCACGACCACCCGCTCGGTGGCTTGTTCGGCCACGTGCTCTCCTTCGTCGCTCATCACGTCCTGCCGGCACCGGTGCCGGTACCGGCCTCCTGCCGACCGGGAGCCGGCAAGGACCGGTTCAGCCTGCCACGTCCCGCAGGCCGTCGCCCAACCTACGCGCCAGGCCGGCGTAGTCGAAGGACTCCTCGGCACGGCGCCGGGCGGCACGGCCCATTCGCCGGCGCCCGGTGCCGTCGGTCAACAGGCGCCGCAGCGCGAGGGCAACCGATGCCGAGTCCCTCGGCTGGTCGACCACCAAGCCGGTGCGCCCGTCGACGACTGCCTCGTGCGCGCCGCCACTGCGCCCGGCCACCTGGGGCACGCCGGCAGCTGCAGCTTCGAGGAAGACGATGCCAAACCCTTCCTGCTCCAAGCCGAACCACCGGTTCCGGCATGCCATGACGAAGACGTCGGATGCCGCGTACAGATCAGGGAGGTCGCCGTCGTCAACCCGACCGACAAGCCGGACCGGCGCTCCGAGCCGGGCCACGCGCCGGTCGAGACGTTCCCGATCCCGACCGGACCCGCCGATGGCCACCGTCAAATCGGGGAACGACGGAGCCAGCGCTGCGGCCGCGTCGATCAGCACGTCCATCCCCTTGCGCGGGACGAGGCGGCTCACGCTGCTCACGAGCTGCCCGCGTTCGGGCAGGCCGAGACGCCGACGGGCGGCACGGCGGGGTGCCGCCAGCAAGGGCCTGAACCGCTCGGTGTCCACTCCCGGCGGCACGGTGAGCACCGGCGGCATGGCCGCGCCCGCAACCCGCCGCGCCTCGTCCTCGGGGTAGCCCCCGGCGCAGATGGCCAGCTGCGCGTGAGCCAGCACATGGCCCAGCACCTGCCGCGCGCCGGGGATGCGGCCGGGGACGGTCACCTCGGCACCGTGGAGCACCACGGCATAGGGCAGGCCCAGCTTCGGCCCGACCAGGCCGAGGGGGATGGCCGGGTCGATCACCACCAGGTTGGCGCCATGCTCGGCGGCCACGCGGCGCACGGCGGCAGCGGTGGCCGGGGTGGGGAGCAGCACGGGAGCCGGCAGGCGAACCACCCGGATGCCTGCCTGCGCCACCTCGGCGTCGAACGACGGGGCGCCTTCGTCCGACGAGGCGGTCAGCACCACGTAGGAGCCCGGGTCGAGGCGCCGCCACAGCTCCCACAGGTAGGCCTGGATACCCCCGATCTTCGGGGGGAAGTCGTTCGTGACCAGGACATGGGTCATCGTTCGCTCTCCTGTCGCCGATCAGTGCGTCGAGCTTGTCGCCCGGCGACCCGCAGGCGGCAGGGACGGCAGGGACGGCATGGGCGACATGGGCGGCAACGCCCGTGGCCAGCGAGGTGCGAACCGTGTGCGCTGCACCGGACCATGCTGGCACGTGCCAGCTCGCCTGCCGCACCAGCCGGTACGCAGCGTGCCCCTCCCCGATACCGCCGATGCTGCGACCCGGACAGCCGGACAGCCGGACAGCCGGACAGCCGGACAGCCGGACAGCCGGA
>JAJZLP010000298.1 GCA_021803325.1 Actinomycetes bacterium
GGTGTCGAGGTGGCTGGGGTGTCGAGGTGGCTGGGGTGTCGAGGTGGCTGGGGTGTCGAGGTGGCTGGGGTGTCGAGGTGGCTGGGGTGTCGAGGTGGCTGGGGTGTCGAGGTGGCTGGGGTGTCGAAGTAGGGGTGCTACGTGCCAGAACCAGCAGAAGCCGCCCCCGTCGCACCCGTGCCCGGTGTTCGTGTTGCTGCCGCCATGGCGGCCGAGCCCGACCCCGACGAGCCAGAGCCGGCCGAGGTCGAGCCCGATCCGGTCGGGCTCGATCCGGTGGAGCCGCCGCCGGAGGCGCTGCTGCTGCTGCTGCTGCTGCTGCTGCTCCCACTGCTCCCAGTTGCGCTGGAAGCTCCCGGCCCCGGGGTGGCGGCGGGAGCGGAGGTGCCAGCCGCGCCGGAGGATCCGCCCGTGCTCCCTGGCGTGCCCGATCCGAGACTGCTCGAGGGCACCGCGCTGGTACCGGGGCTGCCGGCAGCGGCAGGCAGCAGGAAGAACCACGTCCCGGTCACACAGTCGGCCGGCGTGGCGGCCGACACGACGTACCCGTCCTGCCAGCCGACGACGGCCGACACCGACAGGGGTGGTCCGTCCTGCAGGCAGGCCATGGCGGTGTTCGTCGTGGATCGGATGGTGAGGCTTGCGCCGGTGGGAAGGACGGCCGGCAGGGTGGTCGTCCAATCGAGGAGCGACACGGAGACGCCCCGGTAGATGCCCGACGCCATGATCGAGGCGCCGGGGACAGTGCCTGTCGCAGTGCCCGGCGGGCCTTCGGGGGCTGCGGGGGAGCCGCTCGGGACTGTCGGTGCCGCTGCGCCCGCAGGACCTGAGGGGGCTGGGACCGCCGTTCCGGGTGGGACCTCGGGCCCGACCGGAGGTGTGGGTACCGTCGTCGTGCCCGACAGGGCGGCGGCGATGTCTGCCGGTGCGCCGGCTGTCATGCCCAGTGCCCACAGGGCGACGCCGCGAAGGCCGCCGATGTCGGCCAGCCTGGCCTTGGCCGCGAGCGACGGGGCGTCGTCGAACCAGATCTGGTGCCACTGCGTGCCGGACCGGTACACGGCCCACGGCGTGCCGGTCGACGGGTCCCAGTAGACGGTGTCGGTCGGGGCAACCTGGTCGTCGGCGACAGGCTCAGGTGGGCCGGTGGCGGGATCGCCGGCAGCCGGTCCTGTCGTGGGCCAGTCGTAGCCGTACAGGGGCAGGCCGAGGATGACCGAGCTGCCGGGAGCGACGGCCCGGTACTCGGAGACGACCTGGCTGTCGGTGAAGCCGGCACCGGTCGACGGAGCGGTGGGCCCCGGCGTGCCGCTTGCCCCCATGTCGTAGGCCATCACGACGAGTGCGTCGACCTCGTGCGCCAGCGCACCGACGTCGTAGAAGCCAGACGTGTCAGCTGCCGACGACCCGTAGGTGTCCACCGTGACCTGCCAGCCGGCGTCGGCCCGGTGCATCGCGCTGGCGACGGTGCCGACCAGCCGTACCAGGCCCGCCCGGTCGGCTGACCCTTGGCCTTCGAAGTCCAGGTTGACGCCGTCGAGGTTTTTGGCGCGCACGAGCGAGACGGCGGTGGCTGCCAGGGCCGCCTGCGCAGCGGGGTCGTGGGTGAGCTGGTCAAGCGCATGCTGGTCGAAGCAGGTGAGGGTCAGCACCACCCGGGCTCCGCCACGGTGCGCGGCGGTGGCCATCGACGCCAACACCTGGCTCTGGTAGCCGGTCCACCCTGGGCCGGACTCCACCGCATGCCCGCTGGCGTTCACGCCGACGCTGAAGTACGCAACCGTCGTGAGCGGCGCCAGGTCGACGCCGGCAGGGTCGGTGAGCGCCCAGTAGGGGAGGAAGCCGAACGACTCGTGAGCGGCGAGAGGCGTGGCGGCAACGGCGGGTGGTGCCGGCGCCGGGGGAGCGGATGCGGCGACGAGATGGAAGTCGGCCAGGGCGGCAGCTCCGAAGGCCCGGGCCACGTCGGCGTTGGCTCGATGGGTGCCCCTGGCGGCAACAGGGGTGCTCGCCAACAGCCCCGGAGCGACAGCGGCCAGGACGCTGGCGGCCAGGATGCCTGAGGCGGCCAGTCCGGCGGCCGGCCCGGCGAAGCGCCGGGACCAGATCCCGGTCTGTCGCAGGTGCAGGCCGAGGATCACGGTGCGCCGCGCCTCGATCCTCGGTCCCTCGGCCCGATGATGGTCGCCGGGATGTGTTGTGTGCCGGCGCCAGCGCTTCAGCCGCCCCTGCCCGGTGGAGCTGCGCGACGGACGATGCCGGGGACCCGAGCGCCGACCGGTCCGGTCCGGGCCCGGTTGCCGCCGGTCGTGTCGCTGGTGGTGGCCGCGCCGCACCTGCTGGCCGGCTTCGGCTGTCCCCTCCTCGCCGTGATCGACCCGGGCCTCCGGTCCCGCGTTCGACGTGGGGACTGCCTGGGCCAGGACCCGCACGAAAGCGCCGAGATCGGCTGCGTCCGCCAGCAGCCGGTGGCGGACGCCCGCCACCTGGAGCTCCAGGACCTGGTGGTGGATGCCGGCCGGATCCCGGGCGACCCCGTCGGCCGTCCACCAGTTCACCAGTGCCCACCGCCAGGAACGGACGGGGTCGCCGTCGGGTGCGTACATCGTCAGGCCGGCACGCGTGGCGCGCAGCGACGCACCGGGCACCACGACCGGCCCCGACGGCAGCGAGCCGGTCAGCTGGAGGTGGTGCAGTTGCGCCCGGCGGGCGATGCGGTGGCGGAGAAGTGACATGGGACTTCACCGTGATCGGCGCCGCAGCCCCCGACCTGAAGCGCCATCGTTCCCCGTTGTCCCGCGCCGGGCCCCACGTGGTCCGGCTCCGGTCGTCTCCTGGCCCGGCTGCGGTCGTCTCCTGGCCCGGCTGCGGGCCGGGCCCGGTCCTGCTCGAGCTCCGCTTCGGTCCGGATGGGGCCCCAGGTGGTCCGGCTCCGATCAGCGTGCCGTTAAATACTCCCGCAACGTAGCTATAGGAACACGTTCAGTGTGGTAGGGGTTATGATGAGCGACAAAAGGACGAGGAGCATTCAGCGGATGGTGTTCGTCGAGATCTTCCGGCTGCTGGTAGTGGTCCTGGGGGCCATTGCCGGCCTGCAGCTCGGGGAGCACGTGCACCGGACGGGATGGGCCCCGCTCACCGGGGTCTTCCTCGGCGCTGCCATCACCTACGTGGCCGGGGGGACGATCGGCCGGGTCGTCGATCACGGGATCTCTGCTGCTGTCGGTCGACTCCGGTCACTTCCTGCCGCCGAGGTACTGGCCGCAGCCGTCGTCGGGACCGCGGGGCTGCTCATCGGGCTGGCCGTCGGCCTGCCACTGCTCGCGCTCGTCCGTTCGCCCGTGGACCTGCCGGCGATCGGCGCTCTTGCGTGGGTCCTGTGCATGTTGGGCGTCAGGGTCGGCGCCTTGAAGGGCCGAGATGTCGCGCGGGCCGCTGGCATCGCCCACCTGCTCGACCCCCGGCTCGACCAGCAGCTCGCCGGGTCGCTGGTGGCAGACGCCTCGGCCCTGCTGGACCGGCAGCTGGCGTTGCTGGGCCAAGCCGGGTTGCTGGCCGGCGGGCTGGCGGTGCCCCGGTTCGTGGTCGACGAAGTGCGGATGCTGGCGGAATCCCCCGATCCGCTGGTGTCCGGTCGCGCTCGGCAGGGGCTCGACACGCTGGCGGCCCTGCGGGATGCCGGTGTCAGTGTGACCGTGGTCGGCGGGGCGGTCCCCGGCACCGATGCCGGCGACGGCGACGAGCGCCTGGTGGCGATGGCGCGGCGGCTCGACGGCCGCGTGGTGACCTGCTCGCGGTCGCTCGCCGAGGCCGCTGTGGCCGGCGGCGTCCCCGCCGTCGACCTGCGGCGGCTGGCCGACGATCTGGCACCCAGCCACCAGGTCGGCGACGTGCTCGCAGTCGACCTCGTCCGGTCCGGGCGCCTGCCTCGCCAGGCGGTCGGCTACCTGCCCGACGGCGACATGGTCGTGGTGAACGACGCCGAGCACCTGGTCGGCGGCCGGGACGTCGCCGTGGTGGTGTCCGGGGTTCGCCGGACGACCCAGGGTCGCATGGTCTTCGCCCATCTGGCCGGGTCCACCCGCGTCCCGGCGCCCGGCCTGCCGGCCTGACCGGCGGGCACTCGGGTCACGCTGCCAGCGTTTCGGAGCCCCGATGTCGGCGCCCGGCCGCCAGCGTGCCGAAGGCCCCGGGGTCAGGCTGGTACCGCGGTGGTCAGGCTGACTCGACCGCGGCCACGAGCTTTTGGAGCGAGTCCTTGGCGTCGCCGAAGAGCATCGTCGTCTTCGGGTCGTAGAGCAGCTCGTTGTCGATCCCGGCGAACCCGGGTCGCATGGACCGCTTCAGGAAGATGACAGCTCCGGCCTGGTCGACGTTCACGATCGGCATGCCGTAGATGGGGCTGCCGGGCGTGGTCTTGGCGGCAGGGTTCACCGTGTCGTTCGCTCCCACGACGAGTGCGACGTCGGTCGTCGGCATCTCGGGGTTGGCCTGCTCCATCTCTTTGAGCTGGTCGTACGGCACGTTCGCCTCGGCCAACAGGACGTTCATGTGGCCGGGCATGCGGCCTGCCACGGGGTGGATGGCGTAGTAGACCTCCACGCCACGCGCCGCCAAGGTGTCGGCCAGCTCCCGGGCCACATGCTGTGCCTGGGCCACGGCCAGGCCGTAGCCGGGGACGATGGCCACCTTGCGGGCGTAGGCCAGGAGCACCCCGATGTCGTCGGGCGTGCCCGACTTGACCGGTCGGTCGTCGCCACCGGTGGCCGAGGCCGCGGTGATCACCGAGCCGAATGCGCTGAACAGGATGTTCGGGAGTGAACGACCCATGGCCTTGCTCATCATCCGGGTGAGGAGGATGCCCGACGCGCCGACCAGGGTGCCCGCCACGATGAGCAAATTGGAGCCCAGGGTGAAGCCGGACGCGGCGACGGCCAGGCCGGTGAAGGAGTTGAGCAGCGATATCAGCACCGGGACGTCGGCCCCACCGATGGGCAGCACGAAGATCACGCCGAGCACCAGCCCCAGGACGAGGACGACGACCAGGATCGGCACGCTGGCGGTCACCAAGGTGGCGACGACCAGGGCGGCGATGGCGGCGCCCACGAAAGCGTTGATGGCCTGCTGGCCAGGGTAGGTGACCGGCCGGCCGGTCATGAGCTCCTGCAGCTTGGCGAAGGCGATCGCGCTCCCGGAGAACGAGACGCAGCCGACGACAACCCCGAAGATGACCTCGAAGATCTTGTAGACGGCCACGCTGCCGTGAGGGAACTTCAAGAACTCCGTGATCGAGACCAGCGCCGCGGCACCACCGCCGACACCGTTGAAGATGGCCACCATCTGCGGCATCGCCGTCATCTTGACCTTGCGGGCGGCCGGGACGGCGATGACCGCGCCCAGCGCCATGGCGATGAGCATGAGCGCCAGATTGAGGCCGTGGGAGACGCCGGCCACGTGGTCGCGCATCGCCGGGTCGGTGAACGTCATGGCGATGGCCACCAGGGCGGCGCCCGCCCCGATGAGGTTGCCGCGCCGTGCGCCGCGTGGCGAGCTGAGCCCCTTCAACGCCAGGATGAAGCCGATGGCGACCAGTAGGTAGACGAGATCGCGGCCGTCCGCGAGGGTGAAGTCGACGGTGCTGAAGCTCACGGCTGCGGCCCTCCGGGCGTGGTGGCGGACCCACCGGCGGCGCCCGCGTCCGGCGCCTGGGCCTCGGAGCGGGCCGGGCGCGGGTCGGGCTTGGCTTTGAACATCTCGAGCATGCGGTCGGTCACGACGAAGCCGCCGACCACGTTGAGCGACGCCAACAGGACGGCCAAGAAGCCGAGGATGAGCTCGGCCGGACCGTGCGCGTCGGCCAGGACGACCATGGTGCCCACCAGCACGATGCCGTGGATGGCGTTGGACCCCGACATCAGCGGGGTGTGCAGCACGCTCGGCACCTTGGAGATGACCTCGTTGCCGACGAAGGCAGCGAGCGCAAAGATGGTGAGGAGCTCGATGATGCCGACGGTCATTGCGGCGTCTCCTGGTCGGTGTCGGCCGGCGCGGCCGCTGCGGTCGGGTCGACCGGTCCTGTCGGGTTCGGGAGCACGGCGGTGGGCGGCTCCGCTCCGGCACCGCTCGCTCCTGGCGACGCGGCGGCGGCAGGGGCGTCGTGTCCTGCTGCGGGAGCCAGTGGGGGAAGGCCGAGTGCGTCGCGAGCAGCGGCGTTCACCACGTCACCGGAGCGAACCACGCACGTCCCGGCGACGACCTCGTCGTCGAAGTCCGGGGCGAGCACGCCGTCGGACACGAGCAGCCCGAGGAAGTTGGCGATGTTGCGGGCGTAGAGGAAGCTGGCGTGGGCCGGCATGGAGGAGGGCGGGTTCGACAAGCCCCGGACGACGACGCCGCGGCCGACGACGACGTCGCGACCTGCCTCCGTCGGCTCGCAGTTGCCGCCGCTGTCGGCAGCCAGGTCGACGATGACCGCGCCGGGCTCCATCTGCTCCACCATGGCCCGGGTGATGAGCACGGGCGCCCGGCGGCCCGGGATGGCGGCGGTGGTGATGACGACGTCTGCCGCTGCGACCTCGCGGCTCAGCATCTCGCGCTGGCGGGCCAGGAAGTCCTCGGACTGCTCGCGGGCGTAGCCGCCGCTGCCTTCCTGGGTTTCGAGCGGCAGCTCGACGAAGGTGGCCCCGAGCGACTGGACCTCCTCCTTGGCGGCCGAGCGCACGTCGTAGGCCCGGACCTGGGCGCCGAGCCGGCGGGCGGTGGCGATCGCCTGCAGGCCGGCGACGCCGGCACCCATGATGAGGACCTTCGCGGGAGGCACGGTCCCTGCAGCGGTCATGAGCAACGGGAAGAACTTCGGCAGCAGCTCGGCTGCGTCCAGCACCGCGCGGTAGCCCGACACCGTCGCCTGAGAGGACAGTGCGTCCATGCTCTGCGCCCGGCTGATCCGCGGCAGCAGGTCCAGGCTGTAGGCGGTGGACCGGCGACTGGACAGTGCGCTCACCGATGCGCTGTGGGCCCCCGGCTGGAGGAACCCGACCACGCTCAGGCCCTCGGGCCACGAAGCGACCTCGTCGGGTGTGGGCGGCTGGACCGTGGCGACCATGTCCGCACTGCGCAGCACCGACTCGAGATCGGAGACGGTGGCGCCCTTGTCTCGGTAGGCCTCGTCGGGGAACCCGGCGGCGACGCCGGCACCGGACTGGACGGCCACCTCCACCCCGGTGGGGGCCAGCCGGGCGACCACGTCGGGCACCACGGCGACCCGGCGTTCCCCGGGCATGGTCTCTGTAGGGACGGCGAGCTTCACGGCCGCCAATATGAGCACGCCGACAGGGGCGCGTACCACTGGAGGTGCGGAGAGTGAGAATTCAACCGGCCTCTGTGCCTGACAGGGTGGTCGCCGGTGGGGTGGGTAGTACCACTGTGCGTGATATCAGGCCGTCGCTCGCGGCCTGGGCCGTGCCGGGTCCGGGTCGTCGTGGTGCCTCCGACGGTGGGCCGTCAGGCGGTGGCGGAACCCTCTGCTGGGGTGGTGACGTCGGGGTCGGTCCACTCCTCGACGTCGACGGGAAGGCGAATGCCCGGCCCAGGCCCGGGTTGGTCGACGCGGGGTCGCGCCGAGGCTCCAAGGGCGCCGCCACCGGCATGGGAGCCGCCGCCAGCAGCGGCTGGCTGGTGTCCCGCTGGGGCTGGCGCTGGGGCTTGGGCCGGG
>JAJZLP010000337.1 GCA_021803325.1 Actinomycetes bacterium
ACCTCGACATGGCCGCCGTCGACCGGATCCTCGCCGAGGGAGCCCCACGATGATCCTGCTGCTGTCCAACGCTGACACCGACATCCTGGCGGTGCGCTCCGTGCTCGAAGGCCTGCCCGAGGGCCTCGGCCCGGTCCGGGCCGCCAACCCGTCCACCTTGGCCGGACCCCCGCCGCTCGACGACGTGGACGTGGTCCTCGTCCGCCTGCTCGGCGGGCGGCGGGCGTGGGAGGCGCCCTTCGACGAGCTGCGGCGCCGCTGCATCGCCGAGGGCATCCCGCTGCTGGCCTTCGCCGGCGAAGCAGCCCCCGACGCCGAGCTGACTGCCCTGTCCACGGCGCCGGCCGCCACCGTGGCCCAAGCCTTCGAGTACCTGGTGCACGGCGGTCTCGCCAACATGGAGGGGCTGCTGCGGTTCGTGGCCGACACGGTCCTCATGGGCGGGTTCGGCTTCGACGCCCCGGTGCCGGTGCCGGCCACCGGGGTGTTCGGCGACCGCCACCTCGACCCGGACCGGCCGACCGTGGGCATCGTCTTCTACCGGGCCCACCTGCTGTCGGGGAACACCGGCTTCGTCGACGACCTGGCCGAGGCGCTGAGCGCCCGCGGGGTGAACGCGCTGCCGGTGTACTGCTATTCGCTTCGACCCGGCCCCGACGGTGGCGTCGACGCGCTGGACCTCCTGGCCGACGCCGGGGTGGCCGCGGTCGTCACCACCGTGCTGGCCATGGGCTCGGCCGACGGAGACCAGTGGGACGCGTCGGCGCTCGCCGCCCTCGACGTCCCCATCGTCCAGGCGGTCACGGCCACCGCGTCTGCCGCCGCCTGGGCGCACAGCGCCGCCGGGCTCGGTCCGCTCGACGTGGCCATGGCGGTGGCCATCCCCGAGTTCGACGGCCGCATCGTGTCGGTCCCCTTCTCCTTCAAGGAGGTGGTCGACGACGGCGACGAGCTCGGCACTCCCGTCACCGCCTACCGGACGGTTGCCGATCGGGTCGACCGGGTGGCCGGCATCGCCGCCCGCCTGGCCATGCTCGGGCGGGTCCCGCCAGCGCAGCGGCGGATCGCCATCGTGCTGTCCGCCTACCCCACCAAACGCAGCCGGCTGGGCAACGCCGTCGCCCTCGACACCCCGGCCAGCGTGGTGGCGCTGCTGCACGAGCTCGCCGCGGCGGGCTACCGGGTCGACCGCATCCCCGACGACGGCGACGCCCTCATGCACGAGCTGGCCGCCGGGTTCCCTGCCGACCAGGGGTCGGCGGAGAACGCCCCGGCGGCGGGAGCCCTGCGCTGGGACGGGGAGGCCTACGCGGAGCGCTTTGCCGCTCTGGACCCCGCGCTTCGCGACCAGGTCGTCGGCGCGTGGGGAGACGCGCCGGGCTTGGTGTGGCGCGACGGCGACGACCTGGTGTTCCCGGGGATCGACCTGGGGGGCGTCCTCGTCGCCGTGCAGCCGCCACGCGGCTTCGGCGAGGACCCGGTGGCCGTCTACCACTCGCCCGACCTGCCGCCGACACACCACTACCTCGCCTTCTACCGCTGGCTCGACGAGGTGTGGGGGGCGCACGCCGTCGTGCACGCCGGCAAGCACGGCACGCTCGAGTGGCTGCCGGGCAAGGGGGTGGGCCTGTCGGCGGCCTGCGCACCGGACGCCGTGCTCGGAGACCTGCCGCTCGTGTACCCCTTCGTCGTCAACGATCCCGGTGAGGGAACCCAGGCCAAGCGCCGGGCGCACGCGGTGATCGTCGACCACCTGCTCCCCCCTATGACCCGGGCCGACACGTACGACGACCTGGCCCGGCTCGAGACCCTGCTGGACGAGCACGCCCGCGTCGCCGCGCTCGACCCCGACAAGCTTGCCGCCATCCGCGCCCAGGTCTGGGACCTGCTGGTGGAAGCCGAGATCCACCGGGACCTGGGCGTGGCCGACGCCCCGTCCGCCGAGGCGTTCGACGAGCTGGTCCTGCACGTCGACGGCTACCTCTGCGAGCTCAAGGACGCCCAGATCCGCGGCGGGCTGCACGTCCTGGGCCGCCAGCCCGAGGGCGAAGCCGAGCTCGACCTGGTGCTCGCCATCACGCGGCTGGCCCAAGGGCAGGTCCCTTCGCTGCGAGCCAGGCTCGACCCCGACGCCGGGCGGGCGGAGGTCGACCGGGTCGAGGCCGAGAACCGGCGCACGCTGGCCGGGCTGCAGGCCGCCGGCTGGCAGACCGCGAGCGACGACCCCACCCTGCGCTGGGTGTGCGACACGCTGGTCCCCGCGCTCCACCGGACCGGCGACGAGCTCGGCAGCGTGCTCCGGGCGCTGTCCGGCCGGCACGTTCCCGCCGGACCGAGCGGCGCCCCCACCCGCGGCATGGCCCACGTGCTGCCCACCGGGCGCAACTTCTACTCGGTGGACCCGAAGGCGGTGCCCTCCCCCCTGGCCTGGGAGGTGGGCCAGGCCCTGGCCGATGCCCTGATCGCCCGCCACGTCGCCGACGAAGGCACGGTGCCGGCGTGCGTGGGCCTGGTCGTCTGGGGCACCGCGGCGATGCGCACCATGGGCGACGACGTCGCCCAAGCCCTGGCGCTCATAGGTGTGCGACCGTGCTGGCAGGCGGAGTCCGGACGGGTGACCGGCCTGGAGCTGATCGGCGACGACGAGCTGGGACGGCCTCGCGTCGACGTGACGCTGCGGATCTCGGGCTTCTTCCGCGACGCGTTCCCGCACGTGGTCCACCTGCTGGACGACGCGCTGGCGCTCGCCGGCTTCGACGACGATCCCCGCATCTTCGGAGCCAAGCCCGGCGCCTACGGGTCGGGGATCCTTCCCCTGCTCGAGTCGCGCCACTGGCGCTCCGACGCCGACCTCGCCGCGGTCTACGAAGCGTGGAGCGGCTGGTCGTACGGGCGGCGCGCCATGGGAGCGCCCGCCGCGGGCGCCATGCGACGGCGGTTCGCGGCCATCGACGTCGCCGTGAAGAACCAGGACAACCGCGAGCACGACATCTTCGACTCCGACGACTACCTCCAGGACCATGGCGGCATGATCGCCACCGTCCGGGCGCTCACCGGCCACCAGCCCAAGGCGTTCTTCGGCGACACCGCCAACCCGGCCCGGCCACGGGTCCGCACACTGGCCGAGGAAGCCGCCCGGGTGGTGCGCACCCGGGTGGTGAACCCCAAGTGGATCACCGCCATGCAGCGCCACGGGTACAAGGGCGCGTTCGAGATGGCGGCAACGGTCGACTACCTGTTCGGCTACGACGCCACCGCGCACGTGGTGGAGGACTGGATGTACGAGCGCGTCACCCGCGCCTATGTGGCCGACCCGCAGGTCCGCGCCTTCTTCGCCCGGTCGAACCCATGGGCGTTGCGGTCGATCGCCGAACGTCTGCTCGAGGCGAACGAGCGAGAGCTGTGGGCGGCGTCCGCCGAGGCCCTGGCCACGCTTCGAGCCGCGCTGCTCGAGGCCGAGGGCTGGGAGGAGTCACGATGAGCGGCAGCGCACCGCCCGCTTCCCCCTACCCGTTCAGCGCGGTGGTCGGCGCGGACGAGGTGAAGTTGGCGCTCCTGCTGAACGCCGTCGACCCCCGGGTCGGCGGCGTCCTGCTCCGGGGCGACAAGGGAAGCGCCAAATCGACGCTCGTACGCGGACTGGCCGCCCTGCTGCCCGGCGGCGCGCCGTTCGTGGAGCTGCCGGTCGGCGCCACCGAGGACCGCCTGGTCGGCACCATCGACGTCGGCGCCGTGCTCACCACCGGGACCCGCCGCTTCCAGCCGGGGCTGCTCGCCGCCGCCCATGGCGGCGTCCTGTACGTCGACGAGGTCAACCTGCTCCCCGACCACCTGGTGGACGTGCTGCTCGACGTGGCCGCCAGCGGGACGAACCGGGTGGAGCGCGAGGGCATCTCCGAAGCCCATCCAGCCCGGTTCGTGCTCGCCGGATCGATGAACCCCGAGGAAGGCGAGCTGCGCCCCCAGCTCCTCGACCGGTTCGGTCTGGCCGTCGACGTGACCGCCAGCCTCGATCCTGACGTCCGCGCCGAAGCGGTGCGGCGCCGCCTGGCCCACGATGCCGACCCGGCCGCCTTCGCCGCCATCTGGTCCGCTGCCGAAGGCGCGCTCGCCACCCGGCTCGCCGCCGCCCGGCCCGCCACGCTCGACGACGACCTGGTCCGGACCGTGAGCACCGTGTGCGCCTCCGTCGGCGCCGAGGGCCTCCGGGCGGATCTCGCCGTCTGCCGAGCCGCCGCCGCCCTGGCCGGCTGGGAGGGGCGCCCGGAAGCCACGCCCGACGACGTCCGTCGGGTGGCGCACCTGGCCTTGGCCCATCGCCGCCGACGTGGGCCGTTCGACGACCCGGGCGTCGACCGCGACGCCGTCGACGAGGCAGTGGCACGAGCCACCGGAGCCAAAAAGGCCGGGCCGCCCGCGGACCCGCCGGGCTGTTCGCCGACGGGTGACGGGACCTCGACGGAGGAGCCGGACCCCGCGCTCCAGGCGGCTGACAGCGACGGCGGCCCACCCGCCGGGCAGCATCCCGGCGGCGACGCCACGAGCGCATCCCACGATCCGGCTCGCGACGCGTTGCCCAGTGGACGGGGCGGCGCGCCACCCGGCAGGAACAGCGGCTCGCCCGCGGCGGCGGCCGGCACACCACCCGGCAGCTACGGCGGCTCACCCTCGGCGGACCAACCCGCGGCCGGCGACATGGCCCCCCAGGACCGGGCACCGGTGGCGCCGGACACGCCGACCACGGTGCCGGCGCTGCGCGCGCCTCGGGCAGTGCTCCCCGACCACGGAGCCGGACGCCGGTCCCCGGCAATTGGCCACCGCGGCCGGCTGGTGGGCGACCGGGTTCCCGACGGACCCGCCGCGTCGGTCGCCGTCGGCGCCACCGCTCGTGCCGCCGCTGTGCGACGGGCCGGACGTCTTGAAGGTCCCCTGGTCGACGCGGCCGACCTGCGCGAGCCGGTACGCGAGCAGCTGGTCGGCAACCTCGTCGTGCTGGCCGTCGACGCGTCCGCGTCCATGGGCGTGGAGCACCGGATGCAGGCGGTCAAGGGCGCCGCCATGAGCCTGCTGCTGGACGCCTACCAGCGCCGGGACCGCGTCAGCCTCGTCGTCTTCCGCGGCTCCTCCGCCGACGTGCTGCTGCGGCCCACCGGGAGCGTCGAGGTCGCCCGGGCCCGGCTCGCTGAACTGCCCACCGGGGGACGAACCCCGCTTGCTGCGGGCATCCATCAGGCCATCGCCGTCGCCACAGGACACCGGGGTGGGCACCGGCCGCTCCTGGTGCTCGTCTCCGACGGGCGGGCCACCGCCGGCCCCGGCGACGCAGACCCGATGGCGGCGGCCTTCGACGCAGCAGCAGAAGTCCGCCGGCGGGCGCTGCCCGCGGTCGTCGTGGACGTGGAGACAGGACCGACCCGGCTCGGCCTGGCCGCTGAGCTGGCCGAGGCGATGGGTGCGCGCCACCTGACCCTGCCGGAGGTCTCCACCGGAGCGCTCACCGCAGCGGTCCGCCAGGCGGTCGCCCCATGACGAACCCGACCGGCGAGGCCGTCGCCCCGCCACAAGCCCGGGCCGTCCAGGCGGTCGCCTTGCCGCAGGCCCGGACCGTCCAGGCGGTCGCCCCGTGACGAACCCGACCGGCCAGGAGGTTGCCCGCGACGAACCCGGGCCGTCCAGGAGGTCGCCCGCGACGAACCCGGGCCGTCCAGACCAGGCCCCGATGACCGAGCCGGACCACCCCTGCCGCATGCTCGGCAGCCGGCACCACCCAGGAGGAACCTCATGAAGATCACGACGGTGATCGAGCGGCGCGGCATCGAGCCGGTCCCGCTCGACGAGCGCAGGGGCAACGCCCGCGGACTGTTCTCGGTGTGGTTCGCTGCGAACGTCGGGATCCTGTCGGTCGTGTTCGGCGCGGTGCTGGCCAGCCTTGGGCTCGACTTCGGCCAGGCTGTCGCCGTCACCGCCGCCGCCACGACAGCGTCGTTCCTGCTCGTCGGGGCCGTGTCGGTAGCCGGGCAGCAATCCGGCATGCCTGCACTGGCCTTGTCCCGCCGGGCCATGGGACGTGCGGGGAATGGGGTGGCCGCCTCGGTGAGCTGGGTGAGCGTGCTCGGGTGGGAGGTGGTGGCCTCGGTCGTCGGCGCCTGGGCTCTGGTGGGCGCGGCGCACGTCCTGCTCGGTGTGGCACCGGGGCCCGCCGCGGACACCGTCGCACTCGGCATCATGGTCGGAGCGTCGCTGGTCCTCGGGCTGCTGGGGCACGCCACCATCGTGCGGTTCCAGCGCCTCGCCGCACTCGGGTTCGGTGCGCTCACCCTGGCACTCGTGCCGGTCATGCTGATGCACGTCGACTGGGCACGTACGCTCTCGGGCCATCCCGCGTCACTGCGGACGATGCTGATGGCCGCCGGCATCATCGCAGCCGGGACCGGCGTCAGCTGGGTCAACCTCGCTCCCGACTACAGCCGGTACCTCCCGAGATCGGAGCGTTCTGGCGCCGTCGTCGGCTGGGTGACCGCAGGTGCCGCGCTGCCGACGATAATTCTGGTCCTCACCGGCTACCTGCTGAGCACGCGGGTCCACGGCCTCGCCTCGGCGCTCGACCCCATCGGACCGGTCGGGGCCGTCCTCCCGGCCTGGCTGGCGACTCCCTACCTGCTGACCGCCGCAGGAGGCATGCTGGCCGAGACCAACCTCGCCTGCTACTCCTCGGGCCTGACGTTGCTCGCGCTGGGGGTCCGGATCCGGAGGACGCGGACGGTGCTGGTCGACGCGGCTGTCGTCTGCTCGGCGGGCCTGTGGCTGATGCTCAGCCGCTCGGGATTTCTCGGCCCCTTCGAGAGCTTCCTGGAGCTGCTGGCCGCCGGCCTCGCGGCGTGGGCCGGTGTGGTGCTCGCCGATCTCGGGCGGGCGCGCCGGGCGGCACGCGTCGCCGGCTCCGGCTCCCCCGTCGGCGACATCCGCACCGCTTCCGCCGTCAGCGGCACACCAACCGGCTCCCCTGTCGGCGGCACACGAACCGCTTCCGCCTTCCGCGGCACACGAACCGCTTCCGCCGTCGGCGGCACCGGACGGGCTGTCGACGGTATCGGGCTGGCGGCGTTCACCGTCGGCGCTGCCCTCGCCCTGGCCACGACCACGTCGCCGCTGTTCACGGGACCCTGGGCCCACGGGCTGGTCGGCGACGGAAGCTTCGGTTTCGTGCTGGGGCTCGGCACGTCGATCGCCGTCGCCTGGACCGGGTGGGGAGCGGTGGACCGCCGAGCAGCCCGGCACCTCGGTGACCCGACCGCCGTGCCGGACCACCCGGAGACCGACCCGCCGAGCCGCCTGCAGGCCGACCCGCCCGGTTCGACCCCGGTCGCAGCCTCGCTCACCCCCCGCTCCCCTGCGCCGGTGCACGCTCCAGTTGCGGCGGCGCTCACCCCACGACCGCCCACCTCCGGCTCAGCTCGGGTTGCGGCAGGCGCAGCGGCTGCCACTGCCCGATGGGCACCGCCACAGCGCCTGGTGCTCGTCGGGAGCATCCTGGTCGACGTCCTCGTCTACGTCGACGCGCTGCCCGAGCGCGGCAGCGACGTGCTGGCCGGCGACCGCAT
>JAJZLP010000138.1 GCA_021803325.1 Actinomycetes bacterium
CGCTGTACGCGGCGGAGCACGTCACCGGCGACCGGGTGGACTCCGTCACGCTGCTGGCGCAGTTCGGTCCGCACACCGTCGACTCGATGACGATCGAACCGATGGGTGGGCATCTCTACGTCGTCGGCGGGGGGATCTGGCCGGCGCCTGCGGAACCTCCGGCCTCCTGACCGCCCACCTTCGCCCCTGAACGCGCTGCGGGGGGGGTGCGGGCGGCCTGGCCATACCAGCGGTCCTCCCCACAGGTGCCTGCGCTGTCGCTCTGCGGCTCGCGGCGTACTGCCGGCGCACGTCGCCAGCGGAAGCGATCGGTGCCCGCAGCGGCGACCTGATCGAGGGTCAGGCCCCGTTGTCCAGGATGCGACTGACGGGAACGGGCGTTTCGTGATCGGCACCGGCGTCGGGACGCGGCGCCGGGTGAAACGCGCCGGGCGCTGGCGGTGTGGCTGCGCTCGAACTGCCCTCGACGGTTCGCGCTTCCTCCTCGATGTAGCGGGTGAGGCCACGCGACACCAGGTTCTTCCCGTTGCTCTCGGCCCAGACCAGGATGGGCGGCAGGATGACCAGGGCGCTGACCAGCGCGATGGCGACGTTCAGGCCGACGATGGTCCCAAAACCCCGCAGGAGCGGCCATGGCGACGACGCGATGACGCCGATGCCGGCCACGGCCGTCAGACCCGACACCATGAAGGCACGTCCCGTCCTGGCAGCGGTGGTGGCGACGGCGGCTTCGGGGTCGAGGCCCCGGCCGCGTTCTTCTACGAACCGCAAGAGCATGAGGGAGGTGAATTCGGTACAGACGGCGACGACGAGGGGTCCCGACACCGCGGTCATCGGGCTCAGCTGCAGCTGCAACGCCCACGCGAACAGAGCGACCGATCCGACGGCGATGATGACGGGCACCAGCGACAGCAGGGAGCGGATGACGCTGCGGAGCCGGACGGCGAGGAAGACCCCGACGAAGATGATCGACAGGTAGGTGAGCAGGGACCGGGACGCGGACAGATTGTCGATCAGGCCGACGCCGACGACGGCGATGCCGCCCGGTGCCACGGTGATCCCGGCCGGGGGGTGGAGGCTGCGGATGTAGCGCACGACCGGTGCAAGCTGCCCGAGGGTGGAGGTCTTGGCCTCGAACACGATGCCGAGCGCGTGGCCGTTGTCGGCCACCAGCGTGTTCTGGATGTCAGGTGGGGCGAGCTTGTACAGCGCCTCGACCTGTGCGCCGGTCGGTGGCACCACTGAGGTGTGCGGCAGCGCTGCGACCTCGTAGGCGATGTTGACGATGCCGGCACCGCTGTACAGCTCACTTGGGAATTTGTCGAACAGGTTGGTCGACAGGTTCGTGACGTAGGCGGCCGTTTCGTTGCTGAACGGGTGCGTCGTCCGCACCATCACCTGGAAGTAGTTGTCGGTGCCGACCCCCCGGCGCACCTGGTGGACCTGGTGGACGGCGGGCGCGCCGGGGTCGATCCACTGGATGGGGTCCGTCTGCATCTTCAGGTGGCCTTCGACAGCGACGCCGGCCACCAGGATGACCGAGCTGGCGAGGACGAAGGGCAGCGCGGTCTTGACCGGCAGGCTGCCGAGCCACACCGTCAGGCGTGACAGGACACCCTTGGAGAAGTCCTTGCCGGTGGTGGGCGACTTGTACTCACGGATGCCCAGGAACGACAGAGATCCGAAGATGCTGAAGACGCAGACGGCAATGATGCCGATGACGAGGAGCCAGCCGAACTGGCGGATCATCGGCACCTTGGCGAACGTGAGTGCCAAAAAGGCGAACACGGCGTCGAACGTCACGACCAGCAGCGCAGGTCCCAGGTTGCGCGCCGTGACCTGGATCGGGTGCTTGGCCCGGGCCAGGACGACCTCTTCCTCCACCCGCGAGTGCATCTGGATGGCGTAGTCCATGCCCACGCCGAGCAGCACCGGCAGGCTGGCGATGCTGCCGAGGGTGAGCGGGATGTGGAAGTACCCGGTGAGCCCGAAGGCCCACACCAGCCCGACGCTGACGATGGCGAACGGCAGCAGGCGCCAGCGGACCGTGAACAGCAGGACCAGGATGAGGGCCATGACGATGGCGGCGATGGCTCCGAGGGTGATGAAGCCGCTGGTCAGATAGTTGTTGATCGTCCGAAGGAGCTGGGGCACGCCGGTGACCAGGGTGGTGGCGTTGTCGAAGTGGGTTCCGTAGACGATGCGTTCCACCGTTGCCGCCGCCGCCGATTCCTGGGCGATCGTCTGGTGCCCCCGGAGGAAGATGACCATGGCGGCGTGGCCGTTGTTGGGGAAGAAGCTGAAGCTGGCCGAGCGCATCGTGCCGTTGGGGTTGTGGAGCAGGACGTTCACCCAGGCCGGATTGGTGAGGGTCCGCTGGGCCGGCGGGACCTGGACCAGCTGGCCCAGCGTCGCGGCGACGTAGTTGTCGCGCAGCGCTTGCGACTTGGGCGAGGGATCGCGGCTGGCTGCCGACAGCAGGAGCTGGGAGCCGAAGGTGCGAGTGGGGTCGACGCTGCCGGGCGGCTCTGCCAAGATGCGGTTGGCGAGGACCAGCGAGTCGAGCGGCGTCATGACGGTGAAGACGGATGGGTCCTTCTTCAGCTTCGCCTGCACGTTCAGGAACGTGAAGATGTTCCGGGGCGTGAACAGGTCGTTGACCGTCGTGCCCTTCTTCATGGTGAACATGGTGATGATGAGGTCGCCACCGAACAGCTTTTCGTACTGGTGGTTCTCGATCTGGGCGAGGTCGTTGCCGTTGAGGTAGCTCGCATTGCTGGTGCGGAACTTGAGCGTGACGATGCCGAAGCCCAAGGCGATCGTCAGGACGAGCCCGACGAGCCCGACCGTTCCTGCTCGTCGCCCCAGGTTGAGTCCCAACCACGACCACGCGTTGCGGTATCTCATGAACGGCTCCCCATGCCCTGCGCTCCGATCGGCCCGCCGCGCACACTGTCACATGCGATCGACGTCCTCGACGGGCTGCGCTCCCCGTAGATCCCCCGTTGGTTGTCCTCGTGCGGCTGCTCCCGCATCAGGCGGCCCAATCCGGTGCCGGCATGTCCACGCTCGGCGCCCGCGGCCACACCCGCGTGCGATCGGTGGGATCGCCGGCAGGACGGATGCCAATCGCACAGCCGAATTCCTGCCGGCGGCATTCTCGCAGACGCGGCCGGTGGCTGCAATGAAGACGCGTGGGCTCGTCTGAGGCGGGTTGCCGCACCGGTAGGATCCTGCCGATGGACGCGTCGCAGCCCCCCGCGACGGGTCGCATGGCCGGAGGATCGTTCGGTCCCAACGCCTGGCTCGTCGATGACATGTATGAGCAGTACCGAACCGACCCGGCGTCGGTGAGCGAGAGTTGGCGCGAGTTCTTCGCCGACTACGTTCCCGCCGGCGCCCCGCCGTCACCTGGTGCTGCCCCGACTCCCGCAGGACTGGGTGCGGGTGTCCCGGGCACCGGCACGGAGGCGGCGGGACCCAGCGTCGTGGCCAGCGGTGGTGCGACGAGGATCGATCCTGGGGTGAAGGTTCCTGCCGGCCCGACGGCTGGTCCGGCAGCTGCCGGGGCGGGCCATGCCGGGGCCGGCACGCCGGAGGCCGACCTGCTGCGCGGAGCGGCGGCCAGGATCGTCACCAACATGGAGGCCTCGCTCGGGGTTCCGACCGCCACCAGCGTGCGCACCGTCCCGGCCAAGCTGCTGCAGGTCAACCGGAGCCGGCTGAACCAGCACCTGGCCCGGGCCATGGGCACCAAGGTGAGCTTTACGCACCTCATCGGCTATGCCATCGTACGGGCCCTGACCGCCGTCCCGGCGCTCAACGCCACCTTCGTAGCCGATGCGGACGGCAAGGGCCATCCCGGTGTGGTCCGCCACCAGCACGTCGGGCTGGGGCTGGCCGTCGACGTGGCGAAGGGGGACGGCACGCGGACGCTCATGGTGCCGGTGATCCGCGACGCCGACACGCTCGACTTCCGCTCGTTCGTCGTTGCCTACGAGGACCTGGTTCGCAAGGTGCACTCCGGCAAGCTGTCGCCCGACGACTTCGCCGGGGCGACGGTGAGCCTGACGAACCCCGGAACCCTCGGGACGGTCCAGTCGGTTCCGCGGCTGATGCCGGGGCAGGGGGCGATCATCGGGGTGGGCTCCATCGACTTCCCGGCCGAGTTCCAGGGCACGGACCGCCGCAGCCTGGCCGAGCTCGGCGTGGGACCGGTGGTGACCGTCACGTCGACCTACGACCACCGGATCGTGCAGGGCGCCGAGTCCGGCCTGTTCCTGAAGCACGTCGCCGAGTGCCTGACCGGCCGGCACGGGTTCTTCGAGCAGGTGTTCGCGGCGATGGACGTGCCCGTCGAGCCCGAGCCCTGGCATCCCGACACCAACCCTGCCGACGACAGCGGTCACCGGCGGATGGTGAAGCAGGTCCATGTGCAGAGCCTCATCAACATGTACCGGGTCCGCGGCCACCTGATCGCCGATCTCGACCCGCTGGCCGCGGCGCCACCGGAGCTGCACCCCGAGCTCGATCCCACCACCTATGGCCTGACCGTGTGGGACCTGGACCGGGAGTGGGTCGTCGACGGTCTGTCCGGACGGTCGACCATGGCACTTGGCGAGGCGCTCGACGTCCTTCGCGACGCCTACTGCCGCACCCTCGGCATCGAGTACATGCACATCCAGGACCCCGGGCAGAAGCGCTGGATCCAGGAGCACGTGGAGGGGGTGCCGCTCGGCTTGCCGCCCGAGGAGCAGCGCCACGTCCTCGATCGCCTGAACGCGGCGGAGGCGTTCGAGCGCTTCCTCCACACCCGGTACGTCGGGCAGAAGCGGTTCGGGCTGGAAGGCGCCGAGTCGACCATCGTCGTCCTCGACGCCATCTTGGAGGAGGCCGTCCGCTCGGGCACCACATCGGCGGTGCTGGGCATGGCCCACCGGGGCCGGCTGAACGTGTTGGCGAACATCGTGGGGAAGTCCTACGGGGAGATCTTTCGGGAGTTCGAGGGCGACCTCGACCCCGACAGCGTGCAGGGATCGGGGGACGTCAAGTACCACAAGGGAGCGACGGGGACCTTCGTGGCAGGCGACGGCCGGTCACTCGAGCTGGCCATGGCCTCCAACCCGTCCCATCTGGAGGCCGTCGACCCGGTGGTGGAGGGCATGGCCCGAGCCCGCCAGGACCACATCCGGCGCCAGGTGGAAGGCGAGCATGGCCAGGCGTATCCCGTCCTGTCGCTGCTGGTGCACGGCGATGCCGCCTTTGCCGGCCAGGGTGTGGTGGCCGAAACGTTGGAGCTGTCGCAGCTGGCCGGGTACCGCACCGGGGGCTCGGTGCACATCGTGATCAACAACCAGCTCGGGTTCACCACGGCGCCCGAGTCGGCACGGTCGTCGGTGTACTCGACCGATGTGGCGAAGATGGTGCAGGCGCCGATCTTCCACGTGAACGGGGACGACCCCGAGGCGTGCGTGCGCGCGGCCAGGCTCGCTTTCGGCTTCCGCCAGGCCTTCCACAAAGACGTCGTGATCGACGTGGTGTGCTACCGCCGCCATGGCCACAACGAGGGCGACGATCCGAGCTACACCCAGCCACGGATGTACGCGATCATCGACGCCAAGCGTTCGGTGCGCAAGCTCTACACGGAAACCCTGGTGCGCCGAGGCGACATCACCATCGAGGAGGCCGAGCAGGCCCTCGACGACTTCCAAGCCAAGCTGCAGCGGGCCCTCGACGAAACCCGGCAGTCCCATCCGCCCGAGGTCACGAGCCTGGCCGCCCCGGTTCTGGTGGCGACTGTTGCCGCCTCGTCGACAGGTGTCGATCTCGACCTCCTCGATCGCATGGTGCCGGCCGTCACCGCCGTCCCCGACGGGTTCACCGTCCATCCCAAGCTCGTGCGGCAATTCGAGCAGCGAGCGAAGATGGTGGCCGGCGGCGAGGTGGACTGGGCCCTGGGAGAGGCACTGGCGCTGGGCAGCTTGGTCCTCGAAGGCACCGATGTCCGGCTGTCGGGTCAGGACACCCGCCGGGGAACGTTCAGCCAGCGGCACGCGGTGCTCGTCGACCACCAGACAGGCGACGAGTGGATCCCGCTCGGCCACGTGCACGAGACGCTGCGCGGCGCAGCGCGACCGGGAACCTTCGGGATCTACGACTCGCTGCTGTCGGAGTACGCGGCGCTCGGGTTCGAGTACGGCTACACCGTGGAGGCGCCCGGTGCCCTGGTGGCATGGGAGGCGCAGTTCGGGGACTTCGGGAACGGCGCCCAGATCATCATCGACAACTTCCTGGTCGCGGCCGAGGACAAGTGGGGCCAGCGGTCTGGGCTCGTGCTGCTGCTACCCCACGGGTACGAGGGCCAAGGGCCTGAGCACTCCTCTGCTCGCATCGAGCGCTACCTGACACTGTGCGCCCGGGGCAACATCCGGGTCGTGCAGCCGACCACTGCCGCCCAGTACTTCCATCTGCTGCGGTCCCAGGTCCGCATGTCGCCGCAGCGGCCCCTGGTGGTGTTCACACCCAAGTCGCTGTTGCGGGCCCGCCAGGCCCGCTCGCCGATGACCCAACTGGCTGGCGGGGCGTTCGCCGAGGTCGTCGACGATCCGGCGACCAGCGGGCAGCTCGGTGCCGCAGCAGAGCAGGCGGTGGACCCGAACCGGGTGCAACGCGTGGTGTTGTGCTCGGGCAAGGGCGCATTCGAGGTGATGGCCCGGCGCGATCGCCTGCGCGACGGCGCCGAGGACCTGCCCCAGCCGGGCATCGACCCTGCCGCGGTCGCCGTGGTGCGCGTGGAGCAGCTGTACCCGTGGCCCGATGCAGCGCTCGCCAGCGTCCTGCAGCGCTACCCAGCGGCTCGCGAGGTCATCTGGTGGCAGGAGGAGCCCGAGAACATGGGCGCGTGGGGCTTCGCCCACGGGCGTCTGCACCGGCTGCTGCGGGACCGGTACCGGCTGGTGCATGTCAGCCGATTGGAGTCGGCCAGCCCGGCTTCGGGATCCGCTGCGCTGCACCACCTGGAGTCCGAGGATCTGCTGGCCCGAGTGTTCGCCGCCCTGCCACCCGCCTGACCACCTCGATGTCGGGCCGCCGGCACAGCTGAGGCCGAGCTCGACGCCGGCCGCGGTGGAAACGGTCCACGTCTCCTAGCCCGTGGTGGGGGCAGCCTTCTTCGTGCCCGGGGCCTTCGTGGCTTGGGCTTTGGCGGCGGTCTTCCTCGCAGCCGGGGCCTTCCTGGTGATGGCAGCGGCTTGTCTCGTGCCCTGGGCCGTCGTGGCGGCAGCGGCGGTGGCGGCCTTCTTCGCGCCCGGGGCTTTCGTCGCAGCCGTGGAGGTAGTGGCGGCCTTGTTCGTGCCCTGGGCCTTCGCTGCGGCGGTGGCGGTCTTCTTCGCGCCCGGGGCCTTCGTCGCAGCCGTGGTGGCGGTGACGGTCTTCTTCGTGCCCTGGGCCTTCGCTGCAGCCGTGGTGGCAGCCGTGGTGGCGGTGGCGGTCTTCTTCGCGCCCGGGGCCTTCGCTGCGGCCGTGGTGGCAGCCGTGGTGGCAGCCGTGGTGGCGGTCTTCTTCGCGCCCGTCGCCTTGGTGGCAGCGGCGTTGGTGGT
>JAJZLP010000290.1 GCA_021803325.1 Actinomycetes bacterium
GCCGACGCCGTGATCGCCGCACCCGGACTGGCACTCGCCGTGCCGTTCGACGCGGCCACAGGCGGCGAGCGCCCGCCGGGAGCAAGCCGCTCAGGTGGCAGCCGCTCAGGTGGCAGCCGCTCAGGTGGCAGCCCCTCAGGTGGCAGCCGCTCAGGTGGCAGCCCCGTGGTCGCGTTCTGGGACCCTCCAGGGGCGACAGCCGCGGCAACAGCCATCGCTGCCCTCGACCGCCCGGCGACGGTTGCGGTGGTGGTGACCTCCCTCCCCTACCGGTGCCCACCAGCACCGTATGGCCTGGCGATGCAGCTTGCCCGCAACGTCAGCCGGACCGGCGCCGGCCGGATCACCGCCGTCGTCACCACGCCCGAACAGCGACCACTGGGTCCACTGGGCGACGAGCTCGGCGACTTCCTCGTCGGGTCCTGCGCCGACGCTGGCGTCGCCATTCACTGTGGCTTCGCCCCCGATCCAGACGCCCTGGCCGCCGGAGTCCTCCGCTCGACAACCGGCGAGGACGTGCTCGCAGACGTGGTGCTGGTGGTCCCCGCCCACCGGAGGAGCCCTGCCCTTGCCGAGCTCGGGCCGGCGGGCCCGCTCGTGGGCGTCAGCCCCGCGTACGAGACCGAGATCGACGGCCTGTTCGTGGTGGGCGATGCGGCGGCCAGCTCGTTCCCGCGCGCTGCCGACCCCGCCGCCACCGCTGGCGAGATCGCCGCCGCCACGGTCCTCGCACGTGTCGGGTTGGGAGACCCACCCCGTCTACGCCCGCCCGAACCGGAGTGCTTCGTCGGCCACGGTGACGGCCGGTACAGCAGGCTGAGGCTGACGTACCCCGCTGGCGGGCCGCCCGCCGGGTCTGCGTCCATCACGATCGACGGCCCATCAACCGGGCTCGCTGCCGACGTCGATGCCGCTGCGTCGCGCTGGCGGCAGCTGCGGTCGGAGGACGCCACCAGCGCATGACCGGGGCGGCGCCCGACGACGACGCCACATCTCGGCATCGAACCGCAGCACCACACGACCACATCCGGAGTGCGAGGCCCGCTGCCACCACAGCCACCCGGACCACCACAGCCAACCCAGCCCACTCCTGCGGGCACGTCACCGACCACCACCACGACCAGCCCGGCCCGCACAGCCACCACAGCCACCCCAGCCCACTCCTGCGAGCACGTCACCGACCACCACCACGACCAGCCCGGCCCGCACAGCCACCACAGCCAACCCAGCCCACTCCTGCGAGCACGTCACCGACCACCACCACGACCAGCCCGGCCCGCACAGCCACCACAGCCACCCCAGCCCACCCCGACCACCACAGCCGGCACGTCACCGGCACCATGGATACCGTGGGACCCGAGGTGTTGCGCCAGGAGGTTCGCCGGTCCACTGACCATGCCGGCACGTCACGTGCCGCGCCCGAGCAGCGATCCTCAGGCACGAAACCGACACTGGGCAGGTGGCGATCTTCCGTTCGGCGTGCACTGATCGTGCTCGCGGTGATCGTCGCCATGTTCGCCGCAGCCGCGGGTGGCCTGCTGGCAGCCGTGCCTGGCGTCGGCAATGCGCCAGCGCTCGTGCGCGCCGAAGTCGCGTCCCACGGCGGGCAGCTGGTCACCAGCGCACCAGCCAAGGTGGGTGACGCGCTGATCGCCATCGAGGACCAGGCGTTCCGAAGCCCGCCCGGAGTCGACATCGCCTACGGCGCCGGCCGCTATCTCTACGCTCGCCTGCTGGGGCGTACCGGGCAAGGAGGAGCGACGCTCGCCCAGCAGCTGGCGAAACGCCTGTACACCGGACCGAGCCGGAACCCGCTCACCATCGTCGAGCAGGTCGGCCTGGCGTTCAAGCTGGAGCTCGACTACTCACACGAGCAGATCCTGACGATGTACCTGAACGACGTGTACTTCGGTGACGGCGCCTACGGGATCGTCCAGGCGTCGCAGCGCTACTTCCACCGAAGCCCCACCTCGCTCGACTGGGCCCAGGCCAGCGTGCTCGCGGGGCTGGTGCAGGCACCGTCCGCCCTTGACCCGCTCGTTCACCCGCGTCGCGCCCTGTTGCGACGAAACGCGGTCATCGCCCAGTTGCAGGCGATGGGCGTGCTCAGTCCGAGCGCAGCCCGTCGGGTCGCCGCGCAACCACTGCTGTGATGCTCGCGATGGCGCGATCCCCGGCAGCCCGTGTCGACAGCTCGGGCTTGGCTGACCGAGGCGACGGCGCCGCGGACCGGAGGCCCCAGCCTGCCGGCGTGGACCGTGCCAAGGTGCCTGGCACCTGGCACCTGGCACCTGGCACCTGGCACCTGGCACAGATGCCCGAGATCAACCCGTGTGCCCGGGATCAACCCGTGTGCCAGGGATCAACCCGTGTGCCAGGGATCAACCCGTGTGCCCGAGATCAACCCGTGTGCCCGAGATCAACCCGTGTGCCCGGGATCAGCCCGTGTGCCTGTCGAGCCAGGCCACCAGGTCGGCAAGCACCTCGTCGCGGTTGGTCTCGTTGAACAGCTCGTGGCGGCCTCCCTCGTACGAGCGGCAGGTGACGTCGACCAACCCGAGTGCCCGGTACGCGTCGGCCAGCGCCGCTCCCCCACCGTTCGGCCCGCCGACAGCGTCGTCGGTCCCGTTCACGACCAGCACCGGCAGCCCCTTTGGCACCCCCTCGGCCGGCGGCATGGCCAAGGGCAGCAGCTCCAGCATGTCGAACGCCACCTCGAACCCGCACCAGGGGTCCTCCACGTAGCGGCGGACCACTTCAGCGTCGCGGCTCAGCCAGTCGTAGGGGGTGGCCGCCGGCTCGAACGGGGCGTTGAAGTCACCCAAGTTGATGTAGGGCTCGGCCAGCAGCGTGGAGCCGGACAGCACCAGGCCGGCCAGCTCGGCCCCCCACCGCTCGGCGAACCGCTGGGCCAGGAACGACCCCCAGCTGTGCCCGACCAGGTGCACCGGCAGCCCGGGGTGGGCGGCCGCTACCTGGCGGGTGACAGCGTGCAGGGCGTCGAGGGCTCCCTCCATCCCCCGGGGACCCAGGTTGCCGAGACCGGGGCCCTCGGCACCCGTACGGCCCGAGGCCCGGTGGTCGTCGGCCCACACCTCGTAGCCGGCACCCGTCAGGGCTGCGGCCACATGGTCATAACGGCGGGCGTGCTCCCCCATGCCGTGGGCGAGGTGGACGGCGGCCCGGGGGGTACCCGTGGCGCTCCAGCGGTAGACATGGATCGTCTCGCCGTCGGGATCGGTGACGGTCAAGGCCTGCGGCTCGCTCATGGCTCCTCCCCACGACGCCACCGCGGTCGGGCGGCCCCTCGTGGACGGTAGCGGGCCGGGCGCAGCAGCCGGGCACAGCAGGCACGGCGGCGGGATCCCCCCCGGCCCGTGGCGGCTCGGGGTCCGCTCCTCCGAACGGGTAGCCCAGCCCCGTAGGCGGCTCCTCCGCTCAACCGCTCAACTGCTCCTCCGCACAACCGCACAACTGCTCAACCGCTCAACCGCTCAACCGCTCAACCGCTCCATCGCACAACCGTTCCTCCGTTCAACCGCTCTTCCGCTCCTTCGCTTCTCCGCTCCTTCGCTTTTCCGCACAGCTGCTCCTCCGTTCAACCGTTCCACTGCGGGTTGCCGACCCCGGACCGGCACACCTCGACGTCGGGAACAGGCCGGCACAGCAGAACTGATCCTCGGCCCCAGCGTGAACCATCACCTCAGACGTTCGTGAGCCGCCAGCTGAACCCGGGGTTCGCGACCGCAGCGCCAGCCACCAGCGGGATCCGCCGACTGGCACCCCCCACCACCACCTCCAGGGTGCCGACCCGCTGGCCACGGCGCACGGTCGAGCCAAGATGCCTCACCGAAACCGCGCCGCGCACGCGCATTCCGGCCCACCCCTCAGCCGAGACCGGGCGGGCAGCCACCACCGGAGCCGATCCCCCCCACGGGGTGGTCACCTCACCGACCCGCTGACCAGCCGTCACGATCTGCCGGAGCCGGAGCTGGGGGCCCAACGCACCGACGAGGCCAACCGCCGCGTTCAGGGCGCTCTGGAGGATCGGCACGGCTTGCTGGCCGAGCACCGCCCCGATGACGTGCACGGTCGCCCCGTTCGCCAAGCCGGACGCCGATCCCACTGGCGCGCTGCTGCCGCCAGCCCGCACGGTGGCGTCGAACAGGAAGCAGCCGCCAGCCTGGCCGTCAGAGCCCGTCTTCACCCCGATGAACCCGTGGTGGCCAAGCTCGTAGTCGTAGTTGTAGACAGTTCCCGCCACAGGCAGGGTCACCGACGGCATGGCCACGATGCTGGCCAACACCGGGTTGGCTTCGACGACCTCGCCAAGTCGGACCAGGTCGCTCGCCGTGCTCACCGAGGCGGGGTCGAGACCGCTCGGGCCGGCGAAATGTGTATGGCGAAGCCCCATTGTCGACGCCCGGGCGTTCATCGCGGCAACGAACGCCGCGACCGAGCCGCGATCCCAGACGGCGAGCACCTGGGCCATGTTGTTCCCCGAGGGCACCAGGAGCGCCTCCAACGCCTGCAGTTCGGTGATCTGCTCACCAGCAACGACGGCGACCACGGACTGCTGACTGGCCAGGTCTGCCTGGTACTGGGCGACGTCGGCAGCGGTGATGCCGATCGTCGGCCCGCTCTGTCCGGCAGCGAGCGGGTGGTCGTGCATGACGACCAGGGCAGTCATGACCTTGGTAATGCTGGCGATCGGCATCGGCGCCCCGCTGCCGGCGCTGCCGACCATGCCGCTCCCTTCGACCGCCAGCGCAGCCGACCCCTGGGTGGGCCAGGGAAGAGAGACCGGAGTGCCGCTGGTCACAAAGGTCGTCCGGATCGCCCGAATGGTGGCCGCCGGTGCCGGCCTGAGGAACTGCACCGCGGCGAACACCACGGCGCAGATCACCACGAGAACCAGCGCCCCTGCCGCCGGCACACCTCCAGTGCCGACGCGCCCTCCACCATACGAGCCCCGGCCCCGGCGACGGCGGCTGTGACGGCCATAGCTCGGTGCTGCCAAACCGGCCAACCCCGACAGTGCAGATCCCTGGTTCCGACGACTCACCGCAGCACCCCGGTCGCAGCCCGGGGGCGGACCGCCGCGATCCGCTTGGGGTCCCGCCGGCCATCCACACTCCAGCCAGGGCCCAGGTCACCTGGCATCGCCACCAAGACCTCCGGCGACCGGACAGCCGGCGCCACGGTACGACCGGACATCAGCGGTGCCCTCCCGGCCGCCGCCGTCGCCATCGCCGTCGCCGTCGCCGAGATCCTGGACACCCCATGCGTGCTCACCGGGATGACACCTCCTGTTCGTCACGCCGATTGGCACGGTCGTCTCGGGACGCCCATGCCACCCCGGCTCGCATGCTGGCACCACCGGCGACCGAACAGTCATCACCCCACGGAAATCACGGTCACCACTCCCGCATCAGCCGGCGACCCGATTCGTGTGGAACCCGCGGCACCGGAGGAGCCGGCAGCACCGCCGGAGCCCGCAGCACCGCCGGAACCCGCAGCACCGGTGGTGGTGGTGGTGGAGGAGGAGGAGGAGGAGGAGGTGGTGGAGGAGGAGGTGGTGGTGGTGGTGGAGGTGGTGGAGGTGGTGGTGGAGGTGGTGGTGGTGGAGGTGGAGGAGGAGGAGGAGGGGGTGGAGGAGGAGGAGGAGGGGGTGGTGGAGGAGGAGGAGGAGCGACCACAAGCAGCGACCGGGCGGGCGGCGTCATTGGAACCTCAGGCTCAGACGTCCGCCCGACGTCGCCTGAAACCACGTCCTCAGGCACCGGTGTCAACGCTGTCCCTGGACCGGATGCCTCCCACCACGCAGGTGCCGGCCCAGGCGGCGGCACCAGCCGACCCGGCGAAACAAGCCGTCCCGGCCATGCAAGCCCACCCGCCGGCACAATCCCACCCGCTGACACAATCCCACCCGCCGGCACAAGCCCACCCGCCGGCACAAGCCCACCGGGTACCTGCTGGCGGCGGCACGACACCAGCAGGGCCAGCACCACCGGGGCGGCGCAGACGAGCCCCGCCACCAGCCATTGCCCGGTCTGCAGATGGGCAACGCCCTGGACGTGGTGCAATCCCACCATCGATACATCCAGTGTCGCCTGATGGCCGGGCTGCACCACCACCTGGGAGCCCCCCGGATCGCCGACAACGATGGGAAGGACACCCGTGTCGAACAGCCACAATCGGGCCCGACCAGCAGCGGCCGTCACGGTCACGACCTGCCAGTTCACGAACGGGTGGACGCGCACGCTGGCGGCGAACAGCCCGGTTGCAAGCGCATCGAGCAGGATCCACCACCGCAGGCGCGGCCACATCCTGCCGATCAGCGCGGCCGCCACGATCGCCGCGGCCAGGACAGCCCCCGAGCGGGCGATCCAGCCGATAGCCGGGACATCAGCCACCACGTGCCCGACGACCGCAGCGGCGGGAACCGCCCACGGGTCCGGGTGCGGGTCGTTGTCCCCCTTTGTCCGGTAGGTAAGGGTCCGGTCCCCCATCGTCCGATTGGTCAGGGTCCGACCCGTGAGCCCCCGATCGACGGCGACAACCCGGTGGAGGTAGGTGTGCGCGTCCCCCGGTGGCCGGAACAGGATCACCTGGCCGACATGCGCCGGCCGAGTCAGCGGGGCGGTCACCACCAGCGCGCCGACCGGCAGTGCCGGGCTCATCGACGGCGTGCCGACCGTCGTGATCCGCCAGCCCTGCAGCGCGAGCACGGCCACCAGCACCACCAGGGCCCCCGCCAGGACAGCGGCCAGCGCGATGCCGATGCCTGCCAGCCGGTGCGCCGACCGCGGACAACGCCCGAGCGACTTCGAATCACCCACGGCACCCGAGCCAGCCGCAACCTCGTTCCGGCCAGCCACAGCACCCCCGGAACCAGCCACAGCACCCCCGGAACCAGCCACAGCACCCCCGGAACCAGCCACAGCACCCCCGGAACCAGCCACAGCACCCCCGGAACCAGCCACAGCACCCCCGGAACCAGCCACAGCACCGTTCCGACCGGTAGGACCATCCCCGCTGGCGGCTGTGACCCCGGGTCCGCGAGCAGCGCGACGAGCCGGGGGGATCAGAGCTCGCTCCAGCTGCCGGGGGCGTCGACCGCCACCGTCCACGTGCCCGCCTGCACCCCGACGTCGACGTCGACCGCCAGCTGGACACCGGCGTACGAGACGGGCAACCCCGGTGCGTCCACCAGGGTGATGGCAAACGAAGCGGTGGCCGCAGCAGGCAGCACCGCCGTCTCAAGCGCTGGTGTGCCCAGCAGGCTCTGGAGCGCGATGCCGGCGGTCGCCGACGGGCACGCCACACCGGTAGGCGCCGCCGGGGCGATGCACGTCGTGGTGGCACCCACGGTGGCAGCGACGGTTGCCAGCACGCCCTGGCACGGCGCCGTGAGCTCGGTCTGCAGGGTCCAGTCCGCCAACGGCGCGTCGGCGGCAACGACGGCGGCGTAGGCAGGGAAGGTCGAAGTGGCAGCCAGCTCGGCGATCTGGGTGGCGCTCAGCGCGGTGGGGAGCACCGCCACACCGGCCAGCGACCCGGTGAAGGTCGACACCCCGTTGGT
>JAJZLP010000279.1 GCA_021803325.1 Actinomycetes bacterium
GGTGTACCTGCGGTACCAGGTCACCACCATGAGCGGCACCAACCCGAACGGCACCACCTACCACGACACGGGCATCCCCTGGGTGAGCTACTTCAACGGCGGCGACGCCCTGCACGGCTTCGTCCGCGCCCAGTACGGCTTCCCCCAGAGCAACGGCTGCGTCGAGATGCCCCCCGCCAACGCCGCGGTGGTCTGGCCCTACACGCCGATCGGCACCCTCGTCACCGTCCAGTAGCCGGCTCGGTCACCGTCCAGTAGCCGCCCCGGTCACGAGCCCGGCCCGGTCACCGTCCGAGCTGCCGCTGCGGTCACGAGCAGACCCGGTCACCGTCCAGTAGCTGGCCCGGTCACCGTCGGCAGCGGACCGCGTCACGTCGCCGGTGCCGGCCCGCGATCGCCAGTCCCGGCGACGGCCGCTGCCTCGTACAGCGGATGGCGCAGGCCCAGCGCGACCAGGCTGCGGCCCGGGTCCCGGTCGGCCACCACGGCCTCGTCGGCGCCGGGGACCACCGTCGCATAGAGGTTCCACGCCGCAGCCAGGTCAGGAACCAGGTCGGCCACCATGCGACGCTCCACGTCGGGTCGCCGCTCAAACCCTGCCGCCGCGAACCGGGCGGTCCACCAGGCGAAGGAGGCGATCGTCAGATGCCCCTCGACGGGATCGCCGTGCACGTCTCGGGCCAGGTCGTCGAACGGCACCGGGCCGTCGTACGAGGCGCCGAGGGCCTGGTAGTGCGCGATCCGCTCGGGCCGCACCTTGCCCACGACGTGCCCGTCGGGACCGCCGCCGCCATTGGGTCCGAACGACGGGATGGTCGCGTAGAGCGCACCACGACACACACGGCGCAGCTCGCGCAACGCCCGGTCCACGTCTGCGGGTGGCAGGTGCTCCAGCGTCTCCAGGGCGACGACCACGTCGAAGGCGCCGTCCTCGTACGGCAGGCGGCCGAGAAGGTCCCCGACGTGCAGGTGCCCGGCAGCGCCGAGCGCCGGGTGGTCGACCGCGTACCGGCTGACGTCGCAACCCTCGGCGTCCATGCCGAGCTCGCGCAGCACTTCCACGACCAGCCCTGTCGCGCAACCCACGTCGAGCACCGTCCGGGCTCCCCCGAACGTTCGCCACACCAGGTACCCGGCGACCTCGGCGTTGGAGCTGATGCGGTCGTAGCGGGCGTAACCGGATTCGCCGGCCCGGTCGCCGCCGGGGTCCCGGCCGACACCGAAATAGCTGGCCTCGTACATCTCGGTCCGGCGGTCCGACAGCCACCGACCGCGCTGCAGAGCACCGTCGAGCTCGGTGACCACCCGGCGCATCGCCCGGGCCGCCGCAGGCTGGGCTGCGACCCGCGCGAGCAGGTGCCTCGTGCCGTCGACGACCGGTCGGGCGGCGCGGCGAACCATGGCGGTCATGGTAGCAACGCTCGTTGTCGAGCCGACGCCTGCAGCGAAACGCTGCTACACCACAATAAGTATGGCATTGACCACCTTGTGCGGCTATTCTGTGAGAAGCCGGAGTGGCGAGGTGGGGACATGACGCAGATGCCGACGCAGACCGACACGCCCGCCGCCTCGCTCGTCGGCGCACTCCGGGAGTTCGCCCTTCCTGACGTCCTCCGCCTGCTGGCCGCCGGGAACCATACCGGGGAGGTCCTGGTGGTCGCCGGTGGCACCGACGGGCGGCTGTGGCTGCGCGGCGGCGACCTGAACGGCGCCGCTGTCCGAGGAACCGGAGGCCTCCCACAGGCGGTCTTTGAGCTCTCCCTGCTCGAGGACGGCTGGTTCTACTTCACCGCCGGGCGGGTCGCGCCCGAGCCCGTGCCCGCCATGGCGGTCGGCGACGTCCTCGCCTCCGTCCTGCCCCAAGTCGGCGAGTGGCGAGACCTGCTGCGGCGAGTGCCGTTGGACGCTACCGTCCACATCGCCCCGTCCCCGCCCGGAGCGAACGTGCAGCTCACCGCCGACCAGTGGCAGGTCCTGGCCGCGGTGGGCAACAACGGCATGCGGGTCGTGGACCTGGTGGCGGCGACGGGAAGAGACCAGGTCGAAACGGTCCGCTCGCTTCGGGACATGGTGGACAAGGGTCTGGTGGTGATGACCGGTGGCACCGCACCCCCAGCCCGCCCGCTCGGGGCCGATCCGGCCTCGCCGCCGCCACCCGCAGCGGACTCCTACCCGGCCCGGGCTCGGCACGCCAGCCCCACCCTCGGCGCCCGACCCGGGCCTCCCCCTGCCGGGGCTGCCGGCGCCCTGTCGGGTACCACGATCGTCGTTGGAGCTCCCGCAGCCGTTCCCAACGGCGCACCTCCCACCAGCGCACCTCCCACCAGCGCAGCCCCCAATGGCGCAGCCCCCAACGGCGCACCTCCCACCAGCGCACCTCCCACCAGCGCAGCCCCCAATGGCGCAGCCCCCAACGGCGCAACGCACAACGGCGCCGGCTCCGCCACGAACGGGACCCCGGCGAACAGCACCGTCCCGGTTGCCGGACCCTCCGTCGCGCCGGGCTCCGGGACGTCGACCACCGCCCTGACCGGGTCCGCATCCGCGGGCAACCTGCCGGCGGACGCGCCGACGCGGGTACGGCCTGTGACGTGGAGCTCCTCGGCTGCAGATGGTGAGAATCCAGTCGCCGGTGCTGCCGATGTCGACGGCGAGCCGCCGACGACCAGCCGTGCAGGTGGATCGGGCGGTGCCGGGCCGAGGTCCGAGGACAACCTCGTCCCGCTGGCCATGGCCCGACATGCCGCCGGCAACGCCGGCAGCGCCGGCAGCGGCAGCGCCGGTCGATCCATCGCCTCGGACCCGCCCCTTCCCCCGATGACCGCCGCTCGCGCCGACCAGCCCGCCTCCGGCCTCGCCGTCGACGGGACTGCTCCATGGCCGCACCGTGACAGCCGGTCGACAGCTGCCGAGGCGGACGCAGCCGGCGCCTGACCGCACGGCGACAGCCGGTCGACAGCTGTTGAGGGTCACGCAACCGGCGCCTGACCGGTCGGCTCCGTCCCGGCAGGCTCCACCCCGGTCGTCCGCCCGCCGCGGTCGGCCCGGCGACGGCTTCGGTCCCGAGGGGACGCTCCCCACCTGGCCTGATGCGACAGGGATCTTGCAACCAAACATTCATGAGACATCGCCGGTGCTGTTGGAGGAGAATGGAACTGGGTCGCAGCCTCGACCAGGTCCGTCCGGCAGCGAGATCCACGGGGCCGCTGACGCGACGGGGAGGACCCGGAGCCCGACAGACGGGAGGTGCCCGTGAAGCGGATGAGCGAACGAACGTCGGTCCGACGGCAGGCACATGCGCTGCTCGACTCGCTCGGGAGCACCCCGGCCGATGTAGCGAGGTCGCTCGCCGACCTCGGAGTCCGGGGCGTCCCGGCCAATTCCCGAACCTGTGCGGTGGCGGTGTACCTGAACGCGGTGGTCACGGCCGACCCTCGGGTCCGGGGTGTGAAGGTGTGCAAGAGCGAAGTGCTCGTCGAACGCAGCGGCTGGTGGCGCCGCTCCGTCGTCGTCACGCTGCCCACCGCGGTCCGGCAGTTCGTGACCGCCTTCGACGCCAGGCAGTTCCCTGTCCTCGTACGGCCCGTCGTGCCGTCGACCCGCGCCACCGGGGGGTCCGTCCCGCCGGTGCCGCACACATCGGGCTGAACGCCCTGGGCGCGGCCAACGTCGGCAACCACGACGTCGCCGGCATGGTGCTGACCGGTGGCCGCAGCCGGCGGATGGGGTTCGACAAGGCATCGATGATCGTCGGCGACCGGCGCTTGGCCGAGCGCGTCGTCGCCAGCCTCGTCGCCGGTGTCGGCGGACCGGTCGTCGAAGTCGGTCCGGGGCTGTCGGGGTGCACCCACGTCACCCGCGAGGTTCCCGAAGGTGGCGGACCCCTGGCTGCAACCGTCGCCGGCGCCACGATGCTCGCCGAGCTCGGCCACCGGGGCGCGGTGGTGGTGTTGGCCTGCGACCTGCCGCTCGTACACCCGGCCGTGGTCCGGCTCCTGGCCAGCCATCCTGGCACCGGGTCCGTGGTCCCGGTCGTCGACGGCCATGCCCAGCCTCTCTGTGCCCGATGGTCGGCAGTGGACCTGGTCGCTGGTCGGGACGCACTGGACCGGGGGGAACGGTCGATGCGCCCGCTCCTCGATCAGCCCGGCGTGGTCCTCCTGGACGAGGCAGCCTGGCGGTCGATCGCCGATGCCGACGCCTTCGCCGATGCCGACACGCCCGCCGATCTCGACCGCCTGGGACTGGTCTGGCGAATGGGTCCCTGACCCCTTCCTCCGATCCCCCACAGGCGGCACCAACCGCCCGAGCCGGTCCCCACACGTCGTCGGATCAGAGTGGCGAGGCCACCGCGGGTACGATGATCAGGGTGATGCCCGGTTCGTCGATCCGAGACTGGATCACCTGCACCGAAGAGCCCCTGCCGGTTGCCGACGCGCTGACCTGGTCTGTCTTGCCCTCGTGCGGTGCTGTGGTGAGCTTCGTCGGCACGGTGCGTGACCATGCCGAGGGGCGCGACGACGTCGTCGCAGTGGACTACGAGGCCTACGAGGAGCAGGTCGAGCCCAGGCTGGCGACAGTGGCAGCGGCGGCACGCACCCGCTGGCCTGACATCGGCCGTCTCGTCCTGGTGCACCGGGTCGGCCGACTCGCCGTGGGTGACGCATCGGTGCTCGTCGTCGCCAGCACGCCGCATCGCGCCGAGGCCTTCGAGGCAGCCCGCTTCTGCATCGACACGATCAAGCAGGCTGTCCCCGTGTGGAAGCGCGAGACGTGGGCGGACGGGGTCGGCTGGGGACTCGGCGCCCGGCAGATCATCGGCGCCGACGACTTCGACCACGACCCCGCCGTCAAGCACCAGCCCGATGATGCGCGCACGACACCAGCCGGCGCCGGACCAGGCACCGCCGGATGATCTCCCTGGCCGAAGCCCGACAGCTCGTGCTCGAGCACGCCGACCCGCTGCCGGCGAGGGTCGTCGACGTAGCGGATGCCGTCGGCTGCGTGCTCGACCAGCCGGTCGTCGCCACCGAGGCGGTGCCACCGTTCGTCAACTCGGCGATGGACGGCTACGCCGTACGGGCCGCCGACACCGCCGACGCACCGGCCAGCCTGGCGGTGGTCGGCACCATCCTGGCCGGCGACGCTCCGACGCTGACGGTCGGCACCGGCCAGGCTGCTCGCATCATGACCGGGGCTCCCCTGCCCGCGGGAGCGGACGCCGTCTGCATGGTGGAGCGCACCCGGCCCACAGGTGACGGCGCGAGCGTGGTGATCGAGATCGCGCTTCGTGCCGGCGACCACGTGCGTCACCCCGGAGAGGACATCCGCGTCGGCGACATCGTCTTCCCGGCACAGACGGCTGTGACCCCGGCGCACGTCGGCGTGCTGTCGAGCCTGGGGATCCGGCAGGTGCCGGTCCACCCCCGGCCCCGTGTCGCCGTCCTGTCCACCGGCGACGAGCTGTTCGGCGGCGACGGTCCCCTGCCAGCCGGAAAGATCCGGGACAGCAACCGACCCGCCCTGGTCGCCACCCTGGCTGCAGACGGGTTTGAGGTGCTCGACTTCGGCGTGGTCGGCGACGACGAACGCGCCGCGGCCGAAGCCTTCGCCGCTGCCGCCGCCAAGTGTGATGCCGTCGTCACCAGCGGTGGGGTGAGCGTCGGCGACCGCGATATCGTCCGCCTGGTGCTCGACCAGCTCGGCGGGCCGGGCACCCGCTGGATGCAGGTGGCCATCAAGCCGGCCAAGCCCCTCGCCGTCGGCCGTTTCGGCGACACCGCCACACCGTTCTTCGGCCTTCCGGGCAACCCCGTCTCCGCACTCGTGTCCTACGAGCTCTTCGTCCGCCCCGCGCTGCGCGCCATGGCAGGACACCACCGGCTCGACCGCCCGGTGCTCCGTGCGGTCGCTGCCGAGCCCCTGGAGCGGCGACCCGACGGCAAGCTCCACCTGCTGCGCGCCCGGGTCTCCACACGACCCGACGGTCAGCTCCAGGTCCGCACGGCAGGCGGCCAGGCGTCACACCAACTTCGGACCATGGCCGATGCGAACGCCTTCGCGCTCCTCCCCGACGGGCACGGCGTCGGCACCGGCCAACCCGTCGCTGTGCTGCTGCTCGGCGCCCATGGCATCGGCACCGTCGGCGACGACCGCTTCGGGCTCGAGCCCGGCTTCGGACTGGAGCCCCGATGGTGATCCCCGCAATCCCCGTCCTCGTCACGCCAGGCGCACGGTCCAGCCGCGCGTCGGCTCCACCTGGGCCCGACCCCGAGACCGGCGCACCGGCCAGCTCGCTGACAGACCGCTTCGGTCGGGTCCACCGCGACATCCGCATCTCGGTGACCGACCGCTGCAACCTCCGCTGCACCTACTGCCTGCCCGACGACCACGTGACGTTCCTGCCGCGCGCCGAGATCCTCACCTTCGAGGAGATCGCCCGGGTGGCCAAGGTGGCGCACGACCTCGGCATCCGGTCCGTGCGGATCACCGGCGGCGAGCCCCTGGTGCGGCGCGACGTGGCCGGCCTCGTCGCTCAGCTCGCCGACATCGGCTTCGACGACCTGTCCCTCACCACCAACGCCACCCGCCTCGCCGAGCTGGCCCAGCCGCTGGCCGACGCCGGGCTGACGCGTGTCAACATCAGCTGTGACTCGTTGCAGCCGGACCGCTTCGCCCGCATCCGCCGGCGTGGCACCCTCGCACCGGTCCTGGCAGCCATGGACGCCGCCGAGGACGCCGGGCTCAGCCCACTCAAGGTGAACGTGGTGCTCGTCGCCGGAGTCAACGACGATGAGATCACCGACTTCGCCACGTTCGCCCGACGCACCGGCCGGGTTGTCCGGTTCATCGAGTTCATGCCGCTCGACGCCGAGGAGCAGTGGGACCGCAGCCTCGTGGTGCCAGCCTCCACGGTGCTCCAGACGATCGGCGACATGTGGGCGATCGAGCCGGTGCCTGGGACCATGGAGGACTCGGCCCCGGCCGAGCGCTACCGCTTCGCCGACGGCACGCCAGGAGAGATCGGCGTGGTGGCAAGCGTCACCCGCCCGTTCTGTGGCCGCTGCGACCGGTTACGGCTGACCGCCGACGGGTCCATCCGCAATTGCCTGTTCTCCGACGACGAGCTGTCGGCCCGCGACCTGCTACGCGCCGGCGGGGACGACGACGGGCTCAAAGCCCTGTTCCACCAGGCGGTTGCGGGCAAGCGAGCGGGCCACGGCATGGACGATCCGGCCTTCCTGCGCCCCCACCGCACCATGTCGAGGATCGGCGGCTGAGATGGCCCACCTGCGTCTGTTCGGCCCCGCAGCCGAGGCAGCCGGCACCCGCCACGACACCGTGGACGAGCCCACCGTCGGTGCCGCCCTCCAGGCTGCCACCACCCGCTACGGCCAGGCGTTCGCGGCCATCGCCGCTGCCAGCCAGGTGTGGGTCAACGGCGAGCAGGCCATCCCGAGCACGCCACTGGGCGACGGCGACGAGCTGGCGGTGCTGCCACCGGTGTCCGGCGGCTGAACCGGCCG
>JAJZLP010000300.1 GCA_021803325.1 Actinomycetes bacterium
CCCTGCGCGCCGGAACGCGACGGCCAGCGCCTCGGGGCCGTCTGCCCGGATCACCCCTCGGCTCGTCGACAGCGCCGTGGGCTTGACGACACAGGGATAGCCGACCTGCGCCGCGGCGCGCACGGCAGCAGCCTCGTCGGCCGGGTCCACCGCGACGAACGTCGGTTGCGGCACTTCGGCGGAGTCCAAGGCGATCCGCATCCGGAGCTTGTCGCGCGTGGCGACCACGGCGTCAGGAGCGGCGTGGGGAAGGCCCAGGTGCTCGGCGGCCACCGCAGCGGCGACGATGCCCCGGTCGTCGACGGCGACGACTGCGTCGAGGGGCGCGATCCGGTCCAGCTCGACGATGGCGAGCGCGGTGGCAGCAGGGTCGTCGACATCGACCACCAGGCTGCGGACCGGCCTGTCGCCGCTGTCTGCATCGGAGCCTGGATGAGGTCCGGTGGCCGGGGTGCTGGTGGCCGGAGTGCTGGTGGCCGGGGTGCTGGTGGCTGGAGTACCGGTGGCTGGGGTGCTGGTGGCTGGGGTGCTGGTGGCTGGAGTACCGGTGGCTGGGGTGCTGGTGGCTGGGGTGCTGTTCCCAAACGCCGCGTCGGATGCCACCACGACCTCGACACCGAGGTCGCGCGCCGCGGCCAGGAAATCGGCTGCCCGGTAGGTCGACGAGGGCAGCAGCAGGAGGATGCGGGGCACGCACCTATGATGGCCCCCAGGAGGTGCTCCCGTGCCCGACGACGCAGTTGCCACTGAAATCGCCTCGGATGTGCTCACCGTGACTCCCCCGGCGCTCCAGGTCGTCCTCGACGCCCGGTCGGCCGAGGACGACAGTGACGCCCTCGCCCTGTGGGTGGAGGTGACCGGGGCGTCCGCCGGGACGTACACCTACGACATCTACTTCCAGCCGCTCTCCGACGCGGCTGCTCGTGACGAGGTGGTCCGGAACGGGGAGTTGGCCGTGGTGGTGCCAGCGAAGAGCGTGGCCCGGGTTCGGGGCGCACGTCTGGACTGGTCCGACGAGGGTGAGGGCGGCCTGGTCATCATCAACCCGAACACGCCGCCGGCCAGCGAAGGTTCGACGGTGGCCCCGCCGGGCGATACCACCAGCGACTTGGCTCGCCGGGTCATGGCCCTTCTGGACGAGCAGATCAACCCGTCGATCGCCGGCCACGGCGGCCGGGCAGACCTGGTGTCGGTGGATGGCGATGTGGTGTACCTCCGCTTGAGCGGCGGCTGCCAGGGGTGTGGCATGGCGTCGGTCACGCTTTCGCAGGGCATCGAAGTTGCACTGCGCGACGAGATCCCGGAGATCACGCAGGTGGTCGACGTCACCGACCACGCCGGCGGATCCAACCCGTACTTCCAGTCCGCCAAGAAGTAACCGGCGGCCGCTTCACGTCGCTGGCCCCGAGCGGCACGGCGGGCACACCGCCGCTCCAGGAGCGGCTGGACGTCGCCCACCGTTCGGGACGCTGGTTTAGCCGTTGCGGCCCGACGCAGTGCTGGCGCAGCCCGGTCGCCAGCAGCAGGCAGAGGTTGTGATCGGTTCCTGCTGCCCCGGGTGCTCCGGTCGTGACCGTTGTTCTGGGTGCCAGCGTGCTCTGGTTGCCAGCGTGCTCTGGTTGCCAGCGTGCTCTGGTTGCCAGCGTGCTCTGGTTGCCGGCGTGTTCTGGGTGTCAGCGTGTTCTGGGTGCCAGAGGCCAGGGTCGGGTGTCCGATGCCAAGGCCGGTTGCCGGTCCTCGGCGCCGGAGGTTCGATGCCAGGGCCGGTTGCCGGCCCCGGTCAGTGCCCGATCAGGCCGGGGTCTTGTGGGCGACGATGTCCAGGACGAGGTCGACGTGGTCGGAGACGACGACGCCGCCTGTCTCGAGCGTCGTGTTCCAACAGAGCCCGAAGTCCTTGCGGTTCACCGTTGCGAGAGCGATAGCGGCGAACATCGGGGACGTCCCAGCGTGGTGCTCCGCCACGCGCAGGCGGACGTCGAAGGTCACCGGTACGGTGATGTCCCGGATGGTCAGCTTCGTCACCGCAGTGTGCCCGTGCGGGCCCGTCCCCGTCACTCGCCCTGCCAGCTGCCCAGTCGGCCATCGGGCCACGTCGAAGAAGGCAGCGGAGCGCAGGTGGTCGTCGCGGGCAGGGTCGCCGGTGTCGACTGACCCGATGTCGACCTCACCGGCGATGGTCGATCCCAGCAGGTCTCGGCTGACCTCGACCGTGGCGCGAAACGAGCCAAAGCTGCCCCGGACTCGGTGCACCAGGAACTGACGAGCCACGAACCCTACGGTCGATGCACGGTCCACCGTCCACGTGCCCGGGTCCGGAGCGGGTTCCCCCGCTTCGGGATCATCGGTCCCAGGGGGGCCGCTGGGGACGCGCGCCATGACCGCGGAATTCTCCGGGTCGAGGCGCTTCAGCGTCAAATCCGCTGCTGCGACGGGAGATCGAGGTGCTGAAGCTTCCCGAACCGGTCGCCGGCGCGGTCTCAGCGGTGGGTTAGCGTGCACGCCTATGGATGCGCTGGTCACGGCCGTCACCGCGGCGGGGGGGCTGGTGGTGGGCGACCAGCTCGAGATCGTGGTGGAGCGGCTCGGCGCCCACGTCGACCTCCGCCGACCCTGGTGGGCCTGCCCGTCGTGCCAGGCGCCGGCCGGCGCCGCTGCCCTCGTGCCGGTTGCCCGGGTCGCTGTCCGCCGCCGGGGATGCCGCCGCTGTGGGGCGCAGGCGGCACACCCGCTGCGACCCGCGGTCCTGGCCCTGGTCAGTGCGGTGGTGATGGGGGGATTCGCTGCCCGCCTCGGCGCCGATCCTGTCCTGCCAGCGTTCGTGGTCCTGGCTGCCGCCTTGGTGGCGGTCAGCGCGGTCGACCTGGAACGGATGATCATTCCCAACCGGATCCTGTACCCGTCGGCAGGAGCCATCGCCGTCCTGCTGCTGGTTGGCACCGTGGCGGACGGCCGCTGGGGCTCTATGGCGCGTGCGGCGATCGCGGCGGTCGCCGCCTTCGTCGCCTTCTTCGTCGTGCACGCTGTCGCACCGCGCGGCATGGGCTTCGGGGACGTCCGCCTGGCCGGCGTGGTCGGGCTCGCCACCGGCTGGCTCGGGCTCGGCCACGCGTTCGTCGCGTTCCTGGCCGCGTTCGTCCTGGGATCGGTCGTGGGTACGGTCGTGATGGTGGTGTCGGGCCAGGGCCGGCGTACCCGGGTGCCGTTCGGCCCGTTCCTGGCTGCCGGAGCCGTCGTCGCCGTGGTGGCAGGCGACCCCATCGTCCGGGCGCTGTTCCACCGCGGCGCCTGACCGTTCACCCAGAGCTTAGGGGTCCAGTGGGACCCAGGAGCGCCAGAGGTGGCGGATCCGGCGCAGGTGACGTGGTCGATCGCAGGCCCCGAGGCGTCGGGAGCTGGCTTGGCCGGGGCCGGGAGCTGGCTTGGCCGGGGCCGGGAGCTGGCTTGGCCGGGCGACGAAAGCTGGGTCGGGCGTCGGCGGCACGCCCGCTGGCAGGGTTGAGGACGGCTGGTGCCGGCACGGGGTCTCCGGGGGGCGGTGGCGCCAGCGGTAGATTGACCAGGTGCTCCGCTACCTCACCGCTGGCGAGTCGCACGGTCAGGCGCTCGTCGTCGTCGTCGAGGGTCTGCCGGCCGGCCTTCCCGTGACCGCCGAACAGATCGGCGCCGAGCTTGCCCGCCGCCGCCTCGGGTACGGGCGCGGCCCGAGGATGCGCTTTGAGGTCGACGAACTGACGCTGCTGGGCGGGATCCGGCACGGGCGGACGTTGGGGTCGCCGGTCGCGATCGAGATCGCCAACACGGAGTGGCCCAAGTGGGAGCAGGACATGTCACCGGCACCCGGGGTGCCGTCGAAGCGGCTGACCGCGCCGCGGCCGGGACACGCGGATCTTGCCGGCATGCAGAAGTACGGGTTCGACGATGCCCGCGACGTGCTCGAGCGGGCCTCGGCGCGTGAGACCGCCGCCCGGGTGGCTGCCGGTGCCCTGGCCAAGGCGCTGCTTGCCCAGGTTGGGGTGACCGTGGTGAGCCACGTGGTGGGGCTCGGCCCGGCTGTGGCGACCGGGGGGCGCCGACCCGGCCCCGGCGACCTCGCCCGGGTCGACGCATCGGTGGTTCGCTGCTTCGACCCGGAGGCCGAGGCGGCCATGGTCGCCGAGATCAAGGCGGCGGCGAAGGAGGGCGACTCGTTGGGCGGGGTCGCCGAAGTCCTGGCCTACGGCGTGCCCGTCGGCCTCGGCAGCCATGTCCACTGGGACCGCAAGCTCGACGGGCTGCTGGCCCACGCGCTGATGAGCATCCAGGCGGTCAAGCATGTCGAGATCGGCGACGGAGCTGCCGTGGCGGCCGAGCGAGGGTCGACGGCGCACGACGCCATCACCTGGGACGAGGTTGGCGGCGAGTACCGGCGCGACACCAGCCGCGCCGGGGGGATCGAAGGTGGCATCTCGAGCGGCGCCGTGGTGGTGGCGCGCGTGGGGATGAAGCCGCTCGCCACGTTGAACCGGCCGGTCCTTGCCACCGTCGACGTCGAGACCAAGGAGGCCACGGTCTCGTTCAAAGAGCGCACCGACGTCACCGCCGTGCCGGCGATGGGGGTGGTCGCCGAGACGATGACAGCGCTGGTCCTCGCCGGCGAAGTGCTGCGGAAGTTCGGGGGCGACTCCGTGGCGGAGCTACGCCGCAACGTGAGCGGCTACCTCGACGCGCTGGGCAGCACGCCTTCCGGGCCGGTTTCCGCCGCAGCGGTACCGCCGCCGGGCGCTCCCGGTGTGGCTATGCCCGACGTGGCGGCGCCGGAGGCCGGAGATCACGCCGGTGACAGCTGAGGCCCCCCGGGTGGTGCTGGTGGGCATGGCTGGTGCCGGGAAGACCACGGTGGGCCGAACGCTGGCGATCGAGCTCGGCTGGCCCCACGCCGACCTGGACGAGGTCGTGACAGCAGCAGCGGGGGCGACGGTGTCGGAGATCTGGGCCAACGGGGGCGAGATGGCGTTTCGCGCGCTCGAACGCGACGCGCTGCGTTCCGTGTTGGGCCGTCCCGGTCCGATGGTGCTGTCGGCCGGAGGCGGCGTGGTCACCGACGCGGGCAACCGCTCCCTGCTCCGCCAGACCCAGGTGGTGGTGTGGCTGCGGGCCACCGACGCCACGCTGTCCGACCGGCTTGGCGGCGGGGAGGGCCGCCCCCTCCTGTCCGGCGGCGACCCGACCGGGGCGGTTGCCCGGCTGTCGGCGGAGCGCAACGGCTGGTATGAGGAGGTGGCCGACGTGGTCGTCGACGTGGATGGTCTCGAGCCCGCTGCGGTCGTCGCTGCGGTCGGGAGGGCGGTGCGCCAGGCCGGGGCGGGGTCGGTGCCGGAGGCGGGCTCAGGTTCGGCGCCGGGGGGCGGGTCGCTGTGATCGTCGTGCCTGTGGAGCTGGGGGAGCGACGGTACGAGGTCCTGGTGGGGCCGGGAGCCCGACGCGAGCTGTCTGGGGCGGTGCGGCGCATCGGTGCCCGGCGTGCCGTCGTCGTCACCCAACATGGGATCGACGTCGACATCGACGCGGGGGTTCCCACCGACAGGGTGGTGGTCCCCGACGGTGAAGGCGCGAAGTCGATGGCGCAGGTGGAGGCCGTGTGCCGAGCGTTCGTCCGGGCCGGGTTGTCGCGCCGGGACGTGGTGGTGGCGCTGGGGGGTGGCGTGGTGAGCGATCTGGCCGGCTTTGCTGCCGCCGTCCACCTGCGGGGCGTCGCCTACGTCACCGTGTCCACGTCGCTGCTGGGTCAGGTGGACGCGGCCGTCGGCGGCAAGACCGGCGTCAACCTTCCCGAAGGAAAGAATTTGGTCGGCGCGTTCTGGCAGCCGGCCGCGGTGCTGTGCGACACCGATGCGCTGTCCGGACTGCCAGCGCGGGAGTGGGCGTCGGGCCGGGGGGAGATGGCGAAGTACGCGTTCTTGCCGGGGCCGGCAGGGGATCGGCCGGGGGCGGGTGCCGCCGAACGGCTGCTCGCCATGCCCTTGCCGGCGCAGGTCGCCCACTGCGTGGCCATCAAGGCCGCAGTGGTCGCGGCGGACGAGCGCGAAGGCGACCGGCGGATGCTGCTCAACTACGGGCACACGCTGGCTCACGCGCTCGAGGCGGCGGCGTTCGAGGGTGGAGCGGGATGGGACCTCCGCCACGGCGAAGCGGTGGCCATCGGGCTCGTCTTCGCTGCCGTGTTGGCTGCCCGGCTGGGGCGTATCGACGACGCCCGCGTGGAAGAGCATCGCGCTGTGGTCCGGGGTCTCGACCTACCGGCAGAGCTGCCCGTCGGGGCGGATCCCGCTCTGCTCGTTCGCCTGATGGCCCGCGATAAGAAGGCCGACCACGACCTCACCTTCGTCCTCGACGGCCCCGACGGCGTTGCCCCTGTCCGGGGCGTCCCGGAAGCCGCGGTGTTGGCTGCTCTGGCCGACATGGACAACGCCGTGGCCCGCAGGCAGCCCGGCGGAGGCGACCGTGGTTAGCGCTCCGTCGGGGCCCGGTGTCACAGCCCCGTCGGGGCCCGGTGTCACAGCCCCGTCGGGGCCCGATGTCACAGCCCCGTCGGGGCTGGAAGGTCATGCGCCGCTGGTGGTGGTGCTGTCGGGCCCGAACCTCGACCTCCTTGGCGAGCGCCAGCCCGACGTGTACGGGGCGGCCACCCTGGCCCAGCACGTGGCCGGCGCCAGGGAGGAGGCGACGGCGCTGGGCCTGGTCGTCGAGGACCACCAGACGAACCACGAGGGCGAGCTCGTCGACCTGGTCCACCAGGCTCGTGGCCGGGCTGCGGCGATCGTCGTCAACGCGGGTGCGCTCACCCACTACTCCTGGTCCCTCCACGATGCGCTCGCCGCCTACGACGGCGTGGTGGTGGAGGTGCATCTGAGCAACCCGGCAGCCAGAGAGCCGTGGCGCCACACCTCGGTGGTGGCGCCCGTGGCGGATGGCACCGTGGCCGGGTTCGGCGGGCTCGGCTACCGGTTGGCGGTACGGGCGGTGGCATCGCTGCTGACCGCTCGCGCTGCTGGCCCGGAGCGCGGCACCGGTCCTGAGCGCGGCGCTGGGGAGCCTGCTGCTGGCCCGGAGCGCGGCACCGGTCCTGAGCGCGGTACCGGTCCGGAGCGGCGGTGATGGCAGTGGACCCGGATCCGATGTACCTGGAGGTCCTGGCCGAGCCCGTCGGCGTGCCGCCGGTGCCCGGTGGCGTGCCGGTGGCCATGGGTGTCGCCAGCCGGATCGACCGGCTTCGGGAGTGCCTGCCGGATGCCGGTGTCGACACCCTCGTGGTCACCACGCTGGCCAACGTGCGCTACCTGACGGGTTTTACCGGTTCGGCGGGGATCATGGTGGTGGGGGGCGACACCGCGCTCGTCACCACCGACGGGCGCTACCGCTCCCAGGTCGCCGAGCAGCTGCAGGCCGCGGGTCTGGCGGACACCGTGGATGTCGTGGTCGGCGGTGCCCAGGAGCAGCGCGACGCTGTCGCCGCGCTGGCGGGCGG
>JAJZLP010000038.1 GCA_021803325.1 Actinomycetes bacterium
GCGCCTGTTCACCGACTACTCCGCCAGCGAGGTCATCGCCATGCTGCGTTCCCTGGGTGACGTGGCGACCGTGCTGCAGCTGGTGGCAGATGCGGCAGGCAAGCAGACGACCCTGGCGACGTTCCGGTGCCTGGGGGTCGACGGGTGCGTCGGGCGGGTGGCTTTCCGCATGCACGACGACGGGCTTGCCCGAGCGACGACATGCCAGTACACCATGGGCGTCCTGAGCGCGGTGCCGACGATCTTCGGCATGGCTCCGGCTGCGGTGGTGGAAGAGGCGTGCCAGCTCCGGGGGGACGATTCGTGCATCGTCCGGGTCGAGTGGGATCCCAAGACTGCGGACGACCCTGAGGTCCTGGCGGCCTATGTGGAGGAGCGCGTCCGGGCCCAGACCCACCGGTTCGAAGCCCTCGAGGAGATGGCCGGGCGTCTGGCGCAGGTGACCGACGTGAACGAGGCACTCGACGTGATCACCGAGCAGGCCGGCATGGCCGTACGCGCACCGCGGTACCTGCTGGCAGCTCGGCTCCCGAATGACCGGCGATTGCGCGTGCACAGCGTGGGGCTCTCGGACGAGGAGGCGGCACGCCTGGCGAACATCATCGTGCAGGGGGCAGCGGAGGACCATGGGGGCTCGCGCCTGGTGGTCGACGTCGCCTCGGGTGGTCGCCGGTTCGGCCGCCTCGCGGCGTTCTTCCCGTCGGGTCATCGGTTCCTCGCCGAGGAGCGACGGCTGCTCGCTGCCTACGCCGGGCACGCTGCTGCCGCGCTGGCGCAGGCGGCAGCCCTCGCCGAGGCGAGGGAGCGGACCGACACGCTCACCACGTTGCTGGACCTGGCCCGGTTCCTGGGTGAGGTGCGCTCGCTCGAGGAAGTCGCCGAGCACGTGGCCGACGCCGCGCTCGCACTGACCCACGCCGCGCGCGCCGCTGTGTTGGTATGGGAGCCCGAGGACGGCCTCCTCATTCGACGGGGCATGGCGGATGCAGAGCGTCCGGGCTCTCGCGTGGCTCGCACCTTGCCGCCGAGCGTGGCGCTGTCCCCAGCGCAGGCGCGGGAGCTGGCAGCCGAGCAAGGGGCAGTGCCACTTGACGACAGTGGGCGGGCCGAGGTGGGTGCTGTGGCGTCGGCGACCGGCCTTGCCGATGGTGCGCTCGTGCCCATGGTGGTCGGCGGGGAGCTGCTCGGGATCATCGTCGTGGGGGCGCCGAATGCCGATGGCGCGGCCGACAGTTCGGAAGGCCCCGGTGGCCCCGGGGCCGTCACACGCCTGGTGGGACTGGCGGGGCTGGCGTCGACGGCGCTCTCCAACGCAAGCCTGCTGGACCGCATCCGTCACCAGGCCGAGCACGATCCGCTGACCGGCCTGCCGAACCTCAGGCTGGTGGACCGGCTTGCCGCTGTGGGCTTGGCGGAGGCGAGGCGGCGTGGCACCTCGGCAGCGGTGCTCTTCGTCGATCTCGACCACTTCAAGCCGGTCAACGACCGTCTGGGGCACGCTGCGGGCGACCAGCTGCTGGTCGAAGCGGCCGACCGTCTGCGGACGGCGGTGCGTGGAGCCGATACGGTCGGCCGCGTGGGTGGCGACGAGTTCGTGGTGGTCCTCAGCCAGATCGGGCATCTGACGGGGGCGCAGGCCGTGGCTGAGCGGGTGGTCCGGTGCTTCGACGAGCCGTTCGCCATCGACGGGGCCACGGTGCGGATCGGGGCCAGTGTCGGCGTGGCCATGTCCGATGAGAACGACGCGTCGCTGGCTGGGCCCCTGGCCCGTGCTGACGCCGCGATGTACCGCGCCAAGAAGGAAGGGCGTGGCCGTGTCGGCCTCGACCATGGTGGCGTGGTGCTCCCGGCCCGCCACCAGGCCTCGGTGCCGGTGCCGGCGCCGGCACCGGACCGAGGCTGAGGGGACCGAACCGGCGGCACTGGGCGCCGGGTGGGTCGGGGTGAACGACCCTGGTGCCGGTGCCGGTGCCGGTGCCGGTGCCGGTGCTGGGCCGAGGCCGAGGGGGCCGAGCTGGCGGCACCGGGTGCCGGGTGGGCCGTCGCGGCGGAGGACCCCGACGCGCCATGCTGGTGCGGTGCACCTGGACGCCCACCACCCGCCGCTTGCAGCGTGGCGCTCGCCTGCCGGCGGGCGGCGCCTTCCCTTCGCCGATGAGACCGGCTCGGCCAGTCGGGCGGCTCGCGTCGGAGCAGCTGCTCGGACCAGCCGGCCGGGCACGGGGTCGGCGGCGGGGCCCACTGCCGGGATTGGGGCGGAGATCGCGGTCTACACCGACGGTTCCTGTCTCGGGAACCCCGGGCGCGGCGGGTGGGCATGGGCCGTTGCCGACGGTCCCTACGCCAGCGGAGCCGAGCCGACGAGCACCAACCAGCGCATGGAGATCACGGCGGTGCTGCAGGCCCTGCAGGCGATCCCGGGTCCGGTGCTGGTGGTGAGCGATTCGAGCTACGTCGTCAACTGCTTCCGGGACCGGTGGTGGCAGGGCTGGCTGCGTCGCAGCTGGCGCAACTCGCAGGGGCGGCCCGTGGCCAACCGGGACTTGTGGGAGCCGCTGTTGGAGCTGGCGCTCGACGGTGGCCGGTTGGTCCGCTTCTCCTGGGTGAAGGGGCATTCCGGCGATCCCATGAACGAACGGGTGGACCAGCTGGCCACGGAGGCTGCCCTCCGCCAACGCGGCACGAGCGGCGGTCGTTGGCCTGGTGGGTCGCCAGGCTCGTAGCATGCCGGGCATGGAATTGAACGGAGCATCTGCAATCATCACCGGGGGAGCGTCGGGTCTCGGCGCCGGCACCGTCCGAGCGCTCGTCGACGCCGGGGTCCGGTGCACCATCTTCGACCGCAACGAGGGCGGCGCCAAGACCTTGGCCGACGAGCTGGGGTCGTTGGCCAACTATGTGGCCGGCGACGTCACCAATCCCGACGACTGCCAGCGGGCTGTGGACCAGGCAGCCCAGGGTGGAGCCCTGCGCGTGACGGTGAACTGTGCCGGAACCGGCTGGGTCGGGCGCGTGATCAACAAGGACAATTCGCCGCACGACCTCGGGGCGTTCCGCTTCATCCAGGACTTGAACGTCATCGGCACCTTCAATGTGATGACGAAGGCGGCCTCGGCCATGGCCCAGCAGGAGCCCCTCGCCAATGGCGAGCGCGGCGTCATCGTCAACACCGCCTCGGTCGCCGCCTTCGATGGCCAGATCGGTCAGCTCGCCTACTCCGCGTCAAAGGGCGCCGTTGTCGGCATGATGCTCCCGGCGGCCCGCGACCTGTCGGTGGTGGGCATCCGGGTCCTCACGATCGCCCCGGGCCTGTTCGACACGCCGCTGCTGGGTCTGCTCCCCGAGGAGCAGCGCCAGGCTCTGGCCCAGTCGGTGCTCTTCCCGAAGATGCTCGGTGCTCCCGCCCAGTACGGCGCACTGGTGCTCCACATGGCGCTGAACAGCTACCTGAACGCCGAGGTCATCCGGCTCGACGGCGGCATCCGGATGCCACCGAAGTGACCGTGGGGGCGCCTCGCCCGCGCCGATGGCCGTTAGGCTGCCGGCACGGGCGAGTGCGCCCCGCACTGGCCGGTGTCGGGGACCGGGATCGCTGCAAACAGAAGAGGAGGTGGTCCCGACGGCCGAGGGACGAGCGTTCGATGTGGTGGTGATCGGTGGCGGTCCTGGCGGGTATGCCACTGCGCTGTATGCGGCCTCCGCCGGGTTGCAGGTGGCGGTGGTGGAGAAGGAGAAGGTCGGTGGGACCTGCCTGCATCGCGGGTGCATCCCGGCCAAGGAATTCCTGGAGACGGCGGCGGTCTACCGCACCGTCGCTGGGGCGAAGGAATTCGGCGTGCAGGTCGAGCAGCCGGCGGTCGACTTCGCCGTCAGCCAGGCCCGCAAGCAGAAGGTCGTGGAGCAGAACCACCGCGGTCTTGCCGGCCTGATGAAGGGCCGGGGCATCACCACCCTGACGGGGACCGGCACGCTGCAGCCCGGCCGCCGGGTCCGGGTGGAAGGCGTAGAGGGCACCGAAGAGATCGTTGGCCGTGACGTGGTGCTGGCCGCGGGATCGGTGCCCCGGACGATCCCCGGGTTCGAGGTGGACGGCACCGTGGTGCTCACCTCCGACGAGGTGCTCGACCTCGACCACCTGCCGGGCTCGGTGGCGGTGATCGGCGGCGGCGCCATCGGGTGCGAGTTCGCCTCGATGTTCGCCGACCTCGGCGTGCACGTCACCCTTCTCGAGGCCATGAGCTCGTTGCTGCCGGGTTGTGACGAGGACGTGGTCGCCGCGGTGTCCCGCGCCTTTCGCAAGCGCGGCATCGACGTGCACACCGGTGTGCAGGTGGCCGGGCACGAGCGCGGCGGCTCGGGCACCGTCGTCGGCTTCGGCGACGGGCAGCAGGTGACGGTGGATGCCGTGGTGGTGAGCGTCGGGCGCCGGCCGGCAACCGCCGGGCTGCTGGCCGAAGGCACCGGCGTCCGGATCGACGAGCGCGGGTTCGTGGAGATCGACCGGTACCAGCGAACAGGGGCGGACGGCGTGTGGGCGGTCGGCGACGTCGTCGCCACGCCGCAGCTCGCTCACGTCGGCTTCGCCGAGGGCATCGTGGCGGTGAAGGGGATCCTCGGTGAGCCTGTCGTCCCGGTGGATCACGACCGGGTCCCCTGGTGCATCTACTGCCACCCCGAGGTGGCCTTTGCCGGCATGACCGAGGCCGCGGCGCGTGCCGCCGGGTACGACGTGGTTGTGAAGAAGGACCCCTTCGGGGGCAACAGTCGGGCTCGGATCATCGGGGACACCGACGGCATGGTCAAGGTGGTGGCCGAACGCGGGCCCGACGGTCGTGCCGGGCGGATCCTGGGCGTCCACATGGTCGGTCCGTGGGTCACCGAGCAGCTCGGCCAGGGCTACCTCGCCGTCAACTGGGAGGCGACCGTCGATGAGGTCGCCGCCTTCGTCCAGCCGCATCCGACGTTGTCGGAGTCCTTTGGCGAGACCGTCCTCGCCCTGACCGGAAGGGGGCTCCACGTTGGCTGACGTCGTCATGCCGCAGCTCGGCGAGACCGTGACCGAAGGCACCATCACCAGGTGGTTCAAGGCCGTGGGCGACGCCGTGGCGCGCGACGAGCCGCTGTTCGAGGTGTCGACCGACAAGGTCGACTCGGAGGTTCCTGCCCCGGCTGGTGGCACCCTGTCGGAGATCAGGGTTCCCGAAGGCGAGACCGTCGATGTCGGTGTCGTGCTGGCGGTCATCGCCGACGGTGTCGTGGCTCAGGCGGCGCCCGACAAGGGTCCTGCCGACACTGCCGCTGCCGAGGCGTCGCCTGCTGCTCCGCCCGCTCCGCCTGCGATGACGGAGCCGCTTTCGCCCGGTCCTGCCGATGCGCCACCGGCAGTCGCAGCTCCGGCGGCTGCCGCCGCTTCTGCCACCGCCGCTCCGGCTGTTTCGGCTCCTGCCCCCGCAGCCGAGGGTGCCGATGCGGGAGCACCCGCACCGGCCGGGGGCGTGCCGATGGTGCTGTCGCCGGTCGTGCGGCGGCTGTTGGCCGACAACGGCATCGACCCGGCGTCGGTGCCGGGGACGGGGCCCGGCGGCCGCATCACCCGCGCCGATGTGCTCGCCGTGGTCGACACGAACCGTGCCGGGGGTGCCCCGGCCGAAGCCGCCCGGAGGGGAGACGGGGCGCGGGTCGCCTCGACACCAGGTGCTCCCCAGCCGGTGCCACCTCGGCCCGCTGCGTCCGCAGGGGGGGTGGCATCGAACGAGGACGAGGTCGTCCCCTTCACCAACATCCGTCGCCGGACCGCCGAGCACATGGTTCGCTCCAAGGCAACATCGGCGCACACACTGGTGGTCGTCGAGGCCGATATGGAGGTGGTGGAACGCGTTCGCCGAGCACACGGCGAGCGCTTCCGGGCCGAGGAGGGGTTCGGCCTGACCTACCTGCCGTTCGTCGCCCGGGCGACCGTCGAGGCGCTCCACCGCTGGCCGCATCTGAATGCCTCGGTGGGCAACGACGAGCTGATCGTGCACCGGCGCGTCAATCTGGGCATCGCCGTGGACCTGTCGTTCGAGGGTCTGGTGGCGCCCGTCGTCCACGGCGCCGACGAACTGACCGTGCGAGGGTTGGCTCGGCGGATCCACGATGTGGCCGACCGGGCCCGCTCCAAGCGGCTCAGCCCCGACGACCTGGCTGGGGGCACCTTCACCATCACCAACCCGGGGCCGTTCGGCACGCTCATGACCGCGCCGATCATCAACCAGCCTCAGGTGGGCATCGTGTCGACGGACACCGTCAAACGGCGCCCGGTGGCGGTCACCCTGGACGACGGATCTGAGGCAGTGGCCATCCATGCCGTGGGGCTGCTGTCGCTCACATGGGACCATCGTGCCGTCGACGGCGCATATGCAGCGGCGTTCCTGCACGACGTGGCCGAGATGCTGGCGGAGCACGACTGGTCTGCGGAGCTGTGATGGTCGGCGGAGCCCAGAGCGCCGCCGCCGTGACCGCCCCACCGCCGCCCGGAGGACCGGCTCGGCCCGCTGTGCTGCGGGTCAGGGTCGTCGGGCGCGTCCCGTACACGGAGGCCTACGCCCTGCAGCGTGCGCTGCACGATCGCAGCGACGAGGACTACCTGCTGGTCTTGGAGCACCCCCACGTCTTCACCCTCGGTCGCCACGGCGACCCCGCCAACGTGCTCGTCGATCCGGCTGAGGTCGGAGCCGAGCTCGTCCGGACCGACCGGGGTGGGGACGTGACCTACCACGGGCCGGGCCAGCTCGTCGTCTACCCCATCCTCACCGTGCCGTTCGGGTCGAGAGCCGTTCCCGGCCATGTCGAGGCCATGGAGCAGGTCGTCATCGACGCGCTGGGTGATCTCGGTCTCCGGGCCGGGCGGCTTGGCGGGTTCCCAGGTGTGTGGGTCGACGCCGATGGCCCGCACCCCCGCAAGATCTGTGCGGTGGGCACCAAGGTGGCCCGCGGCCGATCGATGCACGGCCTTGCGCTCAACGTGCACCCGGACCTCACCTGGTTCGACCGGATCGTGCCGTGCGGCATCACCGGCAAAGCGGTCACGTCGCTGGCTGCCGAGGGCGTGGCCTGCACCGTGGCCGAGGTGGCCGACGTGTTGATCGCGCATGCTGCTGACCGCTGGGGAGACGGGCGTGCCGTCGACCGGCAGGGCGTGGACTGGCCGGCGGCCCGTGCGGGAGGGGACCAAGCTCGTGGAACGGGCCATGGCCGGCCGTTCGCGCCGACGGTCGCAGCAGGTCCCGAGCACGGTGCGGGACCGCCGGGCCCGTCGATCTCGTCCAGCAGCGTGCCTGGCACGCCAGCGTCAACGCTTCTTCAGCCGGCTCCCGCGGCGAGCCCCGATCTCCAGGTGGACGCCGCAGGTCTGGTCGTCGATGCCGCCTTGGGCGCTGCTGGCGATCGTGTCCTGCTCGGACCGACGGCGGGGCCGGGCCAGCGAGGCCGTCGCCGGCTTCGCCAGGCTGGCGTGGAC